>DBLF01000062.1:1616-20793 GCA_002297965.1 Candidatus Segatella papionis
CCGTGCCAAATTGCCGGTGATCCTGGTTGCCAACAAGGTGGATAATAGTGCAGAGTATTACGAGGCAGCCGAGTTCTACAAGTTGGGCTTGGGCGACCCTCAGTGCATCAGTGCCGCAACAGGTGGCGGTACGGGCGACTTGCTCGACATGATATTGGACAAACTTCAGGACAACCCTGAGGAAAGCATCGAGGAGGATATTCCACGTTTCGCCGTGGTAGGTCGTCCTAACGCTGGCAAGAGCAGTATCATCAACGCCTTCATCGGTGAGGATAGAAACATCGTTACCGAGATAGCTGGTACCACCCGTGACAGTATCTATACCAGATATGACAAATTCGGATTCGACTTCTATCTCGTCGATACAGCGGGTATTCGCCGCAAGAACAAGGTGAGCGAGGACTTGGAGTTCTACTCCGTGATGCGCTCAATCCGTGCCATCGAGAATAGTGATGTGTGCATCCTGATGCTCGACGCCACCCGTGGTATCGAGACCCAGGATATGAACATCTTCCAGTTGATTCAGAAGAACAACAAGAGCCTGGTGGTGGTAGTGAACAAGTGGGACTTGGTGGAAGACAAGAACCAGAAGGTCATCGACACCTTCGAGACCGCCATCCGCAAGCGTATGGCTCCATTCGTGGATTTCCCAATCATCTTTGCGTCGGCATTGACCAAGCAGCGCATCTTCAAGGTATTGGAGACTGCCAAGCAGGTATATCAGAACCGCAAGGCGCACATCGGTACATCGAAGCTCAACGAGGTGATGCTGCCTATCATCGAGGCTTATCCTCCACAGAGCATCAAGGGCAAGTATATCAAGATCAAGTACTGTACCCAGTTGCCTAACACCACGATTCCATCGTTCGTGTTCTACGCCAACTTGCCACAGTATGTGAAGGAGAACTATCGCCGCTTCTTGGAGAACAAGATTCGCGAGAACTGGTCGTTGCATGGATGTCCAATCAACATCTTCATTCGCCAGAAGTAATTTTGAGTGAAGAGTGAAGAACGAAGAGTGAAGAATTCAATGTTAATGAAATTCTTTGAGATGAAGAAACTTTTGTTTTTTATAATATTAGGTATGGGGTTGGGACTTTCTTCCTGCAAGGAGGAGGCTCCCGACCCTGGCTATTTTGCAGGTATTGCCGCCAAGGGATATTACGACTTGCTCCTGCAGGGCAAGTACGAGGCTTATGTGGCGGGATTCAACCAGCCTTATCGCATTCCGAAGGGTTATCATGAACAGATGTTGCTGAACGCACAGATGTTTGTGGAGCAACAACAGGAGGAACATAAGGGCATGAAGCAGGTGAATATCTTGAATGCCAAGGCTGATACTGCTCGTCATGTGGCAGATGTGTTCTTGCAACTGGCTTACGGAGACAGTACCAAGGAACAAATCGTGGTTCCGATGGTGGAGGTGAAGGGAGAATGGAAAATGCGATGATAAAAAAATAGAGCTTGCCAAATGCGGCAAGCTCTATTTTTTTATCATCGTATTTATTGTTGTTTTCCCATTTCCACCTCTTTCACCTTGCGGAAGAGATCGGAGGCGAAGACGAGGTCGTTGAGCTTCTCGTTGGTGGAACCCATCACCTGGTCTTTGTTGCCCTGCCACTCCTTGTGACCTTGGTAGATGAAGCAGATGTTCTCACCGATGCCCATCACGGAGTTCATGTCGTGGGTATTGATGATGGTGGTCATATTATAATCCTTGGTGATGCCCGAGAGTAGTTCGTCGATGACAAGCGAGGTCTTCGGGTCGAGTCCCGAGTTCGGCTCGTCGCAGAAGAGATATTTCGGATTCATCACGATGGCACGGGCGATGGCGACACGTTTCTGCATACCGCCCGAGATTTCGCCAGGGTATTTCTGCTGGGCGTCAATCAGGTTGACACGGTCGAGGCATTCCTGGGCACGCTTTACACGCTCCTTGTAGTTCATACTGGAGAACATATCGAGTGGGAACATCACGTTTTCCAACACGTTGAGCGAGTCGAAGAGGGCTGCGCTCTGGAAAATCATACCCATCTCACGGCGCATCATCACCTTCTCCTTCTTGCTCATTTGCACGAAGTTGCGCCCGTCGTAGAGCACCTCGCCACTGGTAGGGTCGAGGAGTCCGACCAGGTTTTTCATCAGCACTGTCTTTCCCGAACCACTCTGTCCGATGATGAGATTGGTCTTTCCGGTTTCAAACTTCACGCTGATGTTGTCGAGTACGGTCTTGTCGCCGAATGTTTTCGTAAGATTTTTAACTTCTATCATATTTGCAATGAATCTTTAAGAAAGTAATTGGGTGAGGAACACGTCGGAGAAAAGAATCAGCACGCTGGAGCAAACCACGGCATCGGTGGAAGACTTTCCGACCTCTACAGAACCGCCCTCTACGGTGTATCCGAAGTAGCAGGAAACACTCGAAATGATGAAGGCGAAGAAGAGACTCTTGATGATACTCATCCATACAAACCACTGGTTGAAAGAGTGTTGCAGACCCAACGTCAAATCATCAGGAGGTAGGATGTGACCGATGAAGGCCGTGCCATACGCACCGATGATGCCCATGCCAGAACTGAAGATGACGAGGAACGGCATGATGGTGACCAAGCCCAATATCTTAGGCAACACCAGGTAGCAAGCCGAGTTGACACCCATGATGTCGAGGGCGTCGATCTGTTGGGTCACTCGCATGGTGCCCAGCTCCGAGGCGATGTTGGACCCCACCTTACCGGCAAGAATCAAACACATGATGCTGGACGAGAACTCCAGCAGCATAATCTCGCGGGTGGTGTATCCCGAAACCCATCTAGGCATCCAAGGGCTCTGGATGTTGAGCTTCATCTGGATGCAGATGACCGCACCGATGAAGAAAGAAATGAGGAGTACGATGCCAATGGAATCGACTCCGAGCTGCGACATCTCCTTGACATACTGCTTGAGGAACATGCGCATGCGCTCAGGGCGCGAGAAGGCACGCCCCATCAATATCAGATATTTACCGAAGGTGGTAAGCCATTTTTCTATAATCATGCTAATATTCTATGAATTTGGATGCAAAATTACGCAAAATCCTGTAAAAAACTGCAATATTATGAATAGTTTTAGCTTTTTAAGGTGTTATTTCCCCATTTTTTAGTATTTTTGCAGTCAAATTAGCTAATTATGGACGAAAATATGAATGCAGCGCAGCAGCCAACGGAGAAAAAATTGGTGCTGCGAACAGAAGGACTGGTCAAGCGCTATGGCAAAAGAACCGTTGCCAATGGTGTGACCATCAATGTGAAGCAAGGCGAGATTGTGGGTTTGCTCGGACCAAACGGTGCGGGTAAGACCACCTCTTTCTATATGACCACCGGCCTGGTGGTTCCCAACGAAGGCCATGTGTATCTTGGCGACGAGGAAATCACGAAATACCCAGTGTATAAGCGTGCCCGCAAGGGTATCGGATACCTGCCGCAGGAGGCGAGCGTGTTCCGCAAGATGAGCGTGGAAGACAACATCATGGCAGTATTGGAGATGACGGGCAAGCCAAGAGCTTACCAAAAGGAGAAGTTGGAGAGCCTGATCAAAGATTTCGACCTACAGAAAGTGCGCAAGAACCTAGGCGACCAACTCTCTGGAGGTGAGCGCCGAAGAGTGGAAATCGCCCGTTGCCTCGCCAACGACCCTAAGTTTATCATGCTCGACGAGCCATTTGCCGGTGTCGATCCTATCCAGGTGGAGGAAATCCAGCACATCGTATGGAAACTGAAGTACCGCAACATCGGTATCCTCATCACCGACCACAATGTGGATGAGACCCTTACCATCACCGACCGAGCCTATCTGCTCTTCGAGGGGCGCATCCTCTTCCAGGGCACGCCGGAGGAACTGGCCGAGAACAAGACAGTGAAGGAGAAGTACCTCACCACCAGCTTCGTGCTCAGAAAGAAAGACTTCCAGTTGCTGGATGAGCAGAAAAAAGCCACGGAAACGGAGTAATTAGGTTAAAAAAACAAATTTTTCTCTTATATATTAGGTATATCCGCTAAAAATGCGTAATTTTGCAAGCCGATTGTGTGGAGAGCTACCATGCGAACAAGTGGAATGCCTAAACCAATTGAATCGAAAATATTAATAATAACAAATAATAAAAAATCAAGATGAAAGTTTCATTTGAAAATCCTGACAAGATTAATGGTCTTTTGACCCTCGTTGTAGAGGAGGAGGACTACAAGAATGATGTCGAGAAGACATTGAAAGATTACCGTAAGAAGGCTAATGTTCCAGGTTTCCGTCCTGGTCAGGCTCCTATGGGTATGATTAAGCGCCAGTTCGGTGCATCTGTAAAGATGGAGGCCATCAACAAGCTCGTTGGCCAGGAGATTTACAAGTATGTACAGGACAACAAGATTCAGATGCTCGGCGAGCCTCTCCCATCAGAGAAGCAGGAGCCAGCTGACTTGGAGAAGGGTACTACATTCACATTCATGTTCGACATCGCTGTCGCTCCAGAGTTCAAGGTAACTCTCAACGGCCGTGACAAGGTTGATTACTATAACATCACAGTTGACGATAAGATCCTCGACCAGCAGGTAGATATGTACGCTTCACGTGCAGGTAGCTACGAGAAGGCTGAGAAGTATGAGGAGAACGACCTCTTGAAGGGTGACATCCGTGAGCTCGACGAGAACGGTAACACCAAGGAAGGTGGCATCACCGTAGAGGGTGCCATCTTGATGCCTAGCTACATCAAGGTAGAGGAGCAGAAGGACCTCTTCAAGGACGCTAAGCTCGGCGACGTAATCACATTCAACCCTAAGAAGGCTTACCCAGAGAACGACACTGAGGTATCTTCTCTCTTGAAGATTGAGCGTGAGGCTGTGGCTGACTTGGAGTCTGAGTTCAGCTTCCAGATCACTGAGATCCAGCGCTTCAAGAAGCACGAGATCAACGAGGAGCTCTTCAAGCAGGTATTCGGCGAGGATACTGACGTGAAGGACGAGGCTGCTTTCCGTGCTAAGATCGAAGAGGGATTGAAGGCGCAGTTGGTCAACGACTCTGACTACAAGTTCATCCTCGACGTTCGCGCTCACTGCGAGAAGAAGGTAGGCGAGTTGACTTACCCAGACGCACTCTTGAAGCGCATCATGCTTGCCAACAACAAGGACAAGGGTGAGGACTTCGTAGAGAAGAACTACGAGCAGAGCATCAAGGAGTTGACATGGCACCTCATCAAGGAGCAGCTCATCAAGGCTCAGGACATCAAGGTGAACGACGAGGATATCAAGGAGACAGCCAAGGAGGCTGCTCGCGCTCAGTTCGCTCAGTATGGTATGACCAACATCCCTGAGGAGTACATCGAGAACTATGCCAACGAGATTATCAAGAAGGGTGACTCTGTTGACGCATTGGTAGATCGCTCTATCGACCGCAAGTTGGCTGCTGCCCTCAAGAAGGTGGTTAAGCTCAACGAAAAGGAGATTTCTGTAGAGGATTTCAACAAGATGATGCAGGAATAACACTTTTTTGAAAAAAAACTTCAAATAATTACGAGGTTATCGACTTTTTTTATTATCTTTGTTCCACCGAACGAGATGATGAGGTCGATAACCTCGTTTTTTCGTACTAAATTTTAGAGAAAAAAGCAATAAAAGATATGAACGATTTTAGAAAATATGCTACCAAGCATCTTGGTATGAACGGTATGGTGCTCGACGACGTCATCAAGTCGCAGGCACAGTATTTGAATCCTTACATCTTGGAGGAGCGTCAGCTGAACGTGACCCAGATGGATGTCTTCTCTCGCTTGATGATGGATCGCATCATCTTCTTGGGCACTGAGATTGACGACTACACAGCCAATACTTTGCAGGCACAGTTGCTCTATCTCGACTCTGTGGATAACGGCAAGGATATCTCCATCTACTTGAACAGCCCTGGTGGTAGTGTTACCGCTGGTTTGGGCATCTATGATACCATGCAGTTTATCTCCAGCGACGTGGCTACCATCTGTACGGGTATGGCTGCATCCATGGCTGCCGTGCTGCTTGTTTCTGGTCAGGAGGGCAAGCGTTCGGCTCTGCCTCACAGCCGTGTGATGATTCACCAGCCATTGGGAGGCGTGCAGGGCCAGGCTTCCGACATCGAGATTGAGGCTCGCGAGATCCTGAAGATGAAGAAGGAACTCTACACCATCATCTCCGACCACTCTCACACTCCATACGACAAGGTTTGGGCAGACAGCGACCGTAACTACTGGATGACAGCCGAGGAGGCCAAGGAATATGGCATGATAGACCAGGTGTTGGTACGCAAGTAAGCGTACGGGTTATCGCTATTCGAAAAATAGGTATATATATAATAAAGTATATATAATTAAGGTATAAAAGAAGATAAAGAAAAAGACATTATGCCAAAGAAAGTTTGTAGCTTCTGTGGAAGAAGCGAGACAGAAGTGAAGCTGTTGATTACAGGTATCAATGGCTTTATCTGCGAGGATTGCGCCAAGCAGGCTTTTGACATCGTGCAGCAGACAGGTGTGCTGAACCCTCCTGCTGATGGCAAATTCAACTTGAAACAGGTGCCAAAGCCTGTAGATATCAAGAAATATCTGGATGAATACATCATCGGACAAGACCAGGCAAAGCGCCATCTTGCCGTGGCTGTATATAACCATTACAAGCGTTTGCAGCAGCCAGAAAACAAGGACGGTGTGGAAATCGAGAAGAGCAACATCATCATGGTGGGTAGCACGGGAACAGGTAAGACCCTGTTGGCTCGCACCATCGCCAAGTTGCTCGACGTACCATTCACCATCGTCGATGCCACTGTGTTTACAGAGGCAGGTTACGTGGGTGAGGACGTGGAGAGCATTCTCTCTCGCCTGCTCCAGGTGGCCGACTACAATGTGGAGGCAGCCGAGCGAGGCATCGTCTTCATCGATGAGATTGACAAGATTGCCCGCAAGAGCGACAACCCATCCATCACCCGTGACGTGAGCGGCGAGGGTGTGCAGCAGGGACTCTTGAAACTCTTGGAGGGTACCATGGTGAATGTACCACCAAAGGGTGGTCGCAAGCACCCAGACCAGGACTATATCCATGTGGATACCAAGAACATCCTCTTTATCTGCGGTGGTGCCTTCGACGGCATCGAGCGCAAGATAGCACAGCGACTCAACACCCACGTGGTGGGCTACAACTCTGTGCAGAACGTGGCGAAGGTGGATAAGAAAGACTTGATGAAGTATATCTTGCCACAAGACCTGAAGTCTTTCGGATTGATTCCGGAGATTATCGGTCGTCTGCCTGTGCTTACCTACCTCAACCCACTGGATAGAGAGGCATTGCGCAAAATCTTGGTAGAGCCAAAGAACTCCATCGTGAAGCAGTATATGAAGCTCTTCGAGATGGATGGCATCAAGCTAGAGTTTACCGAGGATGCGCTCGACTACATGGTAGATAAGGCTGTGGAGTATAAGCTCGGCGCGCGTGGACTCCGTTCCATCGTCGAGGCGGTGATGACGGATGCCATGTTTGAGGCTCCTTCACAGGAGGTGAAAAAGTTTGAAGTGACATTGGACTATGCCAAAAAACAATTGGACAAGGCTCACCTTGGACAGTTGGAGTCGGCATAAGGACATAAATCGGTTGGGAGAGATTCTTCCCAACTGGTTTTTCTATACCATATAAAGACATCAAAATAATAATAGTTGGATATGACGGAACAGATAAATCTTACGGAACAATTGAAACATTACTTTGGTTTCGATTCGTTTAAAGGAGAACAAGAGACCATCATCAGGAATCTGATGGATGGCAACGATACCTTCGTGTTGATGCCGACAGGAGGCGGCAAGAGCTTGTGCTATCAGTTGCCTTCTCTGATTATGGATGGAACGGCCATCGTCATCTCTCCATTGATAGCCCTGATGAAAAACCAGGTGGATGTAATCAATGGACTCAGCGAGGAAGACGGTGTGGCGCATTATCTTAACTCGTCGCTCAACAAGTCGGCCATCGAGAAGGTGAAAAACGACATCGTGAGCGGCAAGACCAAGCTCCTCTATGTAGCTCCAGAATCATTGACCAAGGAAGATAACGTGGAATTTCTGAAGACCATCAAAATCTCATTCTACGCTATCGACGAGGCGCACTGTATATCTGAGTGGGGACACGATTTCCGCCCAGAGTATCGTCGCATTCGCCCTATTATCAATGAGATAGGCAATGCTCCGGTCATCGCCCTCACGGCGACAGCCACCGACAAGGTGCGCACCGACATCAAGAAAAACCTCGGCATCGTGGATGCCAAGGAATTCAAAAGCTCGTTCAACAGACCCAACCTTTTCTATGAGGTTCGCCCAAAGAACAAAGATATAGACCGCCAGATTATCATGTTTATCCGTCAACATCCAGGTAAGAGCGGCATTATCTATTGTCTGTCCAGGAAGAAGGTGGAAGAGCTTGCCGAGGTGCTCAAGGCCAACGACATCAAGGCTGCGCCTTATCATGCGGGCTTGGATTCAGTGACACGCTCGCAGACCCAAGACGACTTCTTGATGGAGAAGATTGATGTGATTGTGGCTACCATCGCCTTTGGCATGGGCATCGACAAGCCCGATGTGAGATTTGTCATCCACTATGACATCCCTAAGAGCTTGGAAGGCTATTATCAGGAGACCGGACGCGCGGGGCGTGATGGAGGTGAAGGCATCTGCATCGCTTTCTATGCGCGAAAAGACCTGAGAAAACTGGAGAAGTTCATGGAGAACAAGCCAGTGGCAGAGCAGGACATCGGTCGCCAGCTCTTGCAGGAGACGGCTGCTTACGCCGAGTCTTCTGTATGCCGTCGTAAGATGTTGCTCCACTACTTCGGAGAAGACTATAACGTGGAAAACTGCCATAACTGCGACAACTGCTTGCATCCAGCCGTGAAGTTTGAGGCGAAGGATGCCCTGGTTGTGGTCTTGGAAGCCGTGGCTGCCGTGAAGGAAAACTTCCGACAGGAGTACATCATCGACTTTGTGAAGGGACGTGCCACCGACGACATCGTTTCGCATAAACACGACCAACTGGAAGAATTCGGTGCAGGCGAGGACATGGATGCCAAGGTTTGGAACCCAGTGATTCGCCAGGCATTGATAGCGGGGTATCTTAGAAAGGACGTGGAGAACTACGGACTTCTGAAGTTGACCGCCGCAGGAAAGCGCTATATGAAGAACCCAACCTCGTTTATGATTGTGGCCGACAAGGAATTTAAGGACGACTATAGCGAGGGTACGCACGAGGGCAATCACAATGGCGAGGCATTGGACCCAACCCTCTTCGCCATGTTGAAAGACTTGCGCAAGAGCGTTGCCAAGAAGCGAAAATTGCCACCTTATGTCATCTTTCAAGACATCTCCTTGGAGCAGATGGCCACCATGTATCCGCATGACTTGCAAGAGTTGCAGAACATGCAGGGTGTGGGTGCCGGAAAGGCAAAGCGATATGGCAAGGAATTCTGCAAGTTGATAGAGAAATATTGCGTGGAGAACAACATCGACCGCCCCGAGGAGTTGCGTGTGAAGACCGTAGCCAAGAAGTCTTTGCTCAAGGTGAACATCATCCAGGGCATCGACCGCCAAATGGACTTGGAAGACTTGGCGAGAGCCAAGGGACTTGACTTCTCTGACCTGCTGGACGAAATAGAGGCCATCGTCTATAGCGGCACCAAACTGAACATCGACTACTTCATCGAAGACCGTATGGATGATGACAAGATCGACGACATCTACGACTACTTTATGGAGAGTGAGACCGACGACTTGGACACGGCTCTAGACGAGTTGGACGAAGACTATACCGAAGAGGATATTCGACTGATAAGAATCAAGTTTTTGTCTGAACAAGCCAACTAACACGTTAAATAGCATTAATAAGGTAAGAATTTCGTAAAAAGCGAGCTCTATCTGAGAAATTATTGCTAAATTTGCACGCAATAAATTTTTAAAGGTTACAATATGTCATCATTTGTTGCAGATAAAATTGTAATGGACGGTCTTACTTACGACGACGTCCTTTTGATCCCTGCTTATTCAGAGGTACTACCAAAACAGGTAGAGTTGAAAACCAAGTTCTCTCGTAACATCGAGTTGAACGTGCCATTCGTTACAGCAGCGATGGACACTGTTACCGAGGCTTCCATGGCGATTGCCATCGCTCGTGAAGGTGGTATCGGTGTGATTCACAAAAACATGAGCATTGAGGAGCAAGCTCGTCAGGTTGCTATCGTGAAGCGTGCTGAGAATGGTATGATTTATGACCCTGTGACTATCCGTCGCGGTAGTACAGTGAAGGATGCCCTTGATATGATGCACGACTATCACATCGGTGGTATTCCAGTGGTGGATGAGGAGAATCACCTCGTAGGTATCGTGACCAACCGTGACCTTCGCTTCGAGCGTCACTTGGACAAGAAGATTGATGAGGTGATGACCAAGGACAACTTGGTAACCACTCATGTTCAGACAGACTTGACCGCTGCCGCTGCTATCTTGCAGGAAAACAAGATTGAGAAGTTGCCTGTAGTGGATAACGATAACCACTTGGTAGGATTGATTACTTACAAGGACATCACCAAGGCAAAAGACAAGCCAATGGCTTGCAAGGATGCCAAGGGTCGTCTTCGCGTGGCTGCCGGTGTGGGTGTAACTGTAGATACCTTGGATCGTGCCAAGGCTTTGGTTGAGGCTGGTGCCGATGCCATCGTCATCGATACAGCCCATGGTCATTCCAAGGGTGTGGTAGAGAAGCTCAAGGAAGTGAAGGCTGTTTTCCCTAACGTAGATGTTGTGGTAGGTAATGTGGCTACTGGCGAGGCTGCCAAGTACTTGGTGGAGAATGGCGCTGATGGTGTGAAGGTAGGTATCGGTCCTGGTTCTATCTGTACCACTCGTGTCGTTGCCGGCGTAGGTGTTCCTCAGTTGAGTGCTGTTTATGATGTATATTCTGCCTTGAAGGGTACGGGTGTGCCTTTGATTGCCGATGGTGGCTTGCGCTACTCTGGTGATGTTGTGAAGGCTTTGGCTGCTGGTGGTAGCTGCGTAATGATTGGTTCATTGGTGGCAGGTACCGAGGAAAGCCCTGGCGACACCATCATCTTCAACGGACGTAAGTTTAAGAGCTACCGTGGTATGGGCTCTTTGGAGGCTATGGAGCAGAAGAATGGTTCCAAGGACCGTTACTTCCAGAGCGACACCAAGGATGTGAAGAAGCTCGTGCCAGAGGGTATCGCAGGTCGTGTGCCTTACAAGGGAACCGTTCAGGAGGTTATCTACCAGCTCATTGGTGGTTTGCGTTCTGGTATGGGTTACTGCGGTGCGTTCAATATCGAGAACTTGCATAACGCTAAGTTCACTCGCATTACAAATGCCGGCGTATTGGAGAGCCATCCACATGACATCACTATCACTAGTGAGGCTCCAAACTACAGCCGTCCTGAATAATTTTTTTTGAAATAAATATGAAATTTCATGCGCTTTTTGCAGCTATGCTCCTTTTGGGGAGCATAGCTTTTGCTCAAAACGACGACCCAATCATCATGACTATCAATGGTCAGCCTGTCAGTCGGTCGGAATTTGAATATTCTTACAACAAAAACAATTCCGAAGGTGTGATTGACAAGAAGACAGTCAAAGAGTATGTTGACCTATTCATTAATTATAAGTTGAAAGTCTTGGCGGCATTGGATGCTCGTATCGATACGACGGCTTCTTTCAAGCAGGAGTTCTTGCAGTATCGAGACCAACAAGTGCGTCCTGCCATGATTGATGAATCGGATGTGGAGGCGGAAGCGCAGAAGATATACGAAGAGTCTAGGCAACGAGTCAGTGAGTCGGGCGGTTTGGTAAAGCCTGCCCACATCTTGATTCGTTTGAGCCAAAAAGCCTCTTATGCCGACCAAGAGAAGGCTAGACTGAAGGCTGACTCCATCTACCAAGCCCTAAGCAAGGGGGCTGACTTCGCTACTCTCGCCAAGCGATATTCCGACGACAAAGGCTCTGCCGCAAGAGGTGGAGAGATTGCCTGGATAGCCAAGGGGCAAACGCTGAAGGCTTTTGAGAATGCGGCATTCTCGATGAAGGTGGGTGAACTGCGCAAACCCATCCTCTCGGAGTTGGGCTACCACATCATCAAGTTGATGGGAAAGCAAGACTTCTTTCCTTACGATTCGGTGAAGAACGACATTCGGCGTTTCATCGATGCCCGAGGAATCAGGGAAAGAATCATCAACGAAAAGTTGGATTCCATTGTCAAGACGTTGCCTGCGGGAAACGACCGTGAGACTGTGCTTGACCAAAAAACTTCAGACTTGTCGGCAAAGGACAATAATCTGAAATATCTCGTGCAAGAGTATCATGACGGATTGCTGCTCTATGAAATCAGCAACCGGATGGTATGGGAGAAAGCGGCAAGCGACGAAAAAGCGTTGGCTGCTTATTTTGCAAAGAACAAGAAAAAATACAAGTGGAAGCGACCGAAGTCCAAGGATAGTGCTTACCACCAGAACGACGCTACCTCCGGAAAACAGCACAAGAAAGGAAAGCTGCGTTATACGGATGTGAAGGAACTAGTGATTGCCGATTATCAAGATAAGCTAGAGAAAGAATGGGTAGCGAAATTAAGAAAGAAATATCAGTATCAGGTCAACCCTGAGGTGTTGGCTACGGTAAACAAACATTAAATATATTATAAGCAGAATACAGATCTATGAAGACTGGATATAAATTAAGTTTGGCGTTCATCGCATTGCTCCTGGTTATGGGCATGAGTGCAAGCGCCTCACGTATGGGGATGAGTCGCCATGCTTCGTCTGCAGCCGACATTGATTCGAGCAAGTTGGAGGTGATGAACGACTCTCAAGCCATAGACCCGGGAAGCGTCGTTGACGAGGTGATTTGGGTAGTGGGTGACGAGGCTATCTTGAAATCAGACGTGGAGGTCACCCGATTGCAGTCGGAAGCCGACGGCATTAAGTTTGTTGGCGATCCAGATTGTTCCATTCCTGAGCAGATAGCAGTTCAGAAGCTTTTCTTGCATCAGGCTGCTATCGACAGTATCGAGGTATCAGAATCTGAGGTGATGCAGGGTATCGATGACCAAATCAATTACTGGGTTTCCATGATAGGTTCTCGTGAGAAGTTGGAGGAATATCGCAAGCAGAGCATCACTCAGATGCGTCAGCAGATGCACGATGACTTCAAGAATCGCCAGCTCATCCAAAAGATGAAGCAGCAATTGGTGAAGGACATCAAGGTCTCTCCAGCGCAGGTGCGTAAATATTTCAATGAATTGCCAACAGACAGTATTCCATTTGTTCCAACGGAAGTGGAAGTGGAGATATTGACCATGCAGCCTCGTATTCCTTTGGAGGAAATCAATCGTGTGAAGAACCAATTGCGCGAGTTCACCGACCGTGTGAACAAGGGTGAGACCACATTCGCGACATTGGCACGTCTTTATTCCGAAGACCCAGGTTCTGCCCGTATGGGTGGCGAGATGGACTATATCGGAAGAGGTATGCTGGATCCTGCCTTTGCCAATGTAGCGTTCAACTTGACCGACCCTAAGAAGATTTCCAAGATTGTGGAGTCTGAGTTCGGCTATCATATCATCCAGCTCATCGACAAGCGTGGTGATAAAATCAAGTGTCGTCACATCTTGTTGAAGCCACACGTTTCGCAGGAAGCCATTGACAAGTCCATCAATCGTTTGGATTCCATCGGTAATGACATCCGTGCCAAGAAGTTTACCTTTGAGGCAGCCGTTGAGGCTTTGTCTGATGACAAAGACACCCGAAACAACAAGGGCTTGATGGCAAATACCGCCCAGGCGGACAACCGTACCTCCAGATTCCAGATGAAGGATTTGCCAACAGAGGTGGCACGTGTGGTAGATACCATGAAGGTGGGACAGGTGTCCGCTCCTTTCACAATGGTCAACAGCAAGGGCAAGACCACTTGTGCCTTGGTCAAATTGGTGAGCAGAGTGGATGGACACAGAGCCACTATTACCGAGGATTTCCAGGTGATGAAGGATGTGGTCCTTGCCAAGGAAAGAGAAAAAACTTTGCATGATTGGGTGGTTGATAAGATTAAGAAGACTTACGTTCGTATGAACGATCGCTACAAGAACTGCAAATTTGAATATCAAGGTTGGGTTAAATGATCAAAAACAAGCAATATAATCATATCAAGAGCGGGCATAGAATCTTTTTCATATTGATTCTATGCCTATTTGGGTTTTGTTTGGTGCAAGCTACGCAGGCACCTAGGAAGAAAAGCAAGAAGCGCCCTGAAGGCGAGAGAGTGTATCTGCTCCATGCCGATGAGTTGCGCTACGATATGTTTGGCAAGAATCCTGATGCCCAAATCGTGAAAGGAAAGGTCGCTTTCATGCACCAGGGGAGCAAGCTTACGTGCGACAGTGCCTATTTTTACCAGGCCACCAATTCGGTGAAGGCATTCGGACATGTGCATTATCGCCAGGGAGACACCTTGTCGCTGACTTGTGAGAAAGCGGATTATGATGGCTTGATGCAGATGATGCACGCCCGTAAGAATGTGGTGTTGCACCATCGCAGACAGACGTTGAAGACGGATAGCTTGGATTTCGACCGTCTCTACAATATGGCAAACTTCTTTGATGGGGGTACGCTTATCGACGGTAAGGATCGACTGGTGTCAGACTGGGGTGAGTACCATACCGAGACAAGAGAGGCAAAGTTTGTCTTCAATGTGAAATTACGTAGTGGGAAGGATGTGGTTACCACCGATACCTTGTATTATGATGTGCCAACTTCCACAGCCCACATGGTGGGACCCTCGAAGATTGTTTCGGGTAATGGTGGTGTGGTGCACACCCATGATGGCTATTACAATACCCGAACTGACCAGGCGAAACTCTTCGGTCGCTCCACGTTGGTGGATAAGGACAAGTCCATTACGGGTGATAGCCTTTATTATAAGAAGAACGGCGAGAGCACAGGCTATGGCAACGTGGTATATATAGATCAGAAAAACAAGAACTCGCTCACTTGCAACTATCTTCGCTATAACGAGAAGACCGGTAAAGGCTTTGCTACCCGCAATCCTGTAGCCATCGACTATTCCCAGAAAGATACCTTGTGGATGCATTCCGATACGATGCGCATCTATACTTTCAATATCAATACCGATTCCGTGTATCGCAAGGTGCATGCCTATCCGCATGTGCGTGCATTCCGCAGAGATATACAAGCCGTGTGCGACTCTTTGGTATTCAATTCCAAGGATTCCTGCATGACGATGTATAAGGATCCGATAACTTGGAATGTCAATCGCCAATTGTTGGGCGAGGAAATCCGAGCATATATGGCTGATTCCACTATCCGTTTCGCCCACGTCATCGGTCAGGCTCTCTCGGTGGAGCAGATGCCAGATAGTGTGCACTTTAATCAGATTACCTCTTCCGAAATGAAGTCTTATTTCGAGAAGGGCGAGATGAAGATGACGGAAGCCATCGGCAATGTGCAGACCGTATATTATATGACCAATGACAAGGATAGCTCCCTGGTGGGACTTAACTATCTGGAGACGGATACCATGCGTATGTATATGGGCACAGCCCGAAAGCTGGACAAGATATGGACCAATAAGTTTACCAGCACGATGTATCCGATGACGCAAATTCCGCCATCCAAATATAAGTTGCCAAACTTCGCCTGGTTTGAGGACATACGTCCGAAAGACAAAAACGACATTTTTGTTTGGCGAGGCAAGGCGAAGGGAACGGAGCTAAAGAACATCAAGCGACACGAGGCACCTTTGCAGACCATCCAACAGAATCCTGCGGAGGCAATCCAGAAGAATGTTGCCGATAATGCTAAGACAGATGTAATTGGGACTACCCAGAAAGTGAAAACAAAGGATAGCAACAAGAAACAAATGGTGGCTTCCAAGAAAAAGCCTGTTGTGAAAAGAAAGTAATATTTAATAGAAACGACGATGAGTGATGTCATTCAACTTTTACCAGATTCTGTTGCCAATCAGATAGCGGCAGGAGAAGTGATACAGCGACCGGCTTCTGTCATCAAGGAGCTGGTGGAGAATGCTGTTGATGCAGGGGCGAAGAATATCCAGGTGGTTGTCGTGGATGCCGGCAGAACTAACATCCAGGTCATCGATGATGGCAAGGGAATGTCGGAGACCGATGCCCGACTGGCTTTTGAACGCCATTCTACATCCAAAATTCGCAAGGCAGACGACTTGTTTGCTCTTCACACCATGGGATTTCGTGGCGAGGCTTTGGCTTCCATTGCCGCTGTGGCACAAGTGGAATTGAAAACACGTCAGGCATCTGACGAGATAGGCACGCTTGTTGCCATCTCAGGCTCTAAGGTTGAGAGACAGGAGCCTTGTGCTTGTTCGCCAGGTACGATATTCTCGGTGAGCAACATCTTCTATAATGTGCCAGCTCGTCGAAAGTTCTTGAAATCGAATTCCACGGAGCTCAACAACATCCTTACGGCTTTCGAGCGCATCGCTTTGGTCAATCCGCAGATTTCCTTTGTGTTGCATAGCAATGGCACCGAGGTTTTCAATCTTCGTGCCACCAACATGCGCCAGCGCATCTTGGATGTCTTTGGCAAGAAGTTTAACCATGACTTGTTGCCGGTGAATGTAGAAACTACCATGTGTAAGGTTTCTGGTTTTGTAGGTAAACCTGAGTCTGCACGTAAGAAGGGGGTGCATCAATTCTTTTTTGCGAATGGTCGCTATATGAAGCATCCTTACTTCAATAAGGCGGTGATGGCTGCCTATGACAGATTGATACCATTGGGAGAACAGGTGCCCTACTTCCTTTACTTCGAGGTGGACCCGAAGGACATCGACGTGAATATCCATCCTACAAAAACGGAGATCAAGTTTGAGAACGAACAGGCTATTTGGCAGATTTTGTCCGCAGCGGTGAAGGAAAGCATCGGAATGTTTAACGATGTGCCCACTATAGATTTCGATACAGAAGACAAACCTGAGATACCGATGTTTAATCCAGTGGATACCCCTTCGGCGGCTGCACCGAAAATCAGCTTGAATCCTAGTTACAATCCGTTTAAGGCACATTCCACTACGATGTCGAAGCCTGTGGGGGCTAGTTTCCCGGGACCTTCGAGCAAGAAGCCCGAAGTGGATCAAAATTGGGAACAACTCTATGAGGGACTCAAGGATCAGGACGAGCAACAGCACACCATGCAGCTTTTTGATGATTCCGAATTGGATGCTTCTGGCTCGTCGAGTACTACGGCAAGCAGTCTTATCGCAGAAAAATCGCCTGCTCACTACCAGTATAAGGGAAAATATATCATGACTGCGGTTAAATCGGGCTTGATGATTATTGACCAACACCGTGCGCATGTGCGCATCTTGTTTGAACAATACTTAAAACAACTTCAAGACCGAACGTTCCATTCGCAGAAAGTACTTTTCCCGGAAGTCGTTCAGTTCCCGATGTCTGAAAAGGTTATCTTTGAGAAGATATTGCCCGAGATGAACGAAATGGGGTTTGAATTAGAAGACTTGGGAGGCGGCAGTTATGCAGTCAATTCTGTTCCTGCTGGTTTGGAAGGTATGAACCCCGTGAGGTTAGTGCAGGATATGGTGTCGAGTGCTGTAGAAGAAGGAGGCTCCGCCATAGACGAAATCAACCATTCTTTGGCTCTGTCTATGGCTCGTCAGGCTGCGATACCCCATGGGCAGGTGTTGAGCAATGACGAGATGGAGAACTTGGTGAATGGTCTCTTTGCTTGCGAGAACGTGAATTATACTCCCGATGGGAAGTCTGTGCTTTGCATCCTGCAGCAGCAAGAGATAGAGCATCTTTTGGGGTGATAGGTAGAGATGGTACTATAATAATAGGTACGCGCGTATATAATAATGTATGTCAAGCTATACCTAAGGATTATGTTAAGGTATAAGAAAGGAAAACGATTAAATTTTAAAGATATGAAGAAGTTATTAGCTGTGCTGGCTTTGGCTAGCGTTTCTTTGTGTGGCTTTGCCCAGGAGGAAGCTCCAGCGGAAAAGTATAGTGTTGCAACCAATTCTTTTGGTAGTAATTGGTTTGTGCAGGTGGGTGTGGATTGGAACTCTTGGTATTCTGCCGAAGAGAGAGGGCTTGATTTGTCTAAGAGTCCTTTTAAGAAGTTCCGCTCCAACCCAGGTTTGTCATTTGCCTTCGGCAAGTGGTTTACTCCTAGCATCGGTCTCCGTACCAAAATTCAGGGATTTTGGGGTAAGACTGTGGATGCTGCTTCTGCCGAAAAAAATAGTGATGGCAAGAGCAACAAGTACTGGGTTGCAAATGAGCAAGTGATGTTTAACTTGAACAATCTGTTTGATGGTTATAAGGAAGAGCGTGTTTGGAATCTGATGGCATTCGTGGGTGCGGGTATCGGACGTTCTATGTCTCACAACAACTATGCGATGAATTATAGTTTGGGTGTTAACTCTTCTTGGAAGGTGGCAGAGAAAGTAAGCCTGTTTGCTGAGTTGGGATTGAATTCTTTCGACCATAATATCGATAATTGTACAGGAAGTGTTGACCAGTCTTGGATTCGCCGCTGCAAGAATTACTATCTAGAGGTGGGTGTTACCTATCACTTGGGAGCCTCGAAATGGAAAAAAGCACCAGATATGGATGCAGTTAACACACAGCATCAAGCAGAACTTGATGCCTTGAATGCTGCTTTGGAAGATGCCAATGCGGAAAACGAGCGTTTGAGAGGCATCTTGGAAAAGAAACAGTCTGGTCAAAACGTTCAAGAGGACGCCACTCCAGCTGGTCCATCAGATTCTGTGGAACAGTAAAAACTGATGATAATGATCAAAATATGCATAAGAAAAGGGCATTTTCCTTCACGGAAGATGCCTTTTTGCATAAAAAACAGCCTAAAATGAAAAAAAAGTTGCAAAAAGTTTGGTGGAACCGGAAAAATGTAGTACCTTTGCAACCGCTTACGAAAAGTAAGGGCGCTTAGCTCAGCTGGTTTAGAGCATCTGCCTTACAAGCAGAGGGTCGGCGGTTCGAATCCGTCAGCGCCCACAGGGGTGTTCCCTGTAACTCACTTTTGTGGTTGCAGGGATTTTTTAAGGGCGTTTAGCTCAGTTGGT
>DBLF01000073.1:0-149 GCA_002297965.1 Candidatus Segatella papionis
CTTGTCTGTTTATGTAAAATCTTTCAAAGAACTCTTTCTTCGCAAGTTAGGCTGCGCCTCAACAATCGAAACAAGTTTCATTGTATTCGACTTGCACTAACTTTCTTTAATCGCTAAGAGAAAGTGCATTTCTCAAAAGCGAGTGCAAA
>DBLF01000073.1:254-6728 GCA_002297965.1 Candidatus Segatella papionis
AGATTAAAAATCTACACTACTCATTATAATATACATACGCATAAGGCGCACACGTGCTCGCGCACGCAAGTGCGCATATACGCATACATACAATTAAAAACAATATTTATTATACGCTTTACGTCCTCCACATCAGCTTGCATTTAGCAAAATAAAGCTAAATTCCTTTGCCAATATCGAGAAAATATCGTACATTTGCAATATAAAAGGCATAATCATGATGATTACTATAGACAAGAACAGAAGAAGATTACCTGTAGGAATACAATCCTTCAAGGAAATCCGCACCGACAACTACGTTTATGTTGACAAGACCGACCTCGTTTGGTACCTTGCCAACATGGGGGACAAGTATAATTACTTAAGCCGACCTCGCCGTTTTGGTAAATCTGTGCTTGTCGATACCTTGGAACGATATTTCGAAGGAAGAAAGGACCTTTTCGAAGGACTCAAAATCATGGACTTGGAAACAAAGTGGACATCTCGCCCTGTCATTCGACTAGACATGAGCGAGGGAGGAGACACTCCTGAGGACATCAAATCATATTTCAACTACATCTTCAAGAAATATGAAAAAAAATACGAGATAGTGCTCGATGGTACCGAAAGCCTTACCGTAAGATTCCGGCAGATTATTGAGACTGCTTACGAGAAAACTGGTCATCGTGTAGCCATACTCATCGATGAATATGATGCTCCGCTGCAACATTCTTGGAAAACAACCTGTCATGACGATTGCACCAGAGTCTATAAGAATGTCTTTGCCGTACTGAAGGCTGCCACAGATTACGAAAAGTTCATTTTCATCACGGGCATCACCAAGTTTACGCAAATTTCGCTTTTCTCAGTGCTCAACAATCTGACGAATATCAGTTTCTTGCCTGAGTATGCTACGATATGCGGCATCACCGAAAAAGAATTAGCTGATAACTTCAACTCTGAAGTTAAAATGTTAGGAGAAATAAATGATTGGTCTTATGAAGAAGCACATCAACACTTAAAGGAGTATTACGATGGCTATCACTTTAGTCGATCAAATATGACAGATATCTATAATCCCTATAGCTTGGTCAATGCGCTTAAGAATAAAGACATCAGCAACTACTGGGCTCGTTCCGGTGCCACTACGTTACTTCCGAAGTTTGTAGATGATATGGAATTGCGCCTATCAGACTTCTCGCATTGCTCTATCTTGAAAAATACCATAGAGTTATCAGATGTAACCGAAGGGGGGGCTGAACTATTCCTCTACCAGTCGGGCTACTTGACTCTTAAAGGAGCGGATGGAGAGGTTTGCTTCCTTGGCTTCCCTAATGTAGAGGTACGACAAGCACTTTATGACATCGTACTTCCAACACTCACCATGAAGAAGGCGAACGAGGTGAAGTCAATGCAAGCCAATCTCTATACCTATATGAACCATGCTGACTTGGAGAAAGGGATGCAAACCTTGAAAGCACTCATCGCCGATGTGCCTTACAGCAACAAGAAAATGGCAAGTATGGATATGGAGGAACGATACCGCTTGATTATCAGCTCAATATTCAATGCCATCGGATTTAACGTGGAAGTAGAAAGAATGCTGAGCACGGGTAGAATCGATGCCATCGTCACCACTCCTAGATACATATATGTGTTAGAGCTGAAACTCACCAATAATGGTGGAGCCAAAGCTGCTGTACAACAAATCATCGAAAACCAGTATCTAGAGCCTTTCAAAGCGGACAAACGAGAAGTCATTGGCATCGCCATAGAACTCGATGACAAAGGAAAGGGACTTGTTGACTGGCAAAAAGCAGAAATCAAAGAAGGTCAAGCGTAGCAACGAAAACCTATCAAGCGTAGTAACGAATCGTTCCAAACGTCAGTACCAAGCGTTTTGAGCTTTGAAACACTTTGTTTCTGCCCAAGAAACAAAACGTTTCAGGCGATGAAACTTTTCGTTTCAGCCTGCGGAACACTTCGCTACTACCCTACCGCGATTTCGCTATCAACAAGCGCAAAATTCTTCTTCAATAGTAAAAAAAGTGTGGATACCGAATAAAAAAAGCATCAGTATCGAACAAAAAAATCGCCAAAAAGATGGAAGATTTGCCAAAATCGTGAGGGATAAGGGGCAAATCGTGATGGATAACGTGATGGATTTCGTAAATATTTTATCATCCATCACGATTTCAAGAATCATATAACTATCTACATATCAAACGAATACACCCACCACGAAAAGGAATCGTGATGGATGTGATAGATTTTTCGAGAAAAAACTTTTTTATGCGTATGATAAGTCATACTTGACGCAAATGCCTATGGATACGACACTAGCCTTACTTCACCCAGATGCGGCGGGTAAGTCGAAGCTCTACCACAGGATAGACCTTGAAGCCCTTGAAAAACTTCACGTAGTCACCCACCTTGCCCGGAATGTTCTTCACATCCTTAGCCAGGTCGGCACCAGGCTCCATCCACTCGGTCTTGTTGCCCTCCTCGTCGATGCTCATACGATAGATGTCGTTGGTGACAATCTTTGGCGTGCCACCCCAGAACATCACACCTGCATCGAAGGATACGTAATAATCGTCGCTGTTCTTCAGCAGTCTGCCACCATAGCCGAAGCCCAAGTAAGGCTTGAAGTTGTTCACCTTGATGGTAGCCGACACATTGTTGTTGGCATCTGGCTCCAGACGGAACATCGAGCCGTCCTCCTTCTCACCCAAGTTCACACCCATGTGACCATAGCTCATAAACTTATCATACAACTCCTTGTTGGCATACACCGTCTGTCCGCTCACCGTCATATAGGGGATAAAATACTCGTAGGAAGCCTTCACACGCTCATAGAGATTGTTGTACATATTCACAGCCACCAGCGATGTGCCGTCATAGACGGCATTCTCCGCCTTGGCTATCTTCGATGGTCCCCAATAGAAACCACCCGTAAAGTGCCAGTTCTTGTTGCGGAACGGATGCACCTCCACCAAAAGTTTGAAGTTGTCCATCGTAGGCGTACCCACCATGTCGATGCTATTATCCACTCGGGTACCCGTCATTTCCTCCAACATATCGGCAAGCTTGTTGAATTTCTGGTTCTGCTCCTCATCGCTCTCCACTTTGTCACCCACTTTGACGCCGAAGTTCATGGTGGCGTGGAAGCGAGGCATCCAAGTGAATCCCGTGCGTACCTTTACCACCTCGCTCACTGGCACCGCCACATCCACACCGATGCCCGTGGTACCCATGGTTACCGAGGCATCAATGCCGTAGGTGTATAGCTTGGCTGGCGAACCAGGGATGCAAGGCTCGCTGAATGTCTGGGCGAAAATGCCCTGTAGTGGCAACGCCAGGGCTGCCAACGCTAAAAGATATTTCTTCATAAAATCTTGATTTTCATTAAATTCGGGTGCAAAGTTACGCAAAAAGCCCCAAACTGGCAAGAGTTTGGAGCTTTTTATTTACTTTACGGCTACTTTTTTGCCGTTGACGATATAAATTCCCTGAGGAAGTCCATCCACCGAAGTGGCGTTCTTCTTCACCTGCACACCCTGCAAGGTATAGACATTATAGGTCTGCTTGCCTGTGGTAGTGCCAATGGTGGTGATACCGGTGTCTTGGGAGGAGCTTAACAAGGTAAGCTCGGATGGCGCATTGGCGGAAACCTTCAGATACCAACTGTTGGCTGGGATGGCCTCGATGGTCTTGTGGTTGGTCTTGTCTGCCATCTCCTTGATCATCACCTCGGTGAGATGGTCGGTGGAATTATTGGCAGTCAACTTGCCTGCGGCATCATTACCCAACACACGCATCGTAGTGGCATCAAACTGGGTGGCGTTGTAATGGTCGGTCCAATCATCACCCAAGCAGAAATAGACACCCTTAGCCACATTGTCGCTAGGAGCAGCCACAGAGCTAACCACAGGGGTGATGACGTTCTTACTTGCCTCGGTGGAGCTGCACTCGATGAGCGAAGGAGTCTTGGCTGGAATCGTGCCGGAAAGCTCCTTATAGTAAGCCACGGCATTTGCCTCATCCACCTTATATATATAGTAGGCCTTCATGCCGTCGCCCAAAGTATAAGGGAAACCTGTGAAGAGGGCTGCATAGCTTTTGCCGCCGATGGTGATGGTAGGCTTCACACCCAGATAGTTGTCCTTGGCATCCACAGGGGTGATGTTCCAAGCATAATTGTCGCCCGTATTGATAACGGAGCTTTTGTCGTAGGCAGAAGCCGTCTGGTCGCAGAGGGTAACAGGCTGACCGCTCTCTTGCTGCCAAGCACGATAGGCGGAGCCTTGCTTGGTAATCAAGAGGGTATAGTCGATCAACTCCTTGATGCTGGTACCCTGGCCGCTGACATTCGCCTCGATGGTGTTAGGGCGCAGACTGGAGTCGCCCAATTTCTCGATATAGAAGATGCTGCCAGGGTCGGTGGAAATCTCATCCCAGCTGATGTTGGTGACGAGCGCACCGCAGTCGGCGGTCATAGATACCTTATCCACACCCTTGCTCGTGTTGTCGCAGAGCGTCATATATCTCTTGGTATTGACGTTTTGGATGCGATAGTACCCCTTGTCGCTCAACTGGGCATGAGCACAGAGCAAGGTGGCGCAACTCAGCAGAAGTACGTACAATCTTTTTCTCATTCTAATACACTATTTAGTTACAAAAAAATAACCGGTCTCCATCGCTTACATAGTAAGGACGAAGATCGGTTACTGTGGAATTTATTGTGTCTTAATCTTTACCGAAGCAAAACTAATTACTTAGCGATACAGATAGTAACACGGTTCATGTCGTTCTCCTCGAATGGCTGAACACGTGAACCCTTAGACTGCTTGATCATGCGGCTCTTAGCAACACCCTTAGCTGCGAGTGTGTTATATACAGTCTGAGCACGACGAGCAGCAATCTTGTCGTTGAATGCAGCAGAACCTGTACCCTTGTCAGCATAACCTGTCAAAGTGATCTTAGCATCTGGGTTCTCCTTCATGTACTTCACGATCTCAGCAATCTTAGTAGTCTGAGACTTAGCGATGTTGGTGTTACCGATTGGGAAGAAGATATCACGACGGAAGTTCTCCTCAACAGCCTGTGTCTCAGTCTTAGGAGCTGGAGCTGGAGCTGGCTTCTCGATGATACGCTCGATGATCTTCTCTACTGGCTTTGGAGCTGGGATTACCTTGGTTGTGTGAGTCTGGCCGAGAGCCACCTTAACACCTACCAATGCATTGAAGTACCAGTCTGGGTTACCAGCCTTCTTTGAGTTGTACTTGTCGCTCAAAGTAGTAGCAGAAAGCTCTGCACCTACCTTCACACGGTCGCTTACGCGGAAGTCAACGTTAGCACCTACACGAGCTGCGAAACGTGTCTTTGTACCTGTCCAAAGGTTCTCCAATGGCTGAGCGTTCTTGTCATAACCTTCGAGTACCTTCTGAGCATCAGAAGCGAGGATAGCCTTCTGAGCATCCTCAGCCTCACCATTGCTCCATGCGATGTTCGCACCGATACCGCCGAATACACCTACCTCAACCAAACGGTTAGGATTGTACTCGCAGAAGAGGTTTGTGAGGTTGAATGTAGCGTCAACCATAGGAGCGATGTAGTTCCACTTCCACTTGTAAGTAGTTGTAGCGTTAGAGGTTGGATCAGTTACCTTCTGACCAGCCTTGCTCTGCCATGCGTTGAAAGAGAGGCGAGCACCAACAACCTTGTTGAAGTTATAACCTACGCCAATCTGAGCGTTAGGTGACAACAACTTACCAAAACCAATCTCACCCAATGTGTATTGAGCACCGATCTGAGCCTGTGCATACCAATGTGGGGTGAAGACATTTACAGTCTTATCTGCTTCCTGAGCTGACGCACTAACGCAACTCAAAGCAACAACTCCTGACAGTAATACTTTATTGAATTTCATAATCTTATTCTTAATGATGTTATAAATGTTTTTAAGACTTATCATAGTCAGCGGCAGTCGAAGCCGCCCCTAACTAAATGTTTCTTAAATTACTCTACTGTGATGTGGTACTCCTTAGTAGTCTCAACACCAGAGTAGTCAACTGCCTTGTAAACTACAGTGTAGTTACCCTTAGCTGAAGCTGTGAACAATACCTTCTGAACGCTGCCATCGAATGGAGTCTTTGCAGAAGTCTTACCGTCCATCAATGTTACGTTAGCACCAGTCTCCTTAACATATACAGACTTCTTGTAAGCAGGAGCGAGGAGCTCACCAGTCCAAGATGTAGCAACGAGAACTGTAGAACCAATACCTGTCATACGAGTGCCGAGCTTACCCTTGAGTGTACTCAAAGTGTTCCAAGAGTTTGTCTTGGTGCTCTTGTAAAGCATAGTAGGCTGCAACAACTGGTTAACGTCAGAGATGTGAGCGTTGATCTTGTGGAGCAAGTTGTTTACAGGAGTGATAGCATTGTCCCACTTTGTAGCTGCGTTAGTGATAGCGTCCTTAACTGGCTGCAACTG
>DBLF01000042.1:0-307 GCA_002297965.1 Candidatus Segatella papionis
CGAGAAAAAAGTTTCATTTTCACGAATATTTTAACAGTCTTAAACATTTAAATACCTAAAATTCTACATAACACCTTATTTTAATATATAAGGATATTCCTAACATAGTACGTTTCTTTTAATTGTGTCTATAAAAATAGAAAAACAAAATGAAAAGCGACTACTATTCCAGTTTTATAAAATTGCTTGTGTCTATTTTTCTAGTTTATAAAGTAAAAAAGTGTCTATAGAAATCAGGAAAAGTCACTGTGGCTTTGCCCAGCTCTGCCCGAGACGTTGGGCACTTTTGCCCGGCGGCATGGGGAGA
>DBLF01000042.1:361-8548 GCA_002297965.1 Candidatus Segatella papionis
TCTCCCCATGCCGCCGGGCAAATTTGCTTAACAAGGCAGGCAAATTTGCTTGATAAGGCAGGCAAATTTGCTTATGGGTAGGAAAATGGGGAAAAGCGTGACAGTAAATGACAGCAGGTGACACCAAAATAACTTTTGCTGTCACGCCTTAACTATCTGAATATAAAAACCATAAGCCTAAGTGTGACAGCAGTGACACAAAATCTAAGAAAAACTTTCCATATTAATATACAAAAATCATGAACATCATCGTATCGCAAGAAATAGAATCCGTTTGCCCTACCTTCGTAGGTACCTGCGTGGAAGCAAAAGTAGAAAACTCCCCCTATTGCCAGGAACTTTGGGACGAAATAACGGCTACGATGGCGACAAACAGCACGTACGTGAGAATGCGGAATTCATCCAGCAACTCTTGAAGAAATACGGCAAAAGCGATGGAGGAAGTTACTTCATCTACCAATGAGCCAATCATCATATTTAGGTATTGCTGATTTGAAAAAATATCCTTAACTTTGCAGCCCAATTGCTATCAATTAAGATAAAGAACAAAATTGGGTTAAACAAAGCAAAGGAAAAAATGAATAAGAATCAACGCAAGAACAAACGTTTCACTTGGAAGAAATACCATAGATGGTTCGGACTCGTGCTGTCTGTGTTTATGCTGGTATTCTGCGTATCAGGCATTATCTTGAACCATCGCCAGCTCTTCGCAGGCTGCTCTGTGAGCAGAAGCCTATTGCCTTCGGATTATCACATCGAGAAATTCAACAATGGAATCATCAAAGGTTCCATCAAACTGAGTTCTCATTCGAAGAATACACAAAACATGCAGTCTGCCACCTCCGAAGATTCGATATTAGCCTTCGGATATGCGGGCGTATGGCTCACTGACGGCAAGATGAAGGAATGGAAGGATTTCAACGCTGGACTTCCCACCCATATGGACGACAGGAACATCCGCAACATCGTGCAGACCAAAGATGGAAAGATTTGGTGCGCTGCCATGCGAGAAATCTATCGATACAATGGAAAGCAATGGGAAAAGTTGCCATTGCCCGGAAACGAGGAGCGAGTGGCGGACATCACGCTCTCAAAGGATAGCGCAAACGTGGTTGCCCTGACTCGATCTGCCGTCTATATGATTGTGCAGAAAAAAAAATCCGCAGACAAACAAAAAGAGCCTACTTCTAGCCAAGAGAAAACAGCAGACAAGCAACCATACACAATCCATAAAAAGATCATCGGTCAGCCCGAAGGCTTCATTCCCGAAACGACACTCTTCAAGACCGTCTGGACATTACATAGCGGCGAATACTTCGGTTTGGCAGGTCGCCTCGTGGTAGATGCCATCGCCATCGTACTCATCATCCTGTCTATCACTGGCATCATCCTCTTTATCCTCCCTTATGGCATTCGCCGACAAAAACGAATCATGGCTATCGAGGAGAAGCGAACACTTGCCAAACAAAGGATGATTGCCTTGGGCAAACGAATGGTTTGGAATGCAAAGTGGCACAACAAGATAGGTTACGTCACCATCATCCTAACCCTTTGGATTTCCATCACGGGCATGTGCCTTCGCCCACCATTGATGATTCCGCTGGTCATGAATAAGACCACCCAAAAGATAAAGGACGGAAACGTCTGGAACGACAAACTCCGTGGCATCCGTTGGAACGCAGCCTCACAAAGTTGGCTCGTTTCCACATCAGAAGGATTCTTGCAAGTGGATGAACTTTTCTGCCAAAAACCGAAATTATACGACAAGGGAAAATCACCAAAGATTAGTCCGATGGGAATCACAGTATTCGAGAACGACGGAAAGGGCGGATGGCTGATTGGCTCGTTCAGCGGAATGTCTAGATGGTATCCAGAGAAGAACCTCGTCTTGGATTATTTCACCAATAAGCCGAATATACAAAAGTCGATGATTCCTGTCACTAGCTCATTGGTCTGCGGATACTCCAAAGACTTCTTCGGAGGAAAAGACATCGTTTTCGACTATGGGAAGGGAGCTAACATTCCTGTCTCTACCCCAAAACTATTATCCGACACACCGATGTCGCTCTGGAATGTGGCACTCGAACTGCATGTGGGCAGATGCTATTCCCCATTCCTCGGACCGCTCTCCAGTCTCTTCGTGTTCCTGTCGGGCTTGCTGATTACATTGGTATTGCTCTCTGGATACATCATCCTGCATAGAAGGAAACAGAAAAAAGCAAAGAGAGCGAGCACCACAAAAGAATAAAGCTCCTCAACTTGTTGAGTTGCCTCATTATTCATCGGATTCTACGGAATTCACTTTTTTTGCGAGGGGGCGATTACTCACGGATTTAAAACGGAGTTGACCTATTCGGCCATTGACTTACGCCATAAGAAGCATCTGTGAGTAATCGCCCATCGCTAGAGTCTAAGCAATCGTGATTACTTTCCCCAAACTTCTTCGGTGATTTCTCTTACCAAGTCGAGTTTAGCCCACTGCTCCGCCTCGGTCAGCTTGTTGCCTATCTCGCAAGAGGCGAAACCACATTGAGGACTCAGACTCAAACGCTCCAAAGGAATATATTGAGCAGCCTCCTTGATGCGGGCGATGACCGTAGCCTTGTCCTCCAACACTGGCGACTTAGAGGTAATTAATCCGAGCACAACCTTCTTGCCATCAGCCACATACTTCAATGGTTCGAAACCACCCGAACGCTCATCATCATACTCCAGATAGAAAGTATCCACATTCTCATGGGCGAAGAGATAAGGAGCCACTGGGTCGTAAGCGCCCTTGGTTGCATAGCAAGAATGATAGTTGCCACGACAAACGTGAGTATTGATGGTCAGTCCCTCAGGCTTGCCTTCAATGGCGAGGTTGTTCACCTTGAGATATTGCAAGGCTTCTTGCTCCAAGGTAAAGCCTGTGCCCACTTTTGCCTTCCAATAATCATTATCCACTATCATGCCCCAAGTACAGTCGTCCAACTGCACGGTGCGACAACCTGCTGCATAAATCTCCTGGAAGAAAGTGCAATAAGCCGCAGCGATGTCCTCGATGAGTTTCTCCGTGTTAGGATAGAACTCACGAGTGTTCTTGGAATTGTCGCCACGGAAGAGTTCGGCGAGGAACTGCGCTGGAGCAGGAACTGTCTGTTTTGCCTCGATGCCTTCCTCCTCAAACTGCTTGACGAACAGGAAATCCTTGATGAAAGGATGGTTCTCGCCGGTTATCTTGCCGGTCAACTTCAAAGAGCCCTTGGTGGTCTCCTCTCCATGGAACTGATAGCCATGTTCCAACTCGATGTGCTCCACACCACCGAATCCCCACATGAAGTCGAGATGCCAGTAGCTGCGGCGGAACTCACCATCGGTGATGAAGTGCAAGCCATGCGCCTTCTGTTTTTTCACCACATCGGTTATCAATTTGTCCTCGATGGCACGAAGGTCGGTAGCCGAGATTTGTCCCTCAGCGAATTTCACCCTTGCCTCCTTCAACTCCGCTGGGCGCAAATAACTGCCCACTGCCTCAAAATGAATATTTCTTGCGATATTGCTTGTATTGCCAGTATTGCTCATATTTCTAATCTCCTATAATTATATAAATGTTACACGATACATCATGCCATCTTCAGAAGACATGACCCTATATTTCTCTTATTGCCCCCATCATAAGGGCGATAGCATTCCGGATTTGCGGTTGCAAAGGTAAGAAGAAGAATTTTATCCGCCAAATATTCTTTGTAATTCAGAAAAATATGCTATCTTTGCAGCGATTTAGCATTCTCAGCAGAATATTATTCTGAGAAATTCATTTAAGACAAGAAGAAAAGACCAATGACAACAGAAGAAAAACTCGATGATATCGACATCAAGATATTAAAGTTGTTGCAGCAAAACTCCCGACTCACTGTCAAGGAACTTGCCGCAAGAGTACACCTATCCCCATCCCCTACCTTCGAGCGACAGAAACGCTTGGAGCGGGAGGGCTATATCCTGCGATATGGAGCCATCGTGGATCATCACAAGATGGGACACAACGTCATCGTACTCTGCAACATTCGATTGAAGCAGCATACCCACGACCTCATCCAGCAGTTTATGGACACCGTGCAAAACATCGACCAGATAACCGAATGCTACAACACCACTGGCGACTATGACTTCCAGATCAAAGTGTATGCCCACGACATGAAGGACTACCAAGACTTCATGCTCAACACCTTGGGTAACATCGACTGCATCGGAAGCCTGCACAGTATCATCGTCATCGGCGAAATCAAGGACTCGCATTACATCCCCGTAAGCCGATGCCTAGCCAAGACGACAGCCTTCCTGCTCATCATGCTCTCGTCGCTGTTCTGTAGCGTTCCAAGTTTTGCCCAGAAACCAGGAGAAATCGTGCCACAACCAACCATCAAGAAGTTGGGAGAGAACCATTTCTTCACCATCTCCCCCATCCCCGACACCATCTTCCGATTGATGCAAGGAAAGACCTACAAGAAGAATTGCACCGTACCCAGAAGTGAACTTCGCTACCTCAGATGCCTGCACGTAGATAAGAACGGCAGAAGCATCGTTGGGGAAATGGTATTGAACAAGGCGATAGCCAGCGATGTGCTCGACATCCTCCACAAACTCTACGATGCCAAATATCCGATAGAGCGGATGCGACTCATCGACTATTGGGATGCCGACGACGAGCGAGCGATGAGAGACAACAATTCCTCTAGCTTCAACTTCCGATTCATCTCGCACACCCATACTGTCTCGAAACACGGCAGGGGACTTGCCATCGACATCAACACGCTCTACAATCCCTATCACAAACATCTAAGAAATGGAAAGGAAGTGGTGGAGCCATCCACCGCCCGCCCTTATCTCGACCGCAACCAAAGTCATGCCTACATGATCAAGAAAGGCGACCTCTGCTACCGCCTTTTCAAGGCAAAGGGATTTCGCTGGGGAGGCGACTGGAAGCACAGCAAGGATTATCAACACTTTGAAAAATAACAATCATGTTCTATCCCCCTAAAATGGGCACACGAAAAAAGGCTATGCCTAGGTTGTACAATCCCCAACTGCGGCATAGCCTTTCATTATCCTTATAATCTTTTTATTTATATACTAAATAATCCAATCCTTTATCCAACCTTTTTCTAACCAACATTGTCCATTAACCTCAGTTGTACCAGATTGAATTATATTCTCTTCTTTCGTCGTCCTCATTATAGAGGTTCTCATACTCAAGGTTCTTTGCCTCGAAGGCTTCAAGTGTTTGTTTCATAATAATACCTCCTATCTATATTTTAAGTTAATAATCTATTCTGTTTTTTCAATGGCAAATTTACGAAAAAAAATAATAGATGATGTCAATATTTCAGAAAACTTTTGTAATTTTGCACACTAGATAGAAAAAGTGCAAGAAATATGACAAATATCTGTATATCACGCATCAAAAGCTTGAAGTGGAGGCACTGGATGCTCATCGCTCTCCTCCTCATCGTCACCCTGTTTCGGACGATTCCAGGGTGGGGATATTTCTATACCTTATATATATACCCACACATCGGAAGTCTTCTCTCCCCCATATCAGGAGTCTTCCCATTCGCCATTGGCGACATTTTCATCGCCCTCAGCATAGCCTGGTGCATCATCTATCCAATATGGAAGAGAAAGAAAGCAGCAGTGGGCAGAGTTGTCGAATACCTATTATGGGTATATGTCTGGTTCTATATCGCTTGGGGCTTGAATTATTCCCAGCCCAACATCTTTCAAAGAATTGGCATGAAACCAGCCGAGGTATCGGAAGCAAAATTCAAAGCGTTCGCTTATCGTTATGCCGACAGCCTCAATTATTATAGTGAAGAACGAAGAGTGAAGAGCATTTTAAATGAAGAACGAAGAGTGAAGAGTGAAGAATACACAGAGAAAGCTATACTCTATGGTTATCAACACATCGACAAAGAAATCGGCATCAATGCTCCCTTCAACGAACATCCCCACGTCAAGACGATGGTGTTCTCCCGATTCAGTTCGATGGCAGGAGTAACAGGCAGCATGGGGCCTTTTTTCTGCGAGTTCACGCTGAACGGCGACATTCGTCCCCACGACTACCCTTCCACTTATGCCCACGAGTTTGCCCACTTCCTAGGCATCGCCAACGAAGGAGAGGCCAACTTCTATAGCTACATCGTCTGCACCTCCTCATCGGATAAAGCCGTGAAGTTCAGTGGCTATTACCACATCTTCTTCCACGTGCTCAACAATGTCTTCGACATTCTCGGCGAGAAAGAAGGCGAGAAATATCTGAAGCACATCCGCCCTGAGATTATCAAGTTGGCGAAAAGCGACCGCAAGTACTGGCTCAGCAAGCGATGCAAGGCACTGGATGATGCCCAAGATTTCATCTTCGACCTCTACCTGAGGGGCAACCATGTGGCAGAGGGAAGAAAGAGCTATTCGGGAGTCATCGCCCTAATTTTGGCTTGGGAAGAAAAGGAAAACGGTTAAAAGAAAAAACGGTTGGTATGTTCACACACCAACCGTTCGCTCTTTTACGCTATTCGCATACATTTGATAGAAAGTAATCTTCTTCTATTTTACTCTATATTGCTTATGATTTTTTCATTACTCTTACTTATCGATTCTTACTACACGGAAACCGACATTGGCATACTTTCCATTTCCATCACGAGCATCGTCTGAATACTCACTACGACACGCATCACGGCTAGAATCCCAGCTGCCTCCCTTCACAATATATTGTCCTGCCGCATTTTGGGTAGAAGTCCACTCCCAGCTATTGCCCCAGAAGTCAATACCGCCACAAGCACCTGTGGTCTCGGCGTAGGCATCCACAGCCGTCAGTCCTTTCTCCACATGGTCGCTGTTCATCTTCACATCCTTAGGCATGTGGCCAGCCGCAAGGATCCATTCCTCCTCGGTAGGCAAACGATAGCCATGCTTGGCATCCTGGGCACTCAACCATTCACAGTAAGCTACAGCCTCATCATAAGAGACATTTACCACAGGATAATTGTCTTGACCAGCAGGATAAGTGAAATCAGTCTTATACATTGCATACTCCTTATTGGTTAGAGGAGCATAAGCGACATACGCATTCTGAGCAGAAGAGCCTCTCAACACGAGCCATTGGTCGTTAGGATTGTCATCTGTACGAGGATCAACCAAGCGCCAAAACTGTTGTTCCAATCGAATGTCACGATTTTCCACCATCTCATCTACGATGCCTTGCATCTCTGCTACCAAGTCTGGAGTCTTCGCCTCACGCTCAAGCTCACGCAACTTTGCTTTCTTGCGAGCCACCACCTTGTCATACTTCACCCCCATCTGTTCCATCAGCGCATTCTTGTTCTCATCGGTAGGATTCTGCTGATAAGCCACAAGCATATCTTTGGTTTGCGCATCTAAATTAGGTCGTTCATCCTCCACAAATGGAGCATCAATATCCTCAAAGTCCAGTTCGCTTTCCACCAAATCAGAAGGCGTGATAAACTCGCCTGCCTTGATGACCTGATGAACTCCGAAATAAGCTGCCACATCTCTACCTTTATAGATAGAAAGACGATAACCGCCATACAAGTCACAAGGGAATGTGACAATATAGTAATCTTGCCCTGGTGTCAGCGTAGAACCTTCGGGAGCAGAGAAAGTGATGATAGTTTGCTTATCGCCGTCAAGGTTGCCTGCAATCTGGTTGTTATCCACACTTTCCAGCTCAATCTTTGTAATTCCCGACATCTGGAAATTGAGCTTGATACCTCCCAATCCCTTAGCAACAACCTCATCGAGCGATACGAAGGTACTTGGAGATTGCTCCGCAGGAACCGTCACCTCGTCTTCTTTCGGATTCGCAGGAGTTTCCTCAGGATTAGGATCGTCATTCCCGAAATCATTGCTATCGGAAGAACAAGCCGAGAAGAGTACAAGCATCAAAATAAGTGATGCCATCATGATTTTCTTCAAATTGATAATTGTATTCATAATCATTTTTTTTAATTCCATTTACTTATACAACCCATCGAATCATCAAAAGTAAAAAAAGCCTGCCCATATTTTTTCAACTTTTTTTCCACAAAGATTATTTTCAAAAAAACATCTTCTTCGTTTTTACTTTTCCCTACTCTTTGGGTCATATAGTCGTAACGTCACTGAAAACTGAGCTCAGACAACGTGACAGAA
>DBLF01000042.1:8584-9271 GCA_002297965.1 Candidatus Segatella papionis
AATAGGAGAAAAAGTTATGAAGACGATAAAATTCATCAAGCAAGGGATGGTCATCGCCATGATGGCTTTGGTTAGCACAACCGCTACCGCACAATATAGACACTATGGTCATTTCCATCATTATGGACTCTACCACAGACCTGTCATCGCCACTGTAGTGACTCGTCCTGCTGTAACAACTCACATCAGCAATCGCCTGAGCAAGAAGGACCGCTTGGAGATGGCATTGGCTTACTTGCACAACAACAAGACACTCACCATTTCTAAGTACAGCAAAATGACTGGATTGAGCAATGCCATGGCAGAAGCAGAACTTGATGCTTTCGTGGCAAACAAGAAAAATCCTATCAGAGTCATGTTCAACGGCAAGAAAAAACTTTATGTTCTTGCTTAAAAGTTACGTCAGATGACAATAGATGACAAGACAATCATTCAAGCGATTCGGGAGAAATCCGAAGCGGGCTTTCGACTCTTGATGCAGAAATACAAGCAACCGATATACTGGCATATCCGCCGACTGGTAGTTGCTCACGACGACGCACTAGATGCCACACAGGAAGCCTTCATCCGAGTCTTCAAGTCCTTCGACAAATTCAAGGACGAGAATTCCTTCCGTGGTTGGATTTTCCGAATAGCGACCAACGAGGCACTTCGACTGATAGAATCTCGTAGGCAAGAGAATGTTTC
>DBLF01000025.1 GCA_002297965.1 Candidatus Segatella papionis
ATGGTGGCATGTTCGGCAGCCTCCTTCTTGTCCTCCATCAAAACTTGCTTGGCATTTGGAATCGCTGCGTCGATGGTTCCTTTCATGGGATAGGAATAGATTCTTCCATCCCTTATCTTGATGAAGGTCTCAGGCGAGAAGCACACGAAGCTTTCATGATGAGCTTTCGTGTCTTGAAGCAACAACTTATATTTTCCCTTGGCTTGCAGGAATATATCCCTCAGCGATAGGTTACATTCCACCTTCACTTGGCAAGTGAGGTTGGTCAGATAGCTGTTACCAGCCAGAATGTTGTTCTTTACATGCTCAAAACTCTTCTTGTATTCATCGAACGAAGGAGGAAACACCTGCCATTTTTCCAACTTTGTTGGTTGGTAATGAAGTGGTTGGGCATTGGATATGCCCTCGAAATCATAGAGGCACTCATCAGGATTCACCTCGGACAGTTTCTTGATATATGCCTCGGTACCAGTATAATTGATGACAAACAAGAAGTCATCGCTTTGGCTTGCCAACTGATTGATACGGTCTATAATCTCTTGCTTCATGATTTTCCTTTCTCCATGATTTCCCTCATTGCCTGATGCGCCAACTCATGCGTCCGTGGTAACTGAGGATACTTGTGATAGCTCACTACCTTCACGCTTACTTGCCTATGCCTCGATTTCAGAGCGATGCACTGTTTGATAAGGTCAGTGTTGGCAGACTTGTCCGATGGTGTAGTGTCAAAGTTTTGGATGTAAGCCCCTCCGCTCTCACGTCTCTTGCTCGCATAATTGCAGGAGCCGCCACACCATATATAATAGGTGTCAGGCTTCATGCAGAAATTAACCATGCCTTTTGATATATCTTGTTTCTTCCTTTTTGTCATGACAAAAAAAATCTGCCTTTCTCATTTCTTTTAATTTTTAAATGGTTTGACGAACTTCGTATCTAATTCCATTCATCCTCATGCGAGACCATGTTTAATAGTCCGACATTTTCAAGAAGTCACGTAGATGAACATGCTTAATTCCATCTACATTTGTCTGACCATACATTCTATCCATGGAGACTACATACTTAGGGTGACTATCCTTGATGAGTTTCAAGTTGCCAAACTCTCTTTTCATTGTTTCTTCCGAAGCCAACAGATAAGTGACCTGAACATAGACTATGCTATCGGCCTTCTCTGCCACGAAATCTATCTCTCCTTTATATAATTGTCCCACATAAACTTTATATCCCATACGACAAAGATGGCAATAGACGGCATTCTCCATTACCTTTTCTATATCAAAGCTGCGATTGCCCCCTATGATATAATTTCTGATGCCCAAATCCTCGAAGTAGAACTTGTCACCAAGTTCGAAGAGTTTTTTGCCATGAATGTCATATCGGTTCACCCGGTCTATGATGTAGGCATTACAGAGATACTCCAAATAGGAAAGGATCACTTTCGCCGAGGTATCTGTATTTTGAGATTTGAGGAACTTCACGATGCTCTGAGCAGAGAATTGCTTGCCAATATTGTCACTGATAAACTTGAGCAATGTTCGCAGTAAAGGTATGTTGCGAATTTTCTCACGTTCGATAACATCACGCAATACAATTGTGTTATACACATTCTCGAAATAATCTTCCACCAGTTCAGGGTTATCCAACCCCAAATTGCGCAACTGAGGCAAGCCTCCATTTTGCAAATACAAGCTGAGCGAGGCATCATCGTCAACCAAGCCATGGAACTCCAAAAACTCTTTATAGCATAGTCCTCTGATTCGATAAGCCACATATCTTCCTCTCAGACGAGTAGCCAATTCACCAGAGAGCATCTTGGCATTACTGCCTGTTATCATGATTTGGCAGGTCTCGTCCGACTGTATGCTCAGTATGGCCTTCTCAAACTCTGAGATTTCCTGCACCTCATCTATGAAAAGGAAGTTCTCCTTCCCCTCTTCTATATGACTAGTCACATAAGATTCCAAGTCTTGGTAAGTGGCAATATCATCAAATGCCGTTTTTTCCTTGTCTATATAGATGACATGATTGTCAGCATTTTGGGCTACATGGTCTCGGATGCGGCGCATCACGCAACTCTTGCCGACACGTCGTTGTCCTATCAATGCCACTATAATCCCTCGCACAAACATACGTTCGATGCGATCAGAATAGCCTAATCTTTCTAGTATTTGTTGTTTCATATAAGTAAAACTTTTTATAAAAGCGCCCGTTTTGTTTCTCATAAGAAAAACTTTTGCAAAAATACTATTTTTGTTTCTCATAAGAAACAAAAACAATAGAAAACTCTGTTTTATTACTTATAATTAACAAAAAACGGAGAAAAGGGGTGTCAAGAGAGGAAGCAATCATCCTCATGCGAGAAGATGATGCCGATGGCCTGGAGATAGGAATAGATGATGGTAGTCCCGACAAATCTCATGCCCCTGCGATATAAATCATTGGATATCTTATCCGAAAGGGGAGAGGATGTGAGATTGTTCTCATTGATAGTCTCCCCTTTGGTAAAGCCCCAGATGTATTGGTCGAAACTTCCAAACTCCTTTTGTATGTCCATGAATACTTGGGCATTCTTGACGGCAGCCTTGATTTTGAGCTTGTTTCGGATGATGCTTGCGTCCTGTCTCAATGATTCCATCTTTTGCTCATCGTATGAGGCGATGAGCCGATAGTCGAATCCATCGAAAGCCTTCCGGAAAGCCTCCCGCTTGTTCAAGATACACTCCCAGGAGAGTCCTGCCTGAAAACTTTCAAGCAGGAGCATCTCGAAGAGTTTCCTGTCATCATGAACAGGCACACCCCATTCATGGTCATGGTACTCTACGTAAAGAGGATTCTGTAGATTGCACCAAAAGCATCTTTTCTTAGTTTCTGCTGCCATATTTATAAATTATCATGTACGATAAGTTAAACGCAAAAAGCGGTTTTAACTTATCGTATATGTTAAGTTATAGAACTAATAATTATTCCTTGATATACCAATCCTTGATATACCCTGCATAATGCTTGGCAAACTCTTCGGCTTGTCCCGGTGCACAGTCTTTCACCTTCTTGGCAGGAATTCCTGCCCAAATCTCACGTGCAGGAACTTTCGTGCCATGAGTCACCACAGCTCCTGCGGCAATGATGGCACCCTCGCCAATGTCAGCCTTGTCGAGCACCGTGGCATTCATGCCGATGAGTGCGCCCTTATGTACGATGGCTCCATGAACTACTGCTCCATGTCCCACCGACACATCGTCCTCCAGAATACAAGGCATAGTGCCAGTCTGGTGGATGCACGCACAATCCTGAACGTTCACACGGTTTCCACACCTGATTGCATCCACGTCGGAGCGCAATACTGCACTGTACCAGATGCTACAGTCATCGCCAAGTACGCAGTCGCCCGTGAGTACAGCATTCTCGGCAATGAAACAATTCTTACCCCACTTCGGGGTCTTTCCTTCTACGGTCTTGATGATAGCCATTTATTGTGCCTCCTTTTCGTTGTCAATAAGTTGCTCCAAGAACTCACATGCATCAGCTACGCAGAGGGGGCATTCACGCAAAACCTGCTTTGTCCCGACACCTTTCAAAATCTTGCACTGCGTGGCATGGTTTCGCTCCTGGAACTTGCCCATCATCGTTTTCATATCCTTCATGGACTTTACCTTGTCCTTGGCGACCATGCCCAATACGATGCCTGCTCCCACGAGCGCACCGCATGTTCCTTCCATATTGCCCATGCCTGCCGCAAAGCTATTGCAAAGATTTTTACTTGTTTCCTCATCAAGTCCAGTAAGGTCGGAATATGTGCAAAGAACTGCTTGAGCACAATTATATTTGCCGCTTGCTTTCTTCTCAGCAGCTAGCTTCTTTCTGGTTTCCATATTTGGTGTTATTTTAGATTCTTACCATCCGAGAATGCGTTGCCTACTTTATCTCCCATGGCGACATAGCCATTGTGGATAGGATCGAAGGTGATGAGTTTCATCTTTTCCACGGAAGGTTTTCCATCCTCATCCAAGAATCTCTCGTCGCATAGGACATTTACAACTTCTGCGATGATGTAATACCCAGTCTCGCTTTCGTCCAGTTTCTGCTTGATTCTGCATTCCATGGTCATTGGGAAATCCAGGAACACTGGAGCGTTGACATGCTCTGCTTTCGCTACTTTCCAACCAGTCTTGTCTATTTTTGATGGGTCTTTCTTGGCACTGGTGATGCCCACGTAATCTGCGGCAACCATTGTATCCTGGTTGGCAAACGCCACCGTGAAGTCTCCGCAGAGATTGAGATTTTCCGTGGTGGCATGACTTCCCATGGAAATCATGATTTCCTTCATGTCCCAGGTTCCTGCCCATGCCGCATTCATGGCATTAGGCTTTCCATCCTTATTGTAAGTGCCGATAATCAACACAGGTTGTGGCAACAACCATGGTTTTGCTCCAAAACTTTTCATGCTCATATATTTTAGTTTAACTTGTAAATGTATATGTTCAATGCGGCAGCCATCAGCGAAAAATACTTCACTCAAACGCTTTACAGGCTGATACTCATTGCAAAGGTATATAAAATCCATAGAAAATGCGACTCTTAAAAGAAAAAGTTGCATTTCTTAGGCGTTATTTAAATTAATTGATGTACTTTTGCACATTATTTATGTATGAGACAAATGAGAAAAGTAAATATTCAATGAGCATATACAGAAATATCATATTCGACGTAGGTTCGGTGCTGGTCAACTGGATGCGTATCAACCTCTACACTACTTTGTTTCATGGCGACAAGAATAAGGCGAAGTGGATGGTGGATAACATCGTCACCAACTCCTGGAATGACCAAACAGACTTGGGTAAGCCCATCCAGGAATGTATCTTCGAACTCAAACAGGCTTATCCCAAGTATGCTCCTTATATCGCAGCCTACTGGTATTGCTACAAGGACATGGACGGCGGTGAGATACCAGGAATCTATGATGTCATGAAGGATTTGAAGAACAGGGGATACCATCTCTATTGCTTGACCAACTGGTCTCACGAGACCTTCCCAATCGTGAAGGAGGTTCATGCACGCCTCTTTGAACTGTTCGACGGCATTGTAGTCAGTGGCGAGGAGAAGATGGTGAAGCCCAATCCTGAGATATACAACCTCTTGCTTAGCCGATATAACCTCAAAGCTTCCGAGAGCATCTTCATCGATGACCGCCAACGCAATGT
>DBLF01000117.1:0-2419 GCA_002297965.1 Candidatus Segatella papionis
GCTTGCAGCCCTTTATACCTTATTATATATATAGTACCCGCAAAAAAGCGAGGTGCTAAAACAATGTCTATTACAACTGAGCCAACTCGATAATCTTATCGACTGCTGCGCTCAAGCCGTCCTTGTTCTTACCACCAGCCTGTGCATAGTGAGGCTGACCGCCACCGCCGCCTTGAATCAACTTGGCAGCCTCGCGAATCATCTTGCCAGCGTTCAAGCCGTGATCCTTCACCATGTCATCGCTGAACATCACGCTGAGCATTGGCTTGTCGTTGTGGATGGAACCGATGACGCAAATCATGTTTTCTGGCAATGCCTCACGAACCTTGAACACCAAGTCCTTGGCTGCGGCTGGCTCCATAGGCAATACTGCCTTCACCACCTTCACGCCATTTATTTCCTTGGCATTCTCCACGAGCTTGTCCTTGGCACGTTCTACAGCCTGAGCCTGGAACTTCTCAACGTCCTTCTTCAAGGCATCGTGCTCGTCAATGTACTTCTTGATGACACCTTCGAGATCCTTGGCATTGTTGAACAAGCCCTTCAAGGCTACGATGGTATCCTGCAAGTTGTAGATGGCTTCCTCACAAGCCTTGCCTGTCAAAGCCTCGATACGACGAATGCCTGCTGCAACACTGCTCTCGGAGATAATCTTGAAGAAACCAATCTTACCGGTGCTCTTAGCGTGGATACCACCACAGAACTCGGCAGATGGACCGAAGCGAACCACACGTACCTTGTCGCCATACTTCTCACCGAAGAGGGCGATGGCACCGAGTTCCTTAGCTTCCTCGATAGGTGTGTCACGATGCTCGTCGAGAGGATAGTCGGCACGAATCATCTCGTTGACCAAGTGCTCTACCTTGCGAAGTTCCTCATCGGTTACCTTCTGGAAGTGAGAGAAGTCGAAGCGGAGGGTATCCTTGTCAACGTAAGAACCCTTCTGCTCTACGTGCTCACCGAGTACCTGCTTCAAGGCATAGTCGAGGAGGTGAGTGGCTGTATGGTTGGCAGCGCTACCCTCACGGCTCTCTACGTCAACGCAAGCCATGAAGTCGGCTGTAACGTCCTTAGGTAATTCCTTCACGATGTGGATGCTCTGGTTGTTCTCACGCTTGGTGTCAATAACCTGGATGGTCTCGCTCTCGCTTACGAGTACACCCTTGTCGCCTACCTGGCCACCCATCTCGCCATAGAAAGGAGTGTTGTCGAGTACCAACTCATAGAAGCTGTTCTTCTTCTGGGTTACCTTGCGGTAGCGCAAGATGTGGCACTCATATTCTGTATAGTCGTAACCAACGAAGTTCTGGTCGCCTTCCTTCAATACTTCCCAGTCGCCGTTCTCTACGGCAGCTGCGTTGCGGGCACGAGCCTTCTGCTTCTCCATTTCCTCGTTGAAGCCTTTCTCATCTACGGTGTAACCGTTCTCGCGGCAAATCAATTCTGTCAAGTCGAGAGGGAAACCGTAGGTATCGAAGAGACGGAATGCGCAAACGCCATCCAACTCAGTCTTCTCGTGAGCCTTGAGCTCGTCCATGTCGCCGTTGAGGAGGTTGATACCCTTCTCCAAGGTACGGAGGAATGAATCCTCTTCCTCTTTCATCACACGGGTGATGAGCTCCTGCTGAGCTGGCAACTCTGGGAAAGCTGCACCCATCTGCTCAACCAAAGTATTGACGAGCTTGTACATGAATGCTTGCTTCTGACCGAGGAAAGTGTAAGCGTAACGTACGGCACGGCGCAAGATACGACGGATCACATAACCGGCCTTGGCATTGCTTGGCAACTGACCATCGGCGATGGAGAATGCTACGGCACGAAGGTGGTCGGCGCAAACACGCATGGCGATGTCGATCTTCTCCTGCTCATCCTTGCCCTCGCCATTGGCACCCGTAGGTGTAGTAAAGCCATACTTCTTGCCAGAGAGCAATTCGATTTCCTTGATGATAGGCTGGAAGATGTCGGTATCATAATTAGAGTGCTTGTCCTGCAACATGCGAACCAAGCGCTCGAAGCCCATACCTGTATCAATTACGTGCATTGGGAGTGGTTCGAGAGAACCATCAGCCTTGCGATTATACTGCATGAACACGATGTTCCAGATTTCGATGACCTGTGGGTTGTCCTTGTTGACCAACTCACGACCAGGCACCTGTGCCTTCTCCTCAGGAGTACGAGAATCCACGTGGATCTCAGAGCAAGGACCGCAAGGACCTGTATCGCCCATCTCCCAGAAGTTGTCGTGCTTGTTACCATTGATGATGTGGTCGGCAGGCACGTGCTTAGCCCAATAGCCAGCAGCCTCGTTATCGCGCTCCAAGCCTTCCTCCTTGCTACCCTCGAATACGGTAACGTAGAGATCGTCTGGGTTGAGCTTCAACACCTCTGTCAAGTACTCCCAGGCGTAGTCGATGGCACC
>DBLF01000117.1:2463-39234 GCA_002297965.1 Candidatus Segatella papionis
CTCCAGTTGCCGAGCATCTCGAACATGGTGTGGTGGTAAGTGTCGTGACCCACCTCTTCGAGGTCGTTGTGCTTACCGCTTACACGGAGACATTTCTGCGTATCAACACGACGTACATCCTTGCCTGGGCTTTTTGTGCCGAGGATGATGTCTTTCCACTGGTTCATACCAGCATTTGTAAACATCAGCGTAGGGTCATCCTTGATAACCATAGGTGCTGATGGAACAATCTTGTGGCCTTTTCCCTCGAAGAATTTCTTGAAGGATTCGCGCACTTCATTAGCTGTCATCATATCTTTTTTATGTTTGTCTTTTAATTTCAAATTTTCTTGTTTTGAGGAAGTTGAGTTCCTTTGTTTCGACTTAATTTTGCCCTTTAGGGCATTTTCTTCCGAAAATCTTTGCAAAGATAAGAAGAATTGTTTAATTTTGCAACTAAATTAATTATTTTTGAAATTAAAGTTAGAAAAAATGGCATTAAACACAGATAAAAACATAAAATTATACTATTCTATCAAGGAAGTGGCCGAAGAGTTGGGAGTCACAGAGTCAACTCTCAGATACTGGGAGAAGGAGTTCCCATTCTTACGTCCGAAGGTAACGGGCAATAAAGTGCGCCAATATACTGAGAAGGATATTGATCAGGTAAAACTAATCTATAATCTCATCAAGGTGAAAGGATTCAAGATTGCTGCGGCACGTAAGTATCTGAGCCAAAACAGAACGGGTGCCGAGAAATCTTCTGAAGTTCTCGACACCCTTATATCTGTAAGAGACGAACTCAAGGAGCTTAAAAAACAGCTTGAAGGTCTCGTGTAAGGAAACTTTCTTTGTTCTTGTTTGGTCATTCTTCTGGATACATTCCGGAGGGATGACATCTATTACCAGCAATCTTCGCCGAATACATTCATGAGGGTAACCTTACTGGCTTCTTTCTTGGTGAGTTGATGGCTCCATGCCACTCTGCCTTTGGCTGATGCTCCAGGTCCTTGGCTTTTATATTCGCCGTAGTAGGTAGTTTCTTCGTTCTTGGGATTGCGCCAATTGTCCCAGCCTGCAGGAATGATATGCTTGCCTAATTCGCATTCCATAAAAAGGGTCTTGGCGAACGGTCGCCAAGGTCTGCCCAAATATACCTTGTCCACACCCTCATTGGCGGTGAGTCGGCATTTATGGAATACATAACCATAATTTTGCCCAGCCGGGGTAGATGCGGCAGTGATGTAGCTGTTGGCCTTGCTATGAATCTCGCAATTCTCAAACCAAGCCTTTGCTGGACCGAAAATGAAGTCTGTGGTCCCTTCGATGTAGCAATCGTAGAAGGCAATGCGCGTGTTTGCCACACCAGTATAAACTGTATCTTGGTTGCCCAATAGTCGGCAGTTCATTACCAAAATATGGTCACCCTCTGTATGTAGTGCCACAGCTTGACCTAGTTTGGCGGCGTTGTTCTCAATGGTGATGTTTTGTAGTGTGATATAACTTCCTTGTACCTTGAGCGTATAGGTGCGGAAGGTACCCATTGGCTTGCCTTTCACGGCTGCTTCGGAGTCTAGGCCTCCTACTGGCATCAAAATATTAGCATGGTCATCGTATGTAATGATGGTCTGGTCGCGGTCCTCCCCCAGGATGGTAATGTTGGTGAGCCAGGAAGGGATAATGAGTTTTTCTTTATAAACACCCTTTTTTACATAGATGACCTTCTGGTAGTCCATAAAGGCACGACATACTTCTATGGCTTCGTCGATAGTGCGGAAATCGCCTGTTCCGTCGCGAGATACCACAAGTGTGTCGGGGTTGTCGTACTTGTTGGTGGCTGCTATTGGCAGTATAACCAAGAATAACATAAATGTTCCGATGATTTTTTTCATAATTGGAAGTAGATTAAGTTTTTGTTTGATATTATTGTATATCTGTAGCGAGTTCTTTTATATAAAGAGCGCATCCTTATGTTCAAGGTGCGCTCTTTGTGTTTATATCAGAATCATAAGATTCTTTGAACTTCCTGCAGATCCTCGATGGTCTTTAGTTGATCCATGATGACTTTCACTTCTTCACGGTCGTGAACTCGTAGTTCGATGGTACCATCAAAGATTCCGTTGTCGCTACTGATGGTGAGTTTGTGAATATTGATGCCCAGTTGGGCACTGATAATCTTGCTCACATCAAGGAGCATACCCTTGCGATCTATACCTTTTATTTCGATGGTGGCATCGAAGAGTATCTGTTTGTGCATATCCCACTTTGCATCTACGATACGGTTACCGTAGCTAGATTTCAGTTTGGCAGCCACGTCGCACGAGCGCTTGTGAATTTCGATGCGGTTTTTGTTGTCGATGAATCCCATCACGTCGTCACCAGGAATGGCATGGCAACAGGAAGGGAATATAAACTGGTTGATGTTCTCCTCTGTGAGGATGAGAGGTTTCTTTTTATTGAAGTCCTTGCCTACAACGAAGAGGTCTTGTGGCTTCACGGTTCCAGCTGTCTCGCTCTTCGTTTTGCCCTTGCCGAGGAAAGGAATGTAGTCTCGCCAGCTTGATGATTGTCGTTGATTTTTTCCCTTGCCTTGCAGCTCGTCTAGATCTTTCTCGCCGAGGATGATGCAATGTTCGCCAAGCGATTGGAAGAAGTTCTCGTGCTTTTGGATGTTATGGATGTCGCAGAGCTTATCTACTATAGAGGTGGTAATCTCCATGCCATTTTTCTTGAGCCAATCTTCGAGTATGCCCTCTCCCTTCTTCTGCACTTCGCGGGAGTCGCGGCGCAGTATAGCCATAATCTTGCTCTTAGCCTTGGCAGTACTTACGAAGTTGACCCATGCTGGCTGTACGTGCTGGCTCTTAGAGGTAAGAATCTCCACTTGGTCTCCGCTGTTGAGCTTGTGACTCAGAGGCACCAACTTATGGTTCACTTTAGCTCCGATGCAGTGGCTTCCTAAGAAAGTGTGTATTTGGAAGGCAAAGTCAAGGGCTGTGCACCCGGCAGGCATTGTCTTGATTTCACCCTTTGGGGTGAATACGAAAATTTCGGAAGCGTAGAGGTTGAGCTTGATGGCATCGAGGAAGTCCATGGCATCTGGCTGAGGGTCGTCGAGAATTTCCTTGATGGTGCTGAGCCAGTCATTGAGCTCGTTTTCGTCCTCCGTATATTCACCTCCCTCCTTATATTTCCAATGGGCTGCGAATCCTTTTTCTGCCACCTCGTCCATACGGTCTGATCGAATTTGTACTTCTATCCATCGTCCTTGCTTACTCATCAATGTGACGTGTAAAGCTTGGTAGCCGTTGGCCTTCGGATGGTTGAGCCAGTCGCGCAAACGGTCTGGGTGGCTCTTGTATATTTGGCTGATGGCGACATACACGTTGAAGCATTCATTAACTTCGTTGGCGCGTACCTTAGGAGTTACGATGATGCGAACGGCGAGTATGTCGTAAATCTCGTCGAATGAAACGTGTTTGTTTTGCATCTTGTTCCAAATGGAATAAGGGCTTTTTACACGTGCCTTGATTTTGTATTTCACGCCGAGTTTGTCCAGTTCCTCTCGAATAGGGGCGGTGAACTGTGCGAACAAGGTGTCACGCTGCGCCTCTGTGTCAGCAAGCTTGTGCTCAATGCTTGCGTATTCTTGTGGATGGTCGTAACGGAAACTGAGGTTTTCCAGTTCGGTCTTGATTTTGTTGAGACCAAGTCGGTTGGCGAGTGGAGCATATATATATAAGGTCTCCCCCGCAATTTTGTATTGTTTGTTAGCTGGTTGTGAGGCGAGCGTGCGCATGTTGTGCAGACGGTCGCAAATTTTGATGAGTATTACTCGTATGTCGTCGCTCATGGTGAGCAACAGCTTCTTGAAGTTCTCAGCTTGTGCAGAGGCTTTGTCGCCGAAGATGCCGCCACTGATTTTGGTGAGCCCATCCACAATTTGTGCTATTTTCTCACCGAAGATGTTGCTGATGTCCTCTACGGTGTAATCGGTATCTTCTACCACATCGTGCAACAGTGCCGCACAGATGCTGGTGGAACCAAGCCCCATTTCTTCGCAGGCTATTTGAGCCACGGCAATAGGGTGCATAATATAAGGTTCGCCAGACAATCGACGCACGCCCTTGTGCGCCTGGCGGGCGAAGTTGAAGGCTTTGGTAACGATATCTACCTTTTTGCGGTGTCGCGAGCTGAGGTAGGTGTCTAGTAAGTGCTGAAAGGCATCGCCGATAAGTTTGTTATCTGCTTGCTCCCTTTCCAGGTCTTTCAAGTTCTGGTCATCCATAGTTGTACCCTCCAATTATTGTAATGAATAAAAAGTAAAGATAGCCCACATCCTTTATTTATAGAGTGTGGGCTTTCTCGTGATAATGTCTTATTTTACTTTGGTGCTCAAAGTTTTTATTTCAGTTTGAGCTTCTTGCCAGCACGTATGCTATTGCCCGAAATTTTGTTGAGTTTGCGAAGCTTCTTCACGGTAGTTCCGTTGCGGGCTGCAATCTCGGATAGTGTGTCGCCCTTGCGAATGGTTACGCTTTGGGTGCTCTGTTTCTTGCTGTTCTTTCCCTTCTTGCCTTTCTTGCCACTACGGCTGTTGTCGGATTTGTTACTCTTTGTACTCTTGCTGCTGCGTGATGAAACGCTGCTGCTTCGATTGCTACGACTGCTGCGTGAACTACGGCTGCTGTAGGTAGGCTCGTCATCATTTACATCTACCATCTCTCGCTTCTGCAAGTATTCGTCTGCCTTGTAGTTGTAGATGGAGTCTTCTTTGTCAATGAAAGCTCCGATAAGCGATACTGGCAGGCGCACTGGCATAGGCTTGTGGCTACCGTTGATGAGGTCGTGACGGTATTGAGGATTCAGGTTGCGAAGATGCTCGGCGTCAATGTTGAGCACTTGTGCAATCTGTTCGATGTGAACGTCTTGGTTTACTTCCACCGTGTCTGTCTTTACAGGTAGCTCGGTTACCATCGGACAGATGTTGTGGTCGCAATAATAGTTCATAATGTAATTGGCAGCGATGAATGCTGGTACATATCCACGTGTCTCCTTTGGCAAGTAAGGGTAGATTTTCCAATAGTCAGTCTCGCCCTTGGCACGGTGGATAGCCTTGTTTACCTTCGAAGGTCCGCAGTTGTAGGCTGCGATGACCAGATTCCAGTCATCAAATATCTTATAGAGGTCGCGCAGATAGTGAGCGGCAGCATAAGAAGCTTTTACGGGGTCTCTGCGCTCGTCGTAGAGAGTAGTCACCTCTAGTCCGTAGCGCTTGCCTGTACTGAGCATAAACTGCCATAGGCCGGTGGCTCCTACTCTTGAAACCGCCTTTGGGTTGAGCGCAGATTCGATAACTGGTAGGTACTTTAGCTCCAGTGGAAGGTTGTATGCCTCCAGTGCTTCCTCGAATATAGGCATATAGAAGTTGCTGGCTCCAAGCATAAAGCTCACAGAGCGACGGAGTTTACCGCTGTATCGGTCGATGAATTTTTGCACTACGTTATTGTATGGCATCTCGATGATGGTAGGTAAGCGTTTCAAGCGGTCGATGTACACCTCAGTGTCGAATACGGGATTAATGTCTCGATATTTGCAGGCTGTATCCACCATCATGTAAGTCTGTGCGTTGTATAAGCGCAGTAGGCTGTCGAGGTTGTCCTCCAAACCCTCTGGCACTTCAATTTCTTCAGATCTACCGTCACTGTCAGTAACGGTGATAATGTCATCGTCTTCGTCTGTATTGTTGTTTTGGGCTTGGATGCCCTGTAAGCTGAATAGCATCGCTGCTGCTATAATTATTGTTTTCTTCATTTATCTTTCTGTTGTTGTATTCTTGTTTTTGTCAAATACTAGTTTTGTATATATTATTTTGTCTTATACTTAGTCTTTACTTATGTAAGAACAATTTGTATTTGTCATATTAAAAAGTGAGTGAACATTGCAGTCCGAGTGCACTAGAACGGAACGGGTTGTTGTATCGTCCATTGTTGAGCATGGTAGGTTCTACTCTGAGACTGAGATCGTCGGAGATGTCAAACTGTGACAGCGACGCATCCACGTAAGCGTCAATTACCGAGAAGGCATAGATGCCTATCATCACAAATGTGCCCAAATCTCTCCAGCGGCGGAACTTATCCTTTCGCTTGCGAAAGATTTCCTTGTAGCGGTCTATGTTGGAGTCATCGATGGTGGCGCCGAGGTGTAAAAACTGGTTGTAACTATTGGTGTTCGGGTCGTCGTCCATAATGTCAAGATAGGCTTGTGAATAGTCATGATACATCTGGTTGTTCCAGGTGATGGCGTATGCGCAGCCTACGAAGCCTCCATATATAATAGGTAACTTCCAGTATTTGCGGTTGTATATCTGTCCAGCTCCAGGCAACACCAAGGCTAGCCACATGGCACGTTTTGTATCTGGCTTCCATGTTGCCCAATCGCGTTTTTTCTTCATGGGTTTCAGCGAGTTGTTGAGTTTAGCCAGGTTAATGCTGTCTTGGACCGTGAAGGATGAGTCCGCCGAAGTCTTTGCCTCTTCCATTGCCTGCTGTGCCGAGTCGGCAGCGGCGATGGAAGGTACTGTTACCTCAGCCTTCGTTCGAGTTTTTTGGGCGGAGGCGCTAAGGCTGGTGGTCAGCAACAATGCCGAGATGCAGATATGTGATATTCTCAATTTCACTTTTTCTTATCTTTGCTAAATTTTGTAGAAACCAAGAGTTCTTATTCTTGTTTCAATTTATCGAAAACGTTCATAATGTGCTCTAGCTCCTCCTCATTGTTGAAAGGAATGCTGATTTTTCCCTTACCTTTGGCAGAGCAACTGAATTGCACCTTGGTATTAAGGAAATTTGAGAGCTTTTCCCTAAGTAGGCTGAATTCTTCTGGCACCTGTGTCTTTGCGGCGATGGTCTGTTTACCGCTTTCGATGTCCTCACCATTTTTGAGTCGCTGCACCATCTCTTCCACCTTTCTTACCGAGTATCCATTCTTTTGGATTTCTTTGAAAAGTTTGATTTGTAGCGACGGACTGTCGAGCGAGAGGAGTGCACGGCAATGTCCCATGTCTATCTCTTTTTTCTGGAGAGCCATTTGCACTTGTGCTGGAAGTTTTAGCAGTCGCAGGTAATTGGCTATGGCAGCACGGCTCTTGCCTACACGAGTGGAAATTTTTTCCTGGGTCATCCCTTCGTTTTCTAGAAGATGCTCGTAGGCTAGTGCTATCTCAATGGCATTGAGGTCTTGGCGTTGGATGTTCTCCACAAGTGCCATTTCCATCACGTTCTCGTCGCTGATGGTGCGAATATATGCCGGGATGGCCATTTGTCCTGCTAACTGAGAAGCTCTCCAGCGTCGTTCGCCTGCAATGATTTGGAAACGGTTTTCTGAAATCTGTCTCAGCGTGATAGGCTGGATGATTCCAATGGCTCTGATGCTTTCTGCCAGTTCCTGCAGCGACTCCTCGTCGAATTCACGTCGAGGCTGGTTGGGATTTGCCTCTATTTGATCGAGAGGTATTTCGTTGATAGTGCTGCTGCCCTGAGTACGAACGCCCTCTGTGGAAATGAGGGCATCGAGTCCGCGACCTAGGGCGTTGTTTCTTGTGCCGTTATTGAATTTCTTATGTACTGCCATTGTCTTTTTAATGTTGAATGTTAAGTGTTGAATGTTGAATTCTTAGTCCTAACTATTCTTGTTGATAATCTCTTTTGCCAGTGCCAAATGATTCTTGGCTCCATTTGATTCTGCATCATAGAGAATGACGGGGAGGCCATGACTAGGGCTTTCGCTCAGTTTCACGTTGCGCTGTATCACCGTCTTGAATACCAATTCTTGGAAGTGTCGTTTCACTTCATCGTATATTTGGTTGGCGAGCCGGAGTCGACTGTCATACATCGTGAGCAAGAATCCTTCGATTTCTAGTTTCGGATTCAGTTTGCTCTTGATAATCTTGATGGTGTTGAGCAGTTTGCTGATTCCTTCCAAGGCGAAATACTCGCATTGCACGGGAATGATCACGCTGTCGGCTGCCGTGAGCGAGTTCACAGTGATGAGACCTAGTGAAGGAGAACAGTCAATGAGAATATAGTCGTATTCTTCTCGAATGGGGTCGAGTAGGTTTTTGATGACCTTCTCTCGATTCTTAAGGTTGAGCATTTCTATCTCAGCACCCACGAGGTCGATGTGGCTCGGCACGATGTCCAAACCGTCGATGTCGGTGGTGTAGATGGCATCACGCACATCGGCATGGTCGATGATGCACTCGTAGAGCGAACAGTCCACCTCGTTGATGTCAACACCAAGACCGCTCGAAGCGTTTGCTTGAGGGTCGGCATCCACCACGAGTACCGTCTTCTCTAGAGTGGCTAGCGATGCGGCCAAGTTAATGGTGGTAGTAGTCTTTCCGACGCCACCTTTCTGATTAGCTAATGCGATGATTTTTCCCATTTTCGATATCTAAATAATAACCTTACGTGTGCGCTTATGAGCCGAAAGCTACATTTTTGCACAGAATTTTTCGGCAAAGGTACAAAAAATATGCGAGAAATATGTTTCTTTAAAGGTTTTTTCGTACTTTTGCACCAAAAAGAAAGATATTTTTATGGAAAATAAGAGACCTTTAGTATTAATTTCTAATGATGATGGCTATCATGCCAATGGTATCAAAACGCTTGTCGGCTTTCTGAAGGATTGGTGCGACTTGCTCGTAGTGGCTCCTGAGAGTGCCCGTTCTGGGTACGCTTGTGCGTTTTCTGCCACAACTCCACTCAGACTCAAAAAGCGTCACAACATGGGCGATGACGTGGAAGTGTGGTCGTGTAGTGGAACACCTGTGGATTGTGTTAAGTTGGCACTCAATCAATTCTTCACCGACCGTCGTCCCGACCTAGTGATTGGCGGAATCAACCATGGGGATAACTCTAGCGTGAACAATCACTATTCTGGCACCATGGGAGTGGCGAAAGAAGGCTGTATGCAGCATATTCCTAGCATTGCCTTCAGTAGTTGCAATTATGATGAGAATGCAGACTTGTCGCCTTTGAAAGAAGGTGTGCTAGAAGTTGTTAATATGGTGCTGGACAAGGGGCTTCCTCCCTATACCTGTCTGAATGTCAATTTCCCGGCGATGCCCCCATTCAAGGGATTCAAAGCTTGTAGAATGACTCGTGGGTCGTGGATCAACGAAGTGGATAAACGTACGCATCCACATGGCTATGATTACTTTTGGATGGTAGGTGATTATCGCAATGACGAACCTGAGGCTCAAGATACAGACCAATGGGCTGTACACCATGGTTACATTGCCATTACCCCTACCAAGATTGATGTTACGGATTATGACTGGTTGAAACAATTCAATACTCAACATTCAACATTGGACAAGTAAATGAAATATTATCTGATAGTGGGAGAGGCAAGCGGAGACTTGCATGCAAGTAGGTTGATGCGATCGTTGAAAAATATTGACGAGTTTGCGGACTTTCGATTCTTTGGCGGTGATTTGATGACTGCCGAAGGAGGAACTCGTGTAAAGCATTATAGGGAACTAGCCTATATGGGGTTTGTCCCTGTCTTGTTGCATCTAAACACGATATTCTCGAATATGAAAAAATGTAAGGAGGATATCGTGAAATGGAAACCTGATGTGGTCATCTTGGTTGACTATCCTGGCTTTAACTTAAGCATTGCTAAGTTCTTGAAAAAGAAGACAAGTATTCCTGCTTATTATTATATATCACCTAAGATTTGGGCGTGGAAGGAGTGGCGTATTCGTAGTATTAAACGTGATATAGCCGAACTTTTTTCTATCCTTCCTTTTGAGGTTTCTTTCTTCGAGAATAAACATCATTACCCTATCCATTATGTGGGGAATCCGACGGCGCAGGAGGTGAGCGAGTTTAAGGCAGAATACCATCAAACATTCTCAGAGTTTTGCTTAGAGAATAATCTTGACACACATAAGCCAATTATTGCTCTGTTGGCAGGTAGCAGGTTACAAGAAATCAAAGATAATTTGCCAGCTATGATAGAGGTAGCTGAACGGTACGAGGATTATCAGATGGTACTTGCTGGAGCACCTAGCATAGAGGATTCCTATTATGATAAGTTTATCAAGGGGACGCCTGTCAAGATTGTGCGCAACAAGACTTATCCGTTGCTTTCCAATACCACGGCGGCGCTTGTTACTAGTGGTACGGCAACGCTTGAGACAGCTCTCTTCGACGTGCCTCAAGTGGTATGTTATGAGACGCCTGTGCCAAAGCTTATCCGTTTCGCCTTCAATCATATCATTAAGGTGAAATACATCTCTTTGGTTAATTTGATTGCCAATCGAGAGGTAGTGCCAGAGATGATGGCCGACCGTTTTACGGTGGATGGGATTGCCAATGAGCTTTATAACATATTGCCGGGACAAGCCGATAGGGAAAAAATGTTGGCTGGTTACCAAGAGGTGCGTCAAGCCCTTGGCAATTTGGTGGCTCCCGATAATGCAGCTCGCATCATGTATGATTTGCTAGTCAAGCGACGTGAAGAGTTGCTTCGCCTCGCCAAGGAACGTGCAGAGGCTGAGGCTAGGGCTGCTGCCGAGGCAGCAGAAAAAGCTCGTCAGAAGGCTTTGGCGGAGAAAGAGGCTGCTAAAAAACGCGCGGAGGCGGAGGAGCAAGCTGCTATAGAGCGTGCTGAGAAGGAGGCTCGAACTGCTAGGGAACGAGCTGAGGCTGAAGAACATGAAGCTGAGAAACATGCTGAGGTAGAGGAAAAGGTTGCAAGAAATGAAGCCCTGAAGGATGCTGAACTTGCCGAGAAGGCTAAAGAGGTATTGGAGCAGTCGCAGTATGATGGAGATTCTCACCTGTCGTAGTAAGATGATGATACTTTATAATATGAAAAGCTTCTGAATTTTGAGGAAGTTCATAGCAAATAAAATCGCCCCTGATGAAACATTGGCATCGGGGGCGATTTTTTATGGATTGATAAAAAACGTAAAAGGCAATTTTTATGCGGCGAAAAGCTGCAATGTATAAAGATAGATTACTGCTGCTGGAATTGCCATAAGCGAAGAGTCAAAGCGGTCGAGCATACCACCATGGCCAGGTAGAATATTCCCGCTGTCCTTAACGCCCAATGTTCGTTTAAAGAGGCTTTCCACAAGGTCGCCCCATGTGCCAAACACTGCCACTACAACTCCGAGTCCTATCCATCCGAGAATGCTCAGACGATGCGCTTCGCCATCGTTGGCGATATAGCCAATGATGGCTGCGGCGATAATCACGAAGATGCCTCCACCAATGCTTCCCTCCCAGCTTTTGGCAGGGCTGATGCGAGGGAAGAGTTTGTGCTTGCCCAAAAGCGAACCACTGCAGTAGGCACCCGTGTCATTCGTCCAAAGGAAGATGAATATGCTCAGAGGTAAGAGCATGTCGTAATGTATCTGTCCGTCGAAAGCTGATGTCTCAAACGACAATACGTTGATCATGGAGAATGGCAAGGCTATGTACATCTGTGAGAGCATAGTGTATGCCCAGTCGTTGATGGCATCCTTGTTGCCCGTGTATAGCTCTCCAACGAAAAGATAGACGATGGTGAGCAGGTAAGGGACGAACACCACAAAGTTTCCTACGATACCAGTGCGGAAGCCTGCTACGGCTAAGAAAAAATACACGCCAGCCACTGTGGCGATGAAGCGGTTGACGGTCACTCCATCCTTCTCGTTTACCAATCCGCAGTACTCCCAGATGCTGAGTCCCGTAATCAAGGCAAAGAGAAATACCATTGCCTTGGGATTCAGGAAGCAAGATACCATACAGACTACGAAGAGTATGCCTGTAATGGATCTTATCACAAGATTTTTTTGTTTATCTGTCATCGCCTTGTTTTATTTTTCTTTGTTGTTTTTATTGTTGCCACTGCTATCAGGAACGTTCTTTGAAGGAGTTTCTGGCGAATCCTTCGGGGAAGTCTCGCTCTTTGCGCCTTCGTGCTCCTTGATGGCAGCTTGGACCTCAGGCATTTCCTTGACGGCGTTGTCTATCTCAGAACCGTCATCTACTTTGGGTTGCTCATCTTCCATAATTTCCTGAGAGCGGCTCAACCATGGTCGCTTTCCGAATATTTTCTCTACATCTTCTGCCATGATAACTTCCTTCTTGATGAGCAGTTCTGCCAGGGCGTTGTGACCTTCTTTGTGCTCCATCAAGATGTTTTTGGCACGAGTGTATTGCTCATTTACAATCTGGAGTACTTCCTTGTCTATTTCTCTGGCTGTAGTTTCGGAGTATGGACGTTGGAATGAATACTCGTTCTGGTTGTAGTAGCAGATGTTTGGTAGCGTCTTGCTCATACCTAAGTATGCCACCATACCGTAAGCACTCTTTGTGGCACGCTCCAAGTCGTTCATCGCTCCAGACGAAATATGTCCGGTAAAGAGTTCCTCGGCTGCTCGGCCACCCATCAATGAACACATCTCGTCGAGCATTTGCTCCTTGGTGGTAATTTGGCGCTCCTCTGGGAGATACCAAGCTGCGCCAAGAGCCTGTCCGCGTGGTACAATAGTAACCTTGATGAGCGGGTTGGCGTACTGGCAGAACCATGAGATGGTGGCGTGACCTGCCTCGTGTAGGGCGATGCTTCTTTTTTCGTCGGCGGTCATCACTTTGGTCTTTTTCTCCAGGCCGCCAACGATGCGGTCCACGGCGTCGAGAAAGTCTTGTTTACATACTGCCTTTTTGTCGTGACGTGCTGCGATGAGGGCTGCCTCGTTGCAGACGTTGGCGATGTCGGCTCCCGAGAAGCCTGGAGTTTGGCGGGCAAGAAGGTCTATATCCACAGTCTCGTCTATCTTGATAGGTTTCAAATGAACTTGGAAGATGGCCTTTCGCTCGTTCAAACCTGGCAAATCGACATGGATTTCTCGGTCGAAACGTCCAGGACGAAGTAAGGCGCTATCGAGCATATCCACACGGTTGGTGGCTGCGAGGATGATGACACCACTGTTGGTGCCAAAGCCATCCATCTCGGTGAGAAGGGCATTCAGAGTGTTTTCTCGTTCGTCATTACCGCCCATAGCAGGATTCTTGCTGCGGGCGCGACCCACGGCATCAATCTCGTCGATGAAGATGATACAAGGGGCTTTTTCCTTTGCCTGTCTGAAGAGGTCGCGTACACGGGATGCACCGACACCCACAAACATTTCCACAAAGTCGGATCCGCTCATGGAAAAGAATGGAACTCCAGCCTCGCCAGCCACGGCTTTCGCCAGAAGGGTCTTGCCAGTTCCTGGAGGACCCACTAAAAGTGCTCCCTTTGGAATTTTACCACCCAGGTCTGTATATTTTTGAGGGTTCTTGAGAAATTCTACGATTTCCTCTACTTCCTGCTTGGCACCTTCTTGTCCTGCTACGTCTTTGAAGGTGACACCGAGCGAGTTTCCTTTCTCATACATTTTGGCTTTGCTCTTGCCTACGCTGAAGATGCCGCCGCCCATGCCGCTCATACCGCTGCCCATTCTTCCGGACATCCAGTAGATGAAAAGGAAGAAAAGAAGGAGTGGGGCGATACTCATCAGCAAGTTGATGAAGTCGTTGCTCTTTTGGTTGTCATAACTGAACGAGTGAATTTTGTTCTCCTTTACCATCTCGTTGAGGTAGCGATCCACTTCATCTATAGAACCGAATTGTACCTTCACGTATGGGTTGGGACCCACGCTTTGGGCACTCATCTTATAGACATCTCTCGTGTATTTCGGGTTGATGTATATCTTGAGAGTGCTCTCTGTCTTGTTGGCTACTACGCTCAGCACGTATCCTTTATCTACATATTGCTTGAATTCCGTATAGGTGGCTTCCTTGGCGGCACTACCGCCGAGGGCGTCACCACCGCCACTGAAAAACAAAGCGATGAGTGCGATGAGAATGATGGTGTAGAGCCAATTCATGTTAAACCTAGGCATCTTCGGACCTTTTCCGCCGCCCAAGTTGTTTAAATTGTTGCTTTGTTCCATATTTTGTTGTTTTTTAAGTTCACTTTCGAGGCTATAAAAACTAATCGTTACCTTTCGTGTTTATGCCGCAAGTATTGTTTGGTTCCCGAATGTTAATCGAGGTTAGGTACATGGGTAAGCTTAGCATCTGCCCAAAGATGCTCCAAATCATAGTAGGCGCGAACTTCTGGCAGGAAAATATGCACCAATACATCTACAAAGTCCATTGCTACCCATTGGTCGTTGCCAAGACCCGCTACGTTGACAGGTTTTTCGCCGAGGTTCTTGCGGCATAAATCACCCACTGATTCTGCGATTGCCTCTACCTGTGTCGGTGAGCCTCCCTGACAAATGATGAAGTATTTGGCGATGGTTCCATCGATGCCACTCAGATCAGCGATAACAATGTCCTGACCTTTTTTTTCTTGTATTCCTTCTTTAATAGTCTCTACGAGTTGCTTAACTGTGTTCATTAATTTCTAATTTATTTTCTGTTATTTCTAATTTATTTTTCTGTTTATGTTTGTATATACATTATTATAATGCAAAGATACGCTAATTACCCGAAAAAACCTTATATTTCGGGAAAAATTGAGATTTTTTAGAAAAAAGTTGGGAAAAATTTTGGAGATTCAAAAAAATGTTGTACCTTTGCACCCGCAATTGAGAAACAAGATGTTGAACAATGCAAGGTTATTGGGATATGGTGTAATGGTAACACTACAGATTCTGGTCCTGTCATTCCTGGTTCGAATCCGGGTATCCCAACCTTATTCAATGTCATCTGTCAAGTGTAAATTGGGATATGGTGTAATGGTAACACTACAGATTCTGGTCCTGTCATTCCTGGTTCGAATCCGGGTATCCCAACTAAAGAGCATCTTTCATTTTGAAAGATGCTCTTTTTGTGTCTATACTTTCCATTCGGTTTTCCTCTGTTTATGTTTTTTCTTTCGTCGATTTCTTGAAATAGAAAAAACTTGAAATAAAAAATCCCTCGTTATTCCGAAGAACGACGAGGGGATTCAGTTTACGATTCTATTCCTTATTTATTTTCGGCATCAATAGCCTTGATTTTTTCCTTTACAAGCTTCAAGTCATCCTTGAGCTTCTCTACCTTACGATTCATCTCCTCAACGAGGCTGTTGCCCTTTTTGCTGGCAGCATTAAGGAACCCGATGTTGTTTTCGTAAGTGGTAATCTCAGAGCGGAGCTGGTCGTAACGACGCAACAATCTGCTGCGCTCGTTGTCCAAGGCGCTAGCACCTTTCTCTGCAACGTTCTTGAGATTACTCTTGAAGTTGTTGATATGGCGCTTGGCGTTGCTGTTGCGCAAGCTCTTATAGAGCTGGTCAATTACATCGTGATATTCGCTGTACAACTTGTCTTTCTCTTTGAATGGCACGTGTCCCACTGCGTTGTATTGTGCTGTGAGGTCTTGAATACTCTTCTGCAAGTTGTCGCCAGCATTTTCGAGCAATGCCTTGAGCTGGGCGATAATCTCACGCTTTTTGTCGAGGTTCGCATGCTCTTCGCTGCGAGCTCCGGCATTCTGCTTGTTGCGAGCCTCAAAAAACTTGTTGCAGGCACCAAGGAATTCCTTCCAGAGTTGGTCACCTTGCTTGCGAGGAACGTAGCCTACGTTCTTCCAGTCCTTTTGGAGCTGTACGAGCTTGTCGCCCGTTTTTTTCCAATCGGTGCTGTCTGCCAATTCCTTGGCTTTCTCTACTAGTTTCTGCTTCTTTTCTAAGTTTTCTGCATATTGGCTCTTGATGCTCTTGAAAAATTCGACCTTTGTGCTGAAGAACTCATCATTGGCGATACGGAAACGCTCGAAGATTTTCACGTTCATTTTCTGTGGAGCGAAGCCAATCTTCTTCCATTCACCTTGTATTTCGATAACCTTCTTTGTGGCATCTTCCCAGTCTGAAGTCTGTTTGCGTTCCTGCTGGTTGATGGCTTCCACTTGCTCGCAGAGTGTCGTCTTTTTTGCGAGATTTTCCTCTTCTTTCTTGCGTATATCCTCGAAGTGCTGCTGATGCTTCTTGTTGATCACAGTGCTGGCGTTCTTGAAGCGATTCCAAATCTCTTCTCTCAAGTCCTTGGCAACGGGACCGATTTCTCGGTATTCCTGGTGCAAGTCTTGCAACTTGTGGAAGGCGGAGATAATGTCAGGCTCGTCGGCGAGCTTTTCAGCAGCCTCGCAGAGTTGAGTCTTTGCCTCAAGGTTTTTCTTGAAGTCATACTCGCGAGCCTCGTTGTTGAGCTTCAGGAGGTCGTAGAACTGCTCTACGTAGAGCTGGTAGTTCTTCCAAACTTCGGTGGCTTTGTCGGCAGGGATGGCCTTGATTTCCTTCCATTCCTGCTGCAGAGCCTTGAACTCTTGATATGATTTGTTGGCCTCTTCTGGCGAAGTGGTCATGGCTTTGATCTTTTCGATAATCTCAAGTTTCTTGGCGAGGTTCTCCTGCTTTTCCTCTTCTTGCTGTAGGAAAATCTTGGCTCTCTTCTCCTTGATGATTTGCATTTCAGCCTTGAAGGCTTCTTCAGCGTCATCTGGTAAGAGAACGTATTTCTCGGGGTCACCGCCACCTGCGAGATACTCCTTCATTTGAGTGTCTCTCTCGGCGAGATGAATCTTGTAGAACATTGTCTTTAAGTGGTCGAGTTCTTCCTTATTGGGAGCTTCTTCACTATGGGCAATTTCTTTTACTCTTTCGAGTACTTCCTGCTTGGTGGCGTAAGCCTTCTTGGCAGGTTCTTCCAGGGTGCTCTGTTGTAACAGAGCCTTTTCTTGAGAGTCCATCATGTCACTTTGTTTAGTTTATGATTCGAGTTGCTTTGGTCGATAGTCCATTTCTGAAACAAGTCGGCCACAAAAATATTTTAAAATATTGTGCAAACTTAAATAAAAAAATCGAATATCTCGACAAGATATTCGATTTTTTATACTTTTATAACAATCATAGTTGCTTGTTCCAGCTTTTATCCTATAATAATCGCTTGTATCTTAGGAAACCCCAACTGAGGGCTGATACGATAATGGATATCAGAATAGCGATTCCAAATCCCCATGGGTTGTCTTCCATTCCGTTGAGGAGGTTCATGCCGAAGAAAGATGAAATCAACGTAGGTAACATCATAACGATACTGATGCTGGTCAAGGTACGCATCGTGGTGTTCATATTGTTGTTGATGATGCTAGAATAGGTGTCCATCGTCGATTCCAAAATGTCGGAGTAGATGCTGGTCGTCTCTCGTGCCTGAGTCATCTCGATGTTGACGTCTTCGATGAGGTCGGCGTCCAACTCGTCCACTTGCAACTTGAACTTCAGTTTTGAGAGCAGATTCTCATTGCCTCGGATGGAGGTGATGAAGTAGGTGAGGGAGTCTTGCAGACGGCTCAGTCCTATTAAGCTTTCGTTGTTCACCCCATGGTCTAGGTTTCGCTTGGCCTTCTCGATGAGTGAGTTGATTTGCTTCAGTCGTTTCAGGTACCATACGGCGGAGGAGAGAAATAGACGGAAAATCATATCCACATAGTCGGTGAATCCTTCGCCTCGTTTTTGCTGGTAGCTCACGAAGTCAATCATCATGTTGGTCTCATAGTAGCAAACTGTGATGGTTACGTCTCGTTTGTGGATGATGCCTAGTGGTACGGTGGTATATGGCGTACGGCTACGAATCTCCTTGACGTATGGGATACGCAGGATAATGAGCATCCAGCCATCGTCATATTCGTAGCGGGCACGCTCATCGGTATCACTGATATCTGAAAGGAAATAATCAGGGATTTTAAATTCGTCCTCCAGTAAGCGCTGGTCTTCGTCGGTTGGACATGTTACTTGTATCCAGCAGTTTGGCTGCCACTCGTTGAGTGCAGTCAGATTCTTATCGATATTCCAAAAAGTCTTCATTGTTTGCTAATCTCCAGATAATAAAATGTTTGGGTATGGAGATGAGCATCGGTTGATTGCCAGTTGAGGCAATGCGTAATAGCTGAATCTCCACGCCTTACAAATTGTTGTAATTCTCCGCGTGATAATCGTCCATTTTTGTTAATAATAAGATGAGACATGTGCAGGGTTTAGCCTTGGTGGCTACATAGCCTGCAATTTCGAATGCAAAGGTACTGAAATTAATTGAAATGAGGAACAAAAAAGCCGAGAAATTTCTTCCTCGGCTTGATTTTTATGATTTTGTAATAATTATTTAGATGGGATTTCAGACAAGAGCTGCTTCATGAGGTTCCAGAATGGAGCTACGCAGCTGATTTGGCAACGCTCGTTGGCTGTGTGAGGGCTCAACAAGGTTGGACCGAATGATACCACGTCGAGGTTAGGGTACTTGCTCAGAATGATAGAGCACTCCAAACCTGCGTGTACGGCCTGTACCTTACCTTCTACACCGTTCTGCTCCTTGTAAATCTTGATGACGTGCTCCAAGATGTCGCTCTTAGGGTTAGGGTTCCAACCGCCGTACTCTCCGCTGCACTCCACCTTCATGCCTGCCATAGAGAAGGTGCTCTCCAGCATGGTGGCGATGTAGTCCTTGTATGAGTCGCTGCTAGAGCGAGCCAAAATCTTGATGGCAGCTTTACCGTCGCCGATTTCGATGATGGCGAGGTTAGAAGAGGTCTCAACGATGCCTGGCATGGATGGAGCCATACGCAATACGCCGTCGTGGCAAGCATAGATGGCATCTACCAAGTTGTCCTGGATTTCCTGTGGTACTTCTGTGGCAGGTGTCTCTACAGCTTCTGTGAAGAACTCGATGTTCTCAGCTACTTCTACGCCATCGAAATCTTCGATGATTTGTTCCTTCCAGTCTGCAACCAAGTCGTTCAATGCCTCAACGTTCTCCTTTGGCAAGGTCAGTACAACTTCAGCCTGGAATGGGATGGCGTTGCGCATGTTGCCTCCCTTCCAAGATGCCAGACGTGCATCTAGCTCTGAGATGGCTTCACGCACAAAGCGAACCATACATTTGTTGGCGTTGGCTCTGCCCTCATTGATTTCGATGCCAGAGTGACCGCCCTTCAAGCCTTTCAGGGTTACTTTCACGGCTGCATCCTCCTTGTCGGTCTCTACTTCTTTGTAGTCGAGGGTAGCAGTAATGTCGATGCCACCAGCGCTACCGATGACGAACTCGCCCCATACTTCTGTGTCGAGGTTCAGGAGAATCTCGCCATTCAGTTCGCCAGCAGGTAATTCGTTGGCACCATACATACCAGTCTCCTCGTCGCGAGTGATAAGACCCTCCACAGGACCGTGCTGCAAGGTTTTGTCTTCCATTACAGCCATGATGGTAGCCACGCCAAGTCCATCGTCGCTTCCGAGTGTAGTATTGTTGGCACGTACCCAGTCGCCATCGATGATGGTCTCGATAGGGTCAGTCTCAAAGTTGTGCTTGCTCTCTGGTGATTTCTGAGGCACCATGTCCATGTGCGCCTGAAGAATAACGCCCTTTCGGTTCTCCATGCCAGGTGTGGCTGGTTTGCGCATCACGATGTTTCCGGCAGGGTCTTGAAAAGCCTCTACGCCAGCTTCCTTTGCCCAATCGAGCAAGAAAGCCTGTACTTTCTCTAAATGTCCTGATGGACGTGGAACTTGTGTCAACTTGTCGAAGTTACGCCAGATTTCTACTGGGTTCAGATTCTTAATGTCAGCCATAATATCTTTATTTTAAATGTTAATGTTTCTTTGTAAACGCCAATGCTATCCAGGCATAGATGCCCAGTAATACGACGAGTAGGGTCTGCACTGAGTGGACGATGAGCACGAAGTAGAGTGCGTCATTCTGCTGGATGCCGTAAAGGATGAGCATCGTCTTTACGGCGAAATGCCAAGGCCCTGCCCCATTAGGAGTTGGTACCACCACGGCTATGCTGCCCACGATGAAGGTCACCAGTCCGCACATCAAGCTCAGATGGCTTGTTGCCTCGAAGCACTGAAAGGTGAGATAGTAATGCAGGAAATAGCTCAGCCAGATGCCTAGGGTGAAGGCGATGTAGAGCGGTACATTCTTTATGCCTTTCAATGAGATGACTCCTTGCCAAAGTCCGCTCAGTGTTGCTTTCACCTTATTATATATAGCGAGCTTTTTCAGCAGGAAGTGCAGCAAGATGAGTACGGCTATGCCGCAGATGGCTGTCACCAGATACCCCGTGGCGGTAAATGTGCCTAAGATGCTATCCATGCTAGTTCCTGTGGTACGGAAGAAATTCAAGAACACAGGAATTTGCATCAGAAATACCATTCCAGTGATGAGTAGTACCAAGAGAGAGTCTATCGCACGTTCTGTCACCACGGTTCCCAGTGATTTGGGAAAAGATACGCCGTCCCAGCGTTTCAGTATGCCACATCGGGCAAACTCGCCCGCTCTCGGAATCACGAGGCTCAGAGCGTAGGATAGGAATATGGAGTTGATACTCACGCAGGTGCGAGTTTTCTCGCCAATGGGTTCGAGCGATTGTTTCCATCTCCATCCTCTGAACATCTGTGCCGTAATGCCGAAGGGAAAGGACAGCAGCATCCAAGACCAACTCATCTTATGGAGCACTACTTCCTCCACTTGTTTGAAGTCGAATCCTCGATACATCCAATAGAGGATGGCACCGCCCAAAACGAGCGACAGTGTCACCTTCCAAATATTGTTTGCTATCTTTTTAATTTCCATCATAGCTGCAAAGGTAATACTTTTATTGCTTATATCCACCTAAACCGTATATTTTTAGCATAAATAAACAATCTTTTTGGGAAAGGTGAGCGATGTCGATGATTTTTTCCACCTTCTGCGGCGTGATTGACAAGGTGAGTAACTTGAACTGAAAAAATGATGAGTATAATTTTCCTCCTTTCACAAAAGAGTGTAACAGCTTTATATTCATAGATTTAGGTGTGAAGGGAAAATGCTACCACTCAGATTTTCAAGCTATTTGATGGCTGGATGATGCTATCAGAAGGAAAGATACAGTTCGGTAGAGGAGTCAAGTTACTTCTTCTGAGGAACAAAATCTCCCCTTTCGGCGGACAAAATAGCTCTTTTGGAACTGGCTGACTATAGTCATCTATATGGCTGACTATAGTCAGTTATATAGATGAGCCTTGTCATTCATATGGCTGACTATAGTCAACCGATATTGAAATCCTTTTCTTTATCCGTGAAATTCTAACGATACCACCTTGAAAAACTAGTTTATTCTCCTCAAAATACGATTCCCCTTAGCCATGAGTATTTGCTTCTTGTCAACAGAGTATGGATAAAAATCCTTTCACACTTAATCCTTTGGCTGATAGCGTTTTATATAATTTGTGAAAGGAAAATAATTTGAGAATTCCTAATATGAGTTATAGATTTCGAGGCGTTAACTAATTATTTAATAGGGTGTTGTTACAGATAATAAAGTAATTGTTACAACAGATAAAGTACTATATCGGATTATTTATTATATTTGCAAAAAAATAGTGGATTATGCCAAAAAGTATATATATACTATTCCTTCTTTGTGCATTAAGTGCTAAGGCCGATGCTCAAAGTCTTTCTCAAAACTATGTATTGGGAAAGCAGATGCTTGATGCCGAAGGTACACGATACATCACGTCCGTCACTTATTATGACGGCTTAGGCTATCCTGTAGAAACAGCGACCAATGGTTTTGGTGGCTCAGGCAAGTATGCCTACACCCTTTTAGAATATGACCTGCCGGGTAGAACCAAGCGGGAATGGCTTGCAGGTGCAATCGGTAGCGATTGCTCTTTTGTGCCCTCTTCTGAGTTGTCATCTTCTTTGACAGCTTACCATAAGGATCAAAATCCTTACACGGTAAAGGAGAGTGATGTCTTGGATCGAGAGGCTTCCATCCTCGGTCCAGGTGAGCATTTGTGTTCTGCTTACTATCATGACATACGTGGCTTGGTAGTGAAGTCTCGTCAGACAAAGTTAGGTGACATTTTGTTAAGTCAAGACGTAACGTATAGTTTTACGAAAAAGCCTCTTGTCATCACCTCTACTATCCAGCGTGGCAAAGTCTGCAAAAGTGTCATCCAAACAAATACTTATAATCGATACAACGATCAGTTAGCGACCATAGGTTTGCAAGCTGGTGGCTCCGAAAGAGTCATCGCCTCTTATGCTTACGATGACGTGGGCAAGTTGGTTAACATCGGTAGAAGCGGAAGTGCAGGAAACATCCGTAAGGAGTATAATGTACGAGGCTGGTTGCAATCCATCAAGACCCCTCGCTTCAGTGAGAGCCTCAGTTATGAGACTCAGGCCGCTCATCCTCGTTACGACGGCAATGTCAGTCGCCTTCAGTGGCAGAGTGGCAAGGACAACATACTTCGAGGTTATGATTTCAAGTATGATGACTTGAATCGCTTGACGGATTCCTATTATGCTGAAGGTACAGGAATGAGCCAAAACAAGGATCATTATTCCGAGAAAGGCATCGAGTACTCATCGAATGGCTGCATCGAAAAAATGCAGCGCTATGGTCGGAAGAACGACAATACCTTTGGTCTTATCGATGATTTGAGCTATCTGTATAATGGCAATCAAGTGAAATCCATCAGCGACAAGGCTGGAAGTTTAGTTTATAATGGAAGCTTTGATTTCAAGGACGGTGCAAGTGCCTCGACCGAGTATTCCTATAATGTCAATGGCGCAATCGTCAAGGACTTGAACAAGGGTATCAATGGCATCGAGTACGATGTTTTGGGCAATCTCAACAGTATAACATTTGGCAATGGCTTCAAGACGAAGTACGTCTATGATGCAATTGGCAATAAACTTCAGACTACACATGTCGGTGCGGTGACAAGCATCACCGATTATTGTGGCAACTTTGTATTCGAGGATGGCAAGCTCGTTAAGTATCTTTTTGATGGTGGTTATTGTTCCTTTGATGTCAATCTCAATCCCACTTACCATTATTACGAGAAAGATCATCTTGGTAGTGTCCGTATGGTTGTGAACGAGAATGGAACCATCGAGCAAGTTAATCATTACTATCCATTTGGAGGATTATATGGTGACTTGTCATATAACAGCGAGTCCCAAAGAAACAAGTACATAGGCAAGGAGTTCGACCATACTTTCGGCTTGGACTTATATGATCATGGAGCAAGGATGTATGATGCTGCTAGAGGGGGATGGGATAGAGCTGACAAGCTGAGCGAAAAATTTTATAATATGAATTTATATATGTATGTAAAGGGAAATCCTGTTAAATTCTTGGATAAAAATGGAAATGCACCTGGAGATTTTTTCTTTACCATGGATGAGGCTGCATTAGATTTTGGAAATTATTATAATGGAGTGTCTATTAAGGAAAATCGTGAATATGCTTCTACTATTTATGAAGTATGGGACAGAGTACATGGAAAAGGATATTCATATAGTGTGGCAAATGTTGGTGAGAAAGCTTCATCGCATTTTAGCTATTCATATGTATTTTATCCTATAGTGGCGAATATTCATACTCATGGGGCATATTCTGATGATGCGTATTATGATAATACTTTTTCTGGATTGAGAAGAAATGGACAACTTGTTTGTTCTGATGAGCGGAAAAATATAAGAGGAAACAATGATGTTGGTTGGGCAAATGTACATAATCGAACTTCTTATCTTGTGACTCCAAATGGTTCTTTACAAAAATATATTCCAAGTGATGGAAAAATATTGATTGTTAGTAATGACATGCCATGTGATTCTAACGATCCTGACCGTTTGAATGACAACATAATAGTGACGATTTCAATAAATGCTCAAAATCGAGATTTGATAGAATATTTAATTAATTTATTTGGAAAATTTTATTAGTATGAAAAAGGTTTCTTTATGGTGTGCTACATTAGCCATTTTTATAATTCTTTTGTGGTATCTCGCCGTTCCCTATGATGGAAAAAGCGAGCGTGATAGACAGAAAGACAGACGCTTTGAATTTGTTGGTAATATAAGTGATACGACTATAAAAACATCTTTCAGAGATAATTTGAATGGTGTTGTTTACGAAAAAAGCCAAGATCCTTTTGGGGTTTATAATAAAAAAAATGGAATTGTCAGTAATCCGTATTTAGCTTACAATATAGCATATTCAATATTGTCTGATATTTATGGGGAGAATCAAATAAAGGAAGAACTACCTCTTAAAATATATCTTTTGAATGATTGCTTTTGGGTGATAGAAGGAAGTCTTGGTGATGCAACACACCCAAATGGTAAAGTGGGAGGAGTAGCTAAAATTGTTATAAGCAAAGCTGATGGGCAGGTACAAGCCGTTTTTCATGAAAAGTAGATGTTACTTCTTTGCTTGGAACGCTGATCGTCTTAGAAAAATGTTAAATAAATTGTTACGTTTAAGTATTAATTCTATAGTATTATTTTAAAATCAATGAAAATTGTAAATTATTTGTGGAGTTTTGTCTTTGGTTATGTACTAACAACTGTATTTTTGTATCATATAGAAGTCGCATCCTCTAAAAAAGAAAATGTAATGTATAAATATGTAGGTTTTGCGGATTATGGAGATGATATAGTAAGTCAAGATGATTTAAAGCAAATGTTCTTAGGTGAATATAGAATAGCACCAAACTATGACATAAAAAGAGGGGCAGTTCGAGACGCTAATGTAGCAGCACAAATCGGTATCTGTGTGCTTTCTGAGATATATGGAAAAGAATATGTTAGTAAGCAAAAACCATTCAAAGTTTTCTTGGTAAATGATAAGGTTTGGATGGTAAAAGGGAAGACTGATAGTGGAATTAGTAATAGCTCGGTGGTTTATATTCAAAAGGCAGATGGAGCAATACTTTCAATATCTAAGTAAATCTAAAAATATAATATGATGAAGAATTTTATATATGTTATCACTTTTTTATTAGGTGGACTTTTTTGTTATAGTCTGTTTTATATTAAAAAAGACTTTAAGATGGTGAGTGATTATTCTTATGAGGGTAGAATACAACAAAAAATGAAGTTTTCGATTAAGGATGAACTTTATTTGCCAGACAGTACAGTGCTAAATGTTAAAGGGGGTGTTATTTCTGATTATAAAATAGCAGCCCAAGTTGGTATTGTGTTAATTAGAAGTATGTTTGGAAATGATGAAGTAGAATTGGGTAAACCTTTTATAGTAGAAAAGGATATTCATTCTTGGAATATGTATGGTTCAGGAGAAAGTGCGTGGACTAATGCTTCCTTGGGTGGTATGCCTGAGATTTCCATAGATAGGGCTACAGGAAAGCTTATTCATTGTAGTCATGGAAAATAAATGGATCCCCCAAAAAGGCTTATAAGAAACGAAACCAAAGCTTAGGGCAACTCGATATGACAGATTATTGAAGTACCCTATATTTATAAACGGTAGAATTTATTAATAGATGGCTGATTTTGTATTTTATCTATAAAAGTTTGAAAAAAAACGTCTTCTTTGCGTGGTTTCTCGAAAAATAATCGTATTTTTGCAAAATAAATATATTTATAACGTATGAAAGCTGTCAAGCCTAAGAAAAATCTGGGTCAGCACTTCTTGACTGACCTCAATATAGCAAAGCGCATCGCCGACACGGTAGATGCCTGCCCTGATATCCCAGTCCTAGAAATCGGACCGGGTATGGGCGTTCTTACCCAGTATCTCGTGGAGAAGCCACGCCCTGTAAAAGCGGTGGAAATCGACTCCGAGTCAGTGGCTTATCTGCATGAGAATTTCCCTAAGTTGAAGGATAATATTATCGGCGAGGACTTCTTGCGTATGGATCTTAACCAGATATTCGACGGAAAGCAGTTCGTCCTCACGGGCAACTATCCTTACGACATCTCTTCGCAGATATTCTTCAAGATGCTCGACTACAAGGACCTCATTCCTTGCTGTACGGGTATGATTCAGCGAGAGGTGGCGCTCCGTATGGCTTCCGAGCCAGGCAACAAGGCGTATGGAATCCTCAGCGTGCTCATCCAGGCATGGTATGATGTGGAGTATCTTTTCACCGTGGATGAGGGTGTGTTCAATCCACCTCCAAAGGTGAAGAGTGCCGTGATTCGTATGACCCGCAACAAGGTGACCGATTTGGGGTGTGATGAAAAACTTTTCAAGCGACTCGTGAAGACGGTGTTCAATCAGCGTCGAAAGATGCTCCGTGTGAGCCTCAAGCAGATGTTCCCGGGAGTGAAGCCCCGTGAAGACTTCTATACCACCGACATTATGACCAAGCGCCCGGAGCAGCTCACCATCCAGCAATTTGTGGAGCTAACCAACTATGTGGAGGAAGAGCTGAAAAGGCTGGAACTCATCAAGAATTAAAGACTTAGAATTAATAATGAATTGTTTATAGCCAATTAGCAGTTAGCTTTAAACTATAAAACGATAAACTAAAAAATAGAATAGATATGATCGACGTAAAAGAAACATTGAGCGCAGCCGAAGAGCGTATGGAGATGGCTGCGATGTATCTCGGAGAGGAACTCTCTCATATTCGTGCCGGACGTGCTAATGTAGCCATTCTCGATGGTGTGCGTGTCAATAGTTACGGCAGCATGGTGCCACTGAACCAGGTAGCGACTATCACTACTCCTGATGCTCGTACCATCGCCATCCGCCCTTGGGACAAGAAAGCCATTAAAGATATCGAGAAGGCTATCATGGACAGCGAGGTGGGTATCACTCCAGAGAACAATGGCGAGATTGTGCGCCTTGGTATCCCTCAGCCTACTGGTGAACGCCGTAAGGAGCTCGTTAAGCAGTGCAATAAGATAGCAGAAAAGGCTAAGGTAGAGGTACGTAACGTACGCCAAGACATCAAGGACAAGTTGAAGAAGGCCATCAAGGACGGACTCTCTGAAGACTTGGAGAAGGATGCGGAGAACGATTTGCAGAAACTTCACGACAAGTACATCAAGCAGCTTGAGGCTCTGATGGACGAGAAGGAGAAGGAAATCATGACCGTCTAATCATTTTCCGAAGGAGATATTCTGATAATCAAACTTTGAAAATGAGAGGACTCGTTATCAAAAATACAGGCAGCTGGTACACCGTCAAGACTGACGATGGCCAGCTGATCGAAAGTAAAATCAAGGGTAATTTTCGATTGAAGGGCATCCGCAGCACCAATCCTGTGGCTGTGGGCGACTATGTGCAGCTCATCACCAACCAGGAGGGTACTGCTTTTATCTCTTCCATCGAGGATCGCCGTAACTATATCATTCGCAAATCGCCCAATCTCAGCAAGCAGAGCCATATTCTGGCGGCTAATGTTGACCAAGCCTTGCTAGTGGTGACGGTGAACTATCCCCAGACTTCCACCACCTTTATCGACCGTTTCTTGGCTGGTGCCGAGGCATACAGAGTGCCTGTCATCATCATCTTCAATAAGTCGGATTTGCTGACAGAGGAGGAATTGCATTACCAGCAGATGATGCGCACCCTCTATGAGACCATTGGTTACAAGTGCATCGAAATTTCGGCAGCCACTGGCGAGGGGGTGGATGAACTGCGTCCGCTCATCCAAGACAAAAAGTCTTTGCTCAGTGGCAATAGCGGCGTGGGGAAATCTACGCTTATCAACCAGCTCATCCCCGAGGCCGAGCAGCGTACCGCCGAAATCAGCGAGGCGCACAACAGTGGTATGCATACCACTACCTTCAGCGAGATGCTGGAGTTGCCTGAAGGGGGCTACCTCATCGATACCCCGGGAATCAAGGGCTTTGGTACCTTCGACATTGAGAAGGAAGAGCTTACCAGCTACTTCAAGGAGATATTCAAGTTCTCGAAAGACTGCAAGTTCTCCGACTGCACCCACACCCACGAGCCGGGATGTGCCGTCATCAAGGCTGTGGAAGACCATTACATCGCCGCCAGCCGTTACCAGAGTTATCTCTCCATGCTGGAGGATAAGGATGAAAATAAATACAGAGAAGCGTTTTGAAGTTAGAAGTCTGAAGTTAGGAGCGATATACTATTAATGAAATAGACATGGTGAAAGAACAGAAGGACATCAAGCAGCGCATCGAGGAAGGTGAGTTTGCTCAGAGTGCCGAGATTAGCGCTAGCTATCTCGATGAGGACATCTTGATCATCGACAATGTCAAGGTGTTGCAGAATCCCGACCCCGTGAGGCTGCAGATGAATATGATTGCCTCTTGCCATCGAGGTAGCCTGAAGGCAAATCTCAATGGCAGGGAGATATGGGTGGAGAAGGGAGACATCTTTATATCTCCCCCCAACTCGATGCTCGACATCATGGAGGTGTCGGACGATTTTGCGTGCACGGCGATGTGTGTGAGCAATCATGGCATGCAGAATATCCTTCGTTCCCATATCTCAGTATGGAATCGCGCCATGTATGTGAGCAAGGTCTCGGTTTTGAAGATGAATGAGGCGGACATGGTGTTTTATGCTAAGTTCACCGATTTGGTACGTCTTTGCCTAGACAAGGATTTTAGTGAGCGCACGTCTTGGGAACCTTATCGTAGGGAAATCGTGGAGACACTTTTGAAGAGTGCCCTCTTGGCCGTGAGCAATATGTTGATGGCGGGCTTGCCTAAGGAAGCGGTGAATTCTAGCACGAGCGACCTCTTCGATAAGTTCCTGGACAATTTGCAGCAGAGCGAAATCAAGCATCAGCCCGTGGAGTATTTCGCCCAGCAACTTTGTATCACGCCGAAATATCTTTCCATCATCTGCAAGCGCCATTCGGGCAAGACGGCGATAGAGTGGATTACGGAATACACCATCAGCGACATCACTTACTATCTTCGTTCCACCACGAAGTCTATCAAGGAGATTTCGGGCATTCTCGGTTTCTCCAACACTTCGTTCTTCGGCAAGTATGTGAGGGAGCATCTCCACATGTCGCCATTGAAGTACAGGGAAAGTTTGCGAAAGTAAAAATGCTGATAAAAACAAGAAGGGATGACTTTATTTAGTGGAGTCATCCCTTCTTTCATTTACAATCTAAACCAATAGATGATGTTATTTACAATTTAAACTTATAGCCGATAGTGATTTGTATTGTGTTTGTGTAGCCATCTCCATGTTTTGGCACCTTGGTCACGCCAATATTGTAGCGAGCATCGAGCACGAAGTTGTCAAACTCGTACGACATGCCTACTGGCACTGCAAGGTCGAAGGTGTTGACATCTCTTGCGTTGTCCTTGCTCACCATAAATCCTGGTTGCAAACCTGCCTTGAGAGCGAAGTTCTTGGCTGCATAATAGTTGAGGGTGACAGGAATGTTGAGGTAGCCTGGGTTCCAAGTCCAGTCGTCAGTCTTTCCTCCCTGGAAAGAATATACCAAGCCGCCAGCCAAAGCAACCTTGCGGTTGAACTGATGCTGTAATTCCGCACCAAAGGCGAACCCTGCCTTCCAGTCGAAGTCACCTACGGTAGAGACGTTCAGACCAATCTTAGGTTGTATGGTCGTAGTTCCTACTCTGCTCTGTGCAAAAGTAGCTATAGACGACAGTGCTAGGACTGCCATGATTGCCAATTTTCTCATAAGCTAGAATTTTAAGTTGTTATTACTACTCTTTGTTACTGTTTTCTGGTGGACAAAGATACGAAGAATATCTTTAAGTTGTTCCTTTTCTTAGATAAATAAAGATATTTTTACAAATTTTTGCGATTATCTCTTGATGAATTTACCTTTTTTCTTATTACTGATGTAGATGCTGTTCTTGGCAGGCATCTCTATCTGCTGTCCATTGAGATTGTAGAACTTTTCAGCTTCTTGGGTGTCGATGCCATAGATAGGGTAGCGGATGGCTGTGGTGCCATCTGCGAAGACAAATCGGATGGCCCTTCTGCCAGAGGCTAGGCTTTCCGCTACATAGTCGCTCACCATCTCTGCTGGTAACCAAGCACGGTGGGCGGCCAGTGTAGAACCCGTGTACTTATAGAAGCCGAGTCCCCAACTCTTGTTGGCAAGTACATAACAGTAGATGTTTGTCGAGGTCATGGCATCATCGTTAGGATTGCCCGTCAGGATGGTCTCGTTCGCATCTGTGCTGGAGGTTGCCTTGAAGGTATAGGTGCCTACAGGACCATAAACCACATAACCTTTCTGGCTATTGATAACCTTCGATACCGCCGTGAGTGTCAACAGAAAGTCGGTCACTTTTTCTGCAGCCTTGTCTTCGTTCTTGTGAGGTGTGGCAGCATAAACCTTGATGTCCTCTGGTATCTTGGCATTGAAAGGCAGGCAGATTGTGCTCCAACCGTAGCCTTCCTCACTACCCACTTGCTTGATCTCTAGTTCGTATGGGTCAGTGATGACGTATTGCATCGCCTTGGTAGGAGCGCCCAGACCGCCTCGCTGGTTAGCGGCACGCACGCAGTAGTAGCCCGAACCATAAGGGGTGAGGTTGATGCTGTTGTTGGTGGTGTTCGTCTGGTAAATCCATTTGTTCGTACTTTCGTCGAGCTTGAAGACGAAGTAGCAGAGGGCTTTGGTTTGTGCATCCCATTGCAGATTGTCGTCATTCAGCACGATGTTGTCATTCCACTCTATAGGCTTCTCCATATCGGTGTCGTCTTGCGTCACTACTAGATTTCCCGACTTGGCGTTGATCTGTTGGCAGAGCTTGGATGGCTCGAAGCCATCCATACCTCCTAGCACATTTGCTTGGGTGTAGGTAGCCGCCAAATCGTCACTGAGCACACATTCGTCTGAGCCAGACGCTGGTGAGCAGAGCACGATTGAGCGGGTGCTGAGAGAAATCGGTGTATCCGTCTCATCCTTGCTCTTGTATTCATGGAATCGTATTACAAGATTTGACTCCATCTTTCCCCAGCCTGTGAGCTTTGGCAGTGTTTCCATCGTCGTGTTGAGGAAAGTGCAGGCAGGGGAGTTGTTCCATGGGCGACCGAGTGTCCAGTTGTAATCCTTGTGTAATTGTGGATTTTCCACTTCAGTCTTGATATGGCAATTGTTGAATACATATCCCCAATCCTGTTCTACTTCTTGTTCTGCTGCAACCATGTTGTTGCTTCCACGGTCACGATGGATAAGGTTGCAATGCTCAAACCAGATGTTGCCATCGCCGCAGATGTAGTCAACTACACCATAGATATCGCTATCCTCGAAGTAGGAGCGGTAGTCTTGTGATGCATTGTTGGAATGATAGGTATCTTGCCAACTCTTGAGTGCTATATTTTTCAGGATGGTTCTGTTTCCCTGGTCGTGTAAGGCGGCTGCGCGTCCCGTGCTTCCTGCGGCTGCATAGTTGAAGCGGTTGTCCAGGGTGAGGTCTTGTGCATAGAAGTCTATCGCTGCCTTATCCAAGTGGAGGGTTGTGTTGGTCTTGAGTCCCTCTGTGGTTGGCTTGTTCCAAATAATCACACCTTCCTTGCTCTGACCTATCAGGGATATGTTTGGCTTGGTGAGTGTCGTCAAACCATTCTTTTGATAGGTTGCGTTGGCATCATTTCCCATCAACTGATATTCTCCATCTGGTACAAATATGTAATAGCGGTGTCCATCCGTCTTTGTGTTTGAGTTGGCAGCTTTAATGGCATCGTTGATGTCACCATCTTTGCCAACGACGAAGTCGAATGTGTGGTGGTGATAATATTCCTCTTCCTCCATGATATGAAGTGTGAGTGTTTTGATGTCATCAAGCTCTTTGCCATAGATGTCCTTGAACTTTTCATTGTTGGCAGGGCTGAAGGTATAGGTCTCGCCAGGTGTTAAGTTCCAATACTTGAATACGAGTTCCTTACCAGATTCTGCTTCGTATTTGCCTCCCTTGTTGTCTGCGATGGATGCAGAAGCCATTGTTCTGTTGTAGCTCACTCTGATGGCACCGCTTCGAGGAGCATTGAAAACCTCGAAGTTTGAAACCTTGTCGGTTGAACTTCCGATATAGATGCCTTCCAATTGAGGCTTGTCTGAAGGTGCCTTGAGGTTGAATTTTACAGGATAGGTAGCTGCAACGATGCCCTCTTTCGTGGTTACGGTAACCGTACATTCTTTGCTCAGCACAGTGGCTTTTGTGGCGTTTAACTTTCCGTTACCCGAAATGGTACCCGTTATGTCAGGGATGGTTTCTTTTCCTGTGGTGGCATCCCAAGGTGAAACCTCGAAGGTGAGGCACTTGTTGCTAGCCATCTGCTTGGCTATTGCTGTTGCGTCCAGGGTAACTCCGCCACAAGTCAGGGTTAGAATGGTTGGCTTGTTGGCGGCATCTTGCGGCTTGTAGGTCACCATAAAGTCTATGGCATACACCGTATTGGTGAACTTGGCAGTGCTGGCAGCCCCCTGAGGGTAGGTTACCTCTATTGATTTCTTCTCTGCGGTATAGCCTTCATCATCTTTTTTCTTGCCTGCAATCACAGTGGAACTTGGGTCGCCTGTGGCAGTCAACTTAATGACGCAGTTTGTGGTTGCAGGGAATTTGATGATGGACTGCCCATTGATCTGAACCCTTTCACTGTTGCTGGTATTGTTGAATTTTCCGTTTTTACCAATCAGGTCCAATTTGATGTCGATTTGCTGGTCCCCCTGTTGTAATTGGGTGACAAGGATACCATCCGTCTTCTCATAATTTATATCGGGTGCTCCGTCTTTTTTGGCAAAATGCCAGGTGGCGGTTGCATCTGCATTGATGTCGAGAAGCGTGAAGTCATTGGCGGCAAATACAGGATACAAGACAAGGTCTTCTGCCTTTGCCTTGTATGTTTGGCCGATTTGGTAGCTATGTTCATCTTTCTCATTGTCAGCCATCGTCTCTTGGTATTTGCTGTCTATCCAGTGGTCGAGCGTATGACCTTCGTAATAGAGGGAGCGGTTCTGAGGGATGGTAAATGAGTCTCCTGCTTCCAGCCATTCTGCGGTAGGGGCTGCTCCGGCAGCGTATGGACCTCCGTTGTAAGTCACATAATAGGTTGGCTTTACCTTGAATCGTATTTCCAGTTTGCGATGCTGGGTAATTTCAAATCTCAATTCATAGTTGGTTCGCTTGCCTGTTTCCGTAGGCTCTTTTTCCGTCAGTTGGAATGTGTTCTTGTTGTCGCCTGTGGCAACTCCCCAAACAGCGTTGCCATTCTCGTCTGTTGTTTTCTCTACGGTCTCAAAATCTATTCCGTTTGGCTTGATCATTTTGACGGTTCCGCCATCGAGCATTTCCAATATGGTGAGCGGATTGCCGTTAGCATCCAGATTGTTGGTCTCTACAATCTTGTCCAGTTCAAAACCAAACTTTCTTTCGAAAGAGACGACAGATAAGTCGCCTTGGCGGATGGCGTAGCCTCCATCCTCCAGTTCCTTGATGCCGTATTCGGATGTTGTGGTGATTTCACCGATTTCTCCATGCTGTTCGTTATCTACGCTCATATGAAGGTTAACCAAGTTGGCTGCTGGGGTAGCCATCTCAAACCACTGATAGTAAGAATAGTCGTCTCCGATGACGATAGGGATACGTATAGTAGGATTCTGGGTGGTGTAGGCATAGACATATATGTGTTCGTTGTCCGCCTTGGCACGTTCTTCCTTGGTTCGTTCCTCGTCAAGGGTTGGTACGACTCCGTCGATGGTGGTGGAGGTGATAGGCGAGTAGCTCAGAATGGAAATCTTGGTGCCGGTACCTGCCGTGAACCAGAAAGTGGTTCCAGGTCCGAAAGCAGCCCAATCCTCAAATTCATTGTTACGGATAAATCCTTTCTTGCCTGTGTCGCACCACATCGCCACGTCACGATAATATTTGAGTTCTTTTCCACCCTCCAAAACATCCACATATACTTTGCTGGTCCAGAATGTCTTCTTGTTGCTTCCGATATTGACTTCCTGAGCGCAAACCTTGCGTGTCTCCTTCGATGTAGGGTCGTAGTATTCGTGTACTTTGCGACCGAAATCATATCGAATCACAGGATTATTGAGACGATTGTTTTGCGTGGTAGGGTTATACTCGAAATGCGGAATCAGGGTAATTGGGGTATTCTTGAATGAATAAGTGTTACCGATGTCGTATCTAGTTTTGTCAATGTTATCTTCCCAATAGGTCAAGGTATAGCTATCGTTGGTAGCTTTGCCTTCGTCATCCACATTCTTAAAGAAAGTATAGTTGGTAGGGATGGTGAACGATTTCACATTGCTGATAGTACCTATCGGCATACTCTCGGCATCTTTATACTCAGGTGTCGCACCATTGACGTGGGCTGACGAGTAGTCGAATTCGACTGTACCTTCCATACCTTCCTTTATGAAGGCGATGAGGGTAAGGTCTGTATTACCTATGGTAAAAGTATAGACATTGTCGTGTGATAAAGTTCCATTGCTTTCTGCATTACTCCAATGATCTACATAATATTCATCAGAAATCTCCGCTGAGGCAGTTACTGTAGTACCTTCGGTAAACCAATATACCATTTTTTCCAATTTTCCTTGGTTGTCGAGTACTTCCTTGGAGAACTGCTTGTATTCTGGTGTCAAGATAACCTTTCCCAGACCTGATTCTGCCTTAGCGTTGGTCACTTGGGTTGTTACCTTGTACAACTTCTGGTGTCCATATACCGCCTCGATGGTTGTGGTCGTTTCTCCCACGGTGTATTCTATCGCAGTATAAGTTTTTTGTGTGGTGGCGTCTGTATAATCCTTGGTGGCAAGAAGATCTGTCGTTCCTTTTATTCTGTATCCGTTTAACTGATAGCCATAGTTAGGGGATGCAATGATAGTGACTTTGTCGCCAGCCTTGAATCGCTTGCCGGTATTGCCTTGTGTGGAAGTAGATTCTATTTTGTATGTTCCTGCATCTTCAGATGTCTCGTCGAAATCGGTCTCGTCTTTTTCTATCACGTTCTCGATAACGACATTTGGCAGTACAGGGTAGGTGACGATGATGTTCTTTAAGAATCCATATTCTGCATCATTCTTGCTGGCTTTTGTCAGGGTGAACTCCAATGAGGTGGCATCACCCTTGTAAGTGAATGTCACATATTTATTTTTTTTGTCATAAGCAACAGTCGTATTCTTTTCTTCATCCGCGTTTACTACGATTTGAGCATAGTTATTTGGGTCACTTCCAAATAACGTTTGGGCTTGGTTTAAATCATCTACTTTTTCCGAAGCATTTATTTTCACTTCCATGCCATACACGGCAGGGATGGAGAATTTTGTATTGTTTGCTACCAGGGCGCCCTCGGCACCATCTTTCAGAGCATTGATACGTGCATCGGTATTGTCTATTCTACCATTGGAGGCATCAATCTGTAGCTTTACATCCACGTCCTGCCCATTGATGCTAGCCTTTTTGGTATATACTACCTGGTCGTTTGTTACGGCAAGTTCTGGTGCTTTGGTCCAGTCGAAATCCCATTGCAGACTTACCTTTTCGTTGGTGTCCGTGAGGTCCGTCTCGTTTTCATGCATCTTCGGGGTCAGGGTTACGTCTTTTTGGAAGGCATAAGTCTTTCCTCCCTCATAGATGTTTTCACCGTCTGTCCATCCGTCAAAAGTCCATCCCTCACGGTAGAACAAGGCGTTGGTAGGCATCGTTACCTCATTGTCCTTGTTGGCTGCCAAGGTTTCAGGTACCTTGCCTTCTATCTTTGCATTAGGGAAACTGAATGATACATAGACAGGTTTGAAGTTGATGTGCTCAATGAGGTGGATGTAAGTCTTAGAAGACATCGTGAAGGTCAATGTGGTAGGGGTTCCTTCATCGTAATTGAGGCTTATTTCCGTGCCATCAGGGTCTAGACGCGAGTCTAAGCTTCCGATGGTGTTGCCATTGTCGTCAGTGACGGTGATGGTTCCATTGTCTCCCGCATTACAGGTGGTTAGTTTGATGACAGCTTGCTCGGCCACCTTGATTTTGATAGTTCCTCCTGCGGGTATCTCCCAACCGTGCTTGTTTTTGTAGGCACCCTTCTCGATGCTTATCAGTTCATGCTCTTCCTGTCGCCAGTTGCTTTTGTTCAGATTATAGGTGTAACCACTTCCTTTTTCAGCCACTTCCTTTGGGGTGGCGATGGCGTACAAGTTGAGGTCTGTCAATATTTCACTTCCTTCAGCCACATATTTTCTTGTGCTTTCAGAGGTATCGGTAAACCAACCTCTAAAGACTTCGCCGCTTTTTAAAGTCACTTGGGATGCACCATATTGAAAACTCCAAGAGGCACCAGAAGTAACAGTCTGTGTGCCTAGTATGGTGGTGCCATCGGTATCGTAATAGGTAATGGTGGCATTTTCTTTTGGAGTTACGTTTCCGCTAATCTCCAAGGACGTCATATAGGTGTTTTCACCATTTAGGAGATTGTAGAATCGCAACTGTACATTCTTTTGGTTGACATTTACGGTAATCTCTTCTCCGTGAGAATCCTTAAAAGGCGTACTATAGGCAGTGATCCATTTGTCGGAGCCTTCTGTTTTGTACTGAAGTCCCCAACCTCGTTTTCCGTTTCCTCCCGTTCCTGCTTGTACAAATTTTACCTTAGTAACACTCTTCAGGACGGTGGTTTCTATATACGCATAGTTCGCTTCAGTGGATTTTTCTTTTTCGGCTCTTAAGTAGCCTAATGAAATCATATCTTTCGTAAACTTGACATCTGTTCCGTCATTGTCTCCCAGGATGTTATTCAGTGAGAAAATCAGGGTCTGCCCGTCCTTCGTTTGCTTCGTTACTTGCTTGGCAGGTACCGTAGGTATCTGGTTATCCCAGTCTTGAAAGTCAGTGGAGTATATTACTTTCTCTACTTCCGTTTGTCCCCACGCATTCCCCATCCATCCCATCATGAGTATCATCATGATGGAGCGGAGGAGATTGCTCATTGATATGTGATTCTTTGTATTCATCTTGTTCTTCGATTGCTGTTAGATTCT
>DBLF01000004.1:0-1614 GCA_002297965.1 Candidatus Segatella papionis
GACGAGGGCGACAAGGACATCAAGGACGATGACTTGGTTATCAACTGCGTGCGCGATGGCGAGGTGCCAGGCATCCACGCCGTGATGTACGATTCTGAGGCAGATATGATTACCATCGAGCACAGCGCCCACTCTCGTAAGGGATTCGCCCTGGGAGCCGTCCTCGCAGCAGAGTTTACTGCCAACCACAGCGGTCTGCTCACAACGTCAGATTTGTTTAAGTTCTAAATATAGGAATGTTTGAGGAGTTATAAGGGGTTAGCTCCTTAACTCCTTAAAACGCTTATAAAACGTCAAAAAAAGTATATGATAGACAAGCAGAAACAACAACTCAATATGAAGGTGCAGTGGACGAAGTTCGCCATCGTGCTCGTGCTTTACCTCGCCTTCTTGATTTGGGTGAAGAGCTGGTTGGGCTTGATCGTGGTGCCATTCATCTTCGATGTTTACATCACCAAGAAGATACGCTGGCAGTGGTGGAAGGACGAGGAAGGCCCTATCCGCTTCATCATGAGCTGGGTGGACGCCCTGGTGTTCGCCCTCGTGGCAGTGTACTTCATCAACCTCTTCTTCTTCCAGAATTACGTGATTCCATCGTCATCACTGGAGAAATCGCTCCTCACGGGCGATTACCTCTTCGTGAGCAAGGTAAGCTATGGCCCTCGCATTCCAGAGACTCCACTTACCATGCCTCTGACCCAGCACACCATGCCGTTGGTCAACGTGAAGAGCTACGTGGAGTGGCCTCACTGGGATTATCGCCGTGTGAAGGGCTTGGGCGACGTGAAGCTCAACGACATCGTGGTGTTCAACTATCCTGCGGGCGATACCCTCTGCAATGAGGAGCGCTATCAGGCCAACGACTACTACCAGATGGTTTACGCCATCGGCGACCAGCTCTTGGAGCAGAACGGACAGCAGCAGGATGTGCGCAAGCTGAACCCATTGCAGCAGCGTCGTTACTTCGAGAAGGTGTATGAGGCGGGCAGAAACTACATCGCCAGCATGCCGGGCGAGTATGGCGACATCATCAGCCGTCCTACCGACCGCCGTGAGAACTATGTGAAGCGTTGCGTGGGATTGCCAGGACAGACCCTGCAAATCAAGAACCGCATCGTATATCTCGACGGCAAGGCGAACAAGGAGCCAGATAATGTGCAATACACTTACAAGATGAAGCTCCGTGGCGAGTTCCCTCTCGACCTCGCCGACAAGTTGGGCATTACCAACGAGGACCTCTTGATGTTCAACCAGAGCGGAGTCATCCCGCTGACCAAGGCAGCCTACAATGCCTTGAAGGCAGACAAGGCTTTGGTGCAGAGCATCAGCATCAACACCGAAGCAGAGTATGGCGACCTCTATCCATTGAACGCCTATACGGGTTGGACGCGCGACAACTATGGTCCGGTATGGATTCCGAAGAAGGGCAAGTCGATAGCCTTGACCCTAAAGAATCTGCCTATCTACGAGCGCCTAATCAAGGTGTATGAGGGCAACGACCTGAAGGTGGACAACGCTGGCCGCATCTTCATCAACGGCAAGCAGGCGAAGAGCTACACCTTCAAGCTCGACTACTACTGGATGATGGGCGACAACCGCCACAACTCAGCCGAC
>DBLF01000004.1:1658-4677 GCA_002297965.1 Candidatus Segatella papionis
CACATCGTGGGCAAGCCTATCTTCATCTGGTGGAGCCACAGCCCAGACCATCCGGGCTTCTCGGGCATTCGCTGGAACCGTCTGTTCAAGTTTGTGGACGATATTAAGTAAGAGGCGACTTCTGGTAAGAGGCGACCTTTAAGCAAAAGGTGTCTTCAAGTATGGGGCTACCTTCAAGTATGAGGCGTCTTCAAGTAAGCGCAAGTATAAGCATGGGTGTAAGTATTTAGTCTTATGCCCATGCTATAAATAATATACAGGCTATAAATGGCTCATGGTAATATACCATAAATAAGCAATAAATAAAATATAGTAAACTAAAATAATCTACCGAAATTTTGAAAGCAATCGCAAAATTCATCCTAGCATTAGTCTTGGCCTTGCTCTTGGCTTGGGCTGTGCGCACATTTGCTTTCACTGTCTTCTCGGTGCCCGCAGGAGGGCTTCCGCCCCAGCTAGTGGAGGGCAATCGAGTGATAGTGAATAGGATAGACTGCGATTATTTCGACCGTGGAGACGTGGTAGTCTTCATAGATTCGGTGGGTGATCAGCGCAAGAATCAACGACCAAATTCCTGCTCTGAGGCTTGTTTCATCGGCAGGATAGAGAAGTTGCCTGGCGACACCATTCGGCTCGACACGGTGCGCTATATAATCCCTGATGTGTGCTGTAAGCGATGTGGCTGCAAGGATTGCCGCTTCTATCTCGTCCGCACGTCGGGTGGGGGACAGCTGCTCGTGCATAAGCATCAAATGATAGGCAAAGCTTACAAGCTGTTCTGAGCATAAGTTCCGCTAGGCGTTCCGATGGATTTGCAATCCGTCGTTAAAAAATGTTCGACCACTATTCTAGGGATTTGCAATCCCTATCGTCTCTTAAACGAAATCGTCTCTTAATCAATAATCAAATTTAAAGTAAAGAATAAAAATTTTGAAAGCACTACTTTCTTCCACCTATTTCGGTCCGGTGCAGTGGTATCAGAAGCTGAATCGTTACGACGAATGCCTGATAGAGCGCCACGAAAGCTTTATCAAGCAGACTTATCGCAACCGTATGATTATCCCTACCACCAACGGTCCACTCTCCCTCACCATCCCCACGAACCACGATACGTCGATGGCGATGAAGGACATCCGTATCTCCGACCACGCCAATTGGCGCCACGTCCACTGGAACGCCCTCATGTCGGCCTACGGCGAGAGTCCATACTTCGAGTATTACCAGGATGACATCCGCCCTTTCTACGAGAAGAAATACGAGTTCCTCTTCGACTTCAACATGGAGATTACGGAGAAGATGATAGAGCTCTTGGATATTCGCCCGAACGTCTCGGTTACAGACCGATACGTTTTTAGTGAAGAACGAAGAGTGAAGAGTGAAGAAACAACGTTCGACGGACGAAGTGAAAGTCAATTCAATAGTCCAAAGGCGCAAGCTCAACTCAACACTCAACATTCAACATTCAACACTCAAATAAGGGATTTCCGCGATGCGATTCGCCCGAAGAAGCCTCTGCCCGATGCAGAGTTCACTCCGAAGCGTTATTATCAGGTCTACGAGCAGAAGCACGGCTTCCTGCCGAACATGAGCATTCTCGACCTTCTCTTCAACGAAGGCAATGAGTCGATATTCTACCTATAATATAATTTAAGGTAGGGTATCGCCTCATTTTATGCGTTTGCGAGATACGATATTTTCCTAAACATAGGCAATCTCCATGAAAAGAGATGCGAAAACGAACTGTTAACTGTTGACACTGTTAACTTCTTGAAGTTTTGATATAGATTGAAATACCCTTAAATTTTGGTATCAGACGTGGTTTCAGGGAGATAAATTTTGGTATTAGGCGCATTTTTAACATAAAAGATTTTGGTATCAGACGAAAATATTGTATATTTGCCGAAAAATCAGATAGTTATGGAAAATGTAATATTTAAACGTAAAATATACGCCAAATTGAAGGCTTGGAAGGAAGGATCCAAGGGGCAATCAGCATTGCTCTTGGAGGGGGCAAGGCGTATCGGGAAGTCTACCCTAGTGGAGCAATTCGCTCGCCAAGAGTACCGCTCGTACATATTGATAGATTTCAATGAGGCATCTTCGGAGGTGAAGAGGTTGTTTGATGACTTGATGGATATGGATTATATCTTTATGTATCTCCAAAATTCCTACAAGACGATGCTGTATGAGCGGGAGTCAGTCATTATCTTTGACGAGGTGCAGCAATGTCCCAAGGCTCGCCAAGCCATCAAATACCTTGTGAAGGATGGACGGTTTGACTACATCGAGACAGGCTCGCTCATCAGTATCCGCAAGAATACCAAGGATATTAGCATACCGAGCGAGGAATATCGCTTGGAGATGTTTCCGATGGATTATGAGGAGTTTCTTTGGGCGATGGGAGATGAACTAACGATGCCCTTGCTGCGTCAGGTGATTGCCAAGAGAAAATCTCTAGGCGAGGGATTGAATCGACAGAAGATGCGCGACTTGCGCTTGTATATGCTTGTAGGCGGAATGCCGCAAGCCATCAATGCTTATCTGGATACCAAGAACCTACAGCAAGTAGATCTTGTGAAACGACAAATCATCCAGCTTTATGCCGACGACTTTCGTAAGATAGACCCTTCTGGCAAGCTTTCAAAGCTCTTTATGTCGATACCAGCACAGCTTGGCAGGAATCTGATGCGCTATCGGTACACACCTGTGATAGGAAAGGTGGGTGCAAGCAAGGCTGATGAGCTGTTGCTTTGCTTGGAGGATAGTAAGACTGTCAACGTGGCTTATCATGCCGATGACCCTAACGTGGGGATGTCGTTGAGCGCAGACTTTGGCAAATACAAGCTTTTTGTGGGAGATACAGGGCTGTTTGTTACCTTGGCATTCTGGGATAAGGACTTCACGGAGAATATTATTTATCAAAAACTTCTCAGCGATAAGTTGTCGGCAAATATGGGATATGTTTATGAGAATCTTGTAGCACAAATGCTTCGGGCTTCGGGCGACAAGCTATTTTACT
>DBLF01000009.1:0-2241 GCA_002297965.1 Candidatus Segatella papionis
ACTAAATATAGGGAACTACAAAAAGTCATTTTGTAGCGTATATGTTGTATTGTTCCAAGCGTTAGAACAAAGTGTTTCAAACGTCTGTACCAAGTGTTTTAAGCCTTGGAACATTTTGTTTCTGCCTTGGAAACACTTTGTTCCTCGAGCTGAAACTTTTCGTTTCTCCCCGTGGCACACTTTGCTATATGGGTGGTGACGGTGGTAACAAGGTGGTAACAAAAAACAGCTCGTTACCACCACTTAACCATCAGAGTGTCTGATATTTATGTGTAGTGGTGGTAACGGTGGTAATAAAAAACAAAACTTTTTTCTATGAAGTCACTTTTTGGTGACAGGCATTCCAAGTTTTATCCAGTTAAGGATTCCCCCTTCCATATCGAAAACCTTGAATCCTTGCTTCTGCATCTTTTCGCAAGCTCCATGGCTTCGTCGCCCGCTGCGGCAATATATATAATAGGTGTGGGCTTTGTCTAGCTGTTTGATGCCAGCATCGAAAGCTTCGGCATTGAGGAAGTCGAGCTGATGGGCACCAGTCAAGTGTCCCTCTGCATATTCTTCTTTTGTTCGAACATCGAGGATAAGAGCAGTAGAGTCTGCTTTCGCCTGGTCAATGAACGCTTGAGGCGACAATACGGTGATTCCATCATCAGATGAAGCTGCTTTTTCAGCCTTTCCAGCTTGTGCTGAGCAGCCAGTAGTGCTGAGCCCTATGGCTGCTAGAATTGATAATAATATTTTTTTCATTCTTTGTTCTGTAGTTTAAGTTACTCTTTGAACAAGTCGTTTGAGGTGATTTCTCCCTGTACTTGGTTCCAATATTCATTGTGAACTAAACCATTCGTGGTAATCAATGTAAGAAATAAAGACTTTATGGTCTTGGTGCTATCCACGAATCTTTCCATCTTATTATTTAAATTTAAAAGATAATCCTTGCTGATGCTATATTCTCCTTTAGAAAACTTGATTTCGCAGAGGTTGATAACATTGTCAGCTCTATCTAGCACCATGTCTATTTGTGCACCGTTAGTTCCTTCATCTCCTTTGCTCTTCCATGAATAGCATTGGGTGGAAACACCAGAAATTCCAAGTGCTTGCTTGATTTGAGGGATATGCTGGAAGCAAACTCGCTCAAAAGCCAAGCCTACCCATGAGGCTCTAGTGGGTGAATTGTAGCTATTTGACCAAAAATGTTCATCGTTAGTTTTGTTCTCCTTCATATATTTATAGTAGAACAAGGTAAAATTATCAACCAGTTGAATCAAGCCATCCTTGTTCTTGCCACCATAAGAAGGCATTCGTTTGATGAAACCGCATTCAGTCAAGTCTTCCAGCATACGGGTTAGTTTGCCATTACTCGTGATACCTCCTTCTTTTACCAATTCATCGCGAGTCATTCCAATGCGAATTGTGCCAAGTGCATTGATAACTTTTATATATGATTCTGGCTCATTGAATAGGGAATCGTATAATTCGTTAAACTCGTTGTGAAGAAAGCCTGTCTCTGCAAAAATCATATTGTCTATGTTTTGCGCCACACTTAGCCCTTTCTGTATTCTTGACCAATAGAAAGCTACTCCACCTAATATCATGTAGTATTCCAACAAGTCATAGTGCGAAGCCCGTAAGCCCATGCTTTTTGCATAGAGTTCACACTCGTGAAGAGTAAAAGGTTGTAAATGAATTCGATAAGTTACCCTATTATGTAATCCTCCATGATTTTTTAGCACTTTGTTGATAATCCAAGATGTAGCAGAACCACATATAATGAGCAGTACATCTTTGCGAGCAGAGGCGAATGAATTCCAAAAGTATTCTAAGGCTGATAGGAAGCCAGAACGTGGCGTGTCTAACCAAGGAATTTCATCGATGAAGATTACTTTCTTGGCTTCTTTGCTTTCCTTGATGAATTGGGCGAGCTGAAAGAATGCGTCAGACCAGTCTGTTGGTATGTGAACTTTTTTCATGCCGCTCATCTTGAGTGCATCCCTAAAATTACGAAGTTGTTTTTTAAGTGTTTCTTTATAGACACCAGTATGTTGGAACGCAAACTGATAGTTAAAGGCTTCTCGTACCAAGAATGTCTTTCCTATTCGTCTGCGTCCATAGACTGCTACAAACTCTGAGTATTCTGAGTTGTAAGCATCACTAAGTGTTTTTAGTTCTTGTTTTCTTCCTATAATCATGATAATATGCTCGTTTCTTTGTGCAAATATACAAAAAATATGCTTATAAGCTGCC
>DBLF01000009.1:2272-4691 GCA_002297965.1 Candidatus Segatella papionis
GGCAGCTTATAAGCATATTTTTAACGGAAGTTTACAGTTTTGTAGGGTTTATTGTTTTGATTTCTTCCTCTTTTTCCTTGAGCCAGTTTCTTACAGGTTCATCCCATAGTTTCAGCGATGCCCATGCCACCATCAAGCTGAGGATGATGCTACAGATGCATACGAATACTATCTGGTCGGGGGTGGCATCAGGATTGTTAGCCTTCCATCCGATGCAGAGGGTGAAGATGATAGGCGAATGGGTGATGTAGAGGGGATAGGAGATGTCGCCCAACCACTTGCAGAAACCGTGAACTTTGCCAGATACAGTTCCCTTGGCTCCCATGTAAACGATCGCAGGGAAAGCAAAGAGGATGCAGATAATCTCGTAAACACCATTGTAAAGTGGGTGCTCTTGGCTTCCGAGGTAAGGTACAAGCAATACTGCGGATAGGCAGAGTGATGCTATCAGAAAACCATGGCGATTGAGCAGGGTGTTAGAAACTTCGGCTGTTTTGGAAGCTGCTTCTGAGGATGCCTCTGATGAAATTGTGGAAGAAATCTTTGAGCTTGCCAAAATGCGAGACATCAGCAATCCTGCGAAAAATGGATAGAGCAAGCGTACCCAGCCCAAGAGTACTTGGTCTGGATTCATATCCCATCCACCGATAAATGTTCCTACAGGTTGATAGTCGGGGCGATTGCTCATGATTCCGAAGAAGTCGAAGCCCAATCCCATGCCAATAGTGAGTATCGCAAAGAGGACAACGAGGAGGGTGAGCATGGTCTTGCCTAAATGACGGATGAATAGGGCATAGAGAATATTGGCTAGATACTCAAAGCCCAATGTCCAAGAGTTGCCATTGAAAGAATTCACTTCTCCCCAACCTCTAACATCAAACATCTTGGGTACCGGTATCAAGGTGATGGCAAACACGAAACTAATCAAGATGGTTGGCCAGTGCGATTGCATGATTTGTGGTAATCCAGAACCTCCGCCGAAGTAAAACATCAGCAGACCAAAGAACATACCGAAGAGGAGCAGCGGATGCAGACGGATGAGACGGCGCTTGAAAAAGCCGCCCAATGTCATACCATTGGGATTGGCTGCACTTTTCCAACGGTCATCGTAGGCATATCCCACAACAAAGCCCGACAAGATGAAAAAGAAATCTACTGCCAGATAGCCATGAAAGCTAGTGATTCCAGGACCGAATTCCTCGAAATGGTGATAGATGAGGACGATGATTGCCGCCACACCGCGAAGTCCATCTAGTATTTCGTATCGTGGCTTGGATGAAAGATTGTTCATCATGATTTTCTAAAGTTTTTGGTAATTGATAGTTGTTTGTGTTATGATTTCTTTTCGATTATAAAAAAACAGCATGAATATGAGTCTCTCATGTCCATGCTGTTTTTTGTATTTGTCTATCTAGAAATATTTAATATTCGGGATTTACTTCCCAAGCTGGTCTTTCTTGGCTTTCAATTCAGCCTGCTTGCGCATCATTTCCTCCTGCTGCTGTCTTTGCAACTCCTGGAGAGCCTGCATTCTTGCCATCAAGCCGCTTGCCTTCTTAGGGTTGTTCTTGTTCTCCTGGTAGCGCTTCTCCAAGATGGCGAGGAGCTTCTCGTCGTTGGTGGTCTTGCGAAGAGTCCACATGATGGCAGCACTGAAGAACAATGAGATGAAGTAGTAGAAGTTCAAACCTGATGAGTAGTCATTGAACATGAAGAAGAACATCAGTGGCATCAAGAACATCATCCACTGCATCATCTTCATCTGCTCTGCCTGCTGACCTACCATCTGGTCTCTCTGCTGGCGCATCGTCATCCAAGAGTACAACAAGTTAGCCACACAGAAGAGAATACAGGTCAAACTCAAGTGGTCGCCAATCAACCAGATGTTGGTGTTCCACTCGAAGATTGGGTCGTATGTACTCAAGTCGTTCATCCAGAGGAAGTGCTCGCCACGGAGCTGGATGGCATTAGGCACGAAGTTGAACATCGCAACCCATACCGGCATCTGAATCAACATAGGGATACAGCCTGACAATGGACTCACGCCATACTTGGCATACTCTGCCATCATCGCCTGCTGCTTCTGCATCTGGTCCTCAGGCTTGTTGTATTGGGCGGTAGCTGCGTCGAGCTTTGGTTTCAGTACACGCATCTTCGCGCTGCTCATGTAGCTCTTCTTTACCATAGGGTAGGTGATGAGCTTCAAGAGGAGGGTGATGAGGATAAGCACGATACCCATAGGGAAGATCTTGCTCAACCAGTCGAACACGTAGAGGGTGAAGAATCGGTTGATCCAACGGATGATAGGCCATCCGAGATATACGAGCTTCTGGAACTCCAAGTCCTTGCCGAAGGTGCTTTCCTTCTCGGTGTTCTTCAGAATCTGGAAGTCGTTAGGACCATAATAGAACTCAAACTC
>DBLF01000009.1:4831-8857 GCA_002297965.1 Candidatus Segatella papionis
TGGTTCTTGAAAGAAACCCAGTCGATGGTCTCGTCGATTTTCTCGTCAATCTTCTCGCTACCTTCGTTGAGGTGGTCGGTGCCGCCCTCCACGTCGTGATAGGTGAGTGTGGTATAACGGTTCTCGAACATGAAACCACGTTCCTGCTGACGAGCCTTGTCGCTCCAATCTACATCCATCTTGCTGCAGTTAGGCGAGAAGAGACCAGCCATGCCCTGTGCTGCGAAGCTCATGTGGAGCATGTAGTCGTCGCCCAAGGTATAAGTCATGGTGAGGGTCTTGCCTGGGGCAGCCTCGGCAGTCAAGGTGACAGACTTATCGGTTACGTTGGATGGAGTGAAGTAGAGGTCGCTGGTGATGATGTTCGCCTCCTTCGCCTCAAGCATGAACTTCAAGCTCTGGTCTGCGCCGTCGAAGAGCGTCACGTCATTCTGGTCGGCGGAGCCATCCTTCACCTTCAGGTTGTGCCCCACATAACCCTTGATGACTGCCTTCTCGACAGTACCACCCTTGGTGTTGAGGGTCAGCTCAACCTTCTCGTTCTTCAAAACCACTTTCTGTGCCTGACCCTTCAGAGCCGAATAGAAAAGGGCTGTAGAGTCGGCCTCAATCTTAGCCTTTGCATCGGCCTGGCGCTTATCAGCGGCAGCCTTGCTAGCTTTCTCCATCTCGGCGTGCTTAGCCTTGGCGATGGAATCCTGTACGAATGCCGCTCTCTGCTCTTCCGCAGAAGGCTGGTTGTACCAACTGAAACCAATCAGTACCACGGCAATCAGTAAAAAGCCAATAATGTTGTTTTTGTTCATTTTTAAATGTTAGAAATTATAGGAGCTAAAGGGCATTAAGGAGTTAAGACAATAGTCTTGTCTCCTTGGAGCCTTAGGCCTTAATCCAACCTAGCTGTTGTCTTAACTCCCTTTAACTCCTTAACTCCTTTAACTCCTGTTTATTACTTTTTGTTTTCGATAGCTGTCTTCACGAAATCGAGGAACAATGGGTGTGGCTTCAGTACGGTGCTCTGGTACTCAGGGTGATACTGAGTACCGATGTACCACTTCAAACCAGGTACTTCCACGATTTCCACCAAGTCGCTCTCTGGGTTGCGACCTACGCACATCATGCCGTTCTTCTCGAACTCCTGCTGGAACTCGTTGTTGAACTCATAACGATGGCGGTGGCGCTCCTGGATATGCTCCTTCTTGTAAATATTGAACACACGCGAGCCTTGCTTCAATACGCACTCGTAAGCACCGAGACGCATGGTGCCGCCCATATTGGAGATGTTCTTCTGTTCCTCCATAATGTCGATGACATTGTGTGGAGTCTTCTCGTCCATCTCGCGAGAGTTGGCATCCTTGTATCCTATCACGTTGCGGGCAAACTCGATGACCATCATCTGCATACCTAGGCAAATACCGAAGGTAGGAATGTCATGAGTGCGAGTGTAGTGAGCAGCGATAATCTTACCCTCGATGCCGCGCTGACCGAATCCTGGACAGATGACGATACCATCCTGCCCCTTCAACTGTTCTGCCACATTGTCCTCGGTGAGGTACTCTGAGTTGATGAAAGTAATCTTCACCTTGTGGTCGTTGTATGTTCCGGCGTGAGAGAGACTCTCACGAATGCTCTTGTATGCGTCTTGCAAGTCGTATTTGCCCACGAGACCGATGTTAACCACTTCTGTGGCCTTGTTTCTGCGGTCGAGGAAGGCACGCCATGGACCGAGGGCTGGCTTTTCGCCGATAGGTTCGCCCATCTTCTTGAGGATGGCGGTGTCGAGACCTTGGTTCTGCATGTTGACAGGAACCTCGTAGATGCTAGGGAGGTCTTCGCTTTGGATAACGCAGTCCAAATCTACGTTACAGAAGTTTGCCACCTTCTTCATGATACCTTCCTCAAGATGTTTCTCTGTGCGGAGAATCAAAATATCTGGCTGAATACCCACGCTCTGCAATTCCTTTACGGAGTGCTGTGTTGGCTTGGTCTTCAATTCGCCTGCAGCCTTGAGGTAAGGCACGTAGGTGAGGTGAACGTTGACTGCGTTCTTGCCCAATTCCCACTTCAGCTGACGGATAGCCTCCATGTATGGAGCGCTCTCGATGTCGCCGATGGTGCCGCCAATCTCAGTGATGACGAAGTCGTAGTGATACTTCTGACCAAGCAGTTTCACGTTGCGCTTGATCTCGTCGGTGATGTGAGGCACCACCTGAATAGTCTTTCCGAGATAGTCGCCGCGGCGCTCCTTGTCAATCACAGCCTTGTAGATACGGCCTGTAGTGAGGGAATTTGCTTTTGTTGTCTGAATACCTGTGAATCTCTCGTAGTGACCGAGGTCGAGGTCTGTCTCCATACCATCCACTGTGACGTAGCATTCACCGTGCTCGTAAGGGTTCAATGTGCCTGGGTCGATGTTGATGTATGGGTCGAACTTTTGAATTGTAATGTTGTAGCCTCTGGCTTGCAGAAGCTTGCCGATGGATGAAGAGATGATTCCTTTTCCCAAAGAAGAAACCACACCACCAGTAACGAAGATGTACTTTGTTTCAGCCACGATGTTTTATATTTTAAATTAGAATAATTTGGGTGCAAAGTTACTATAAAATTATGAATTAGCCAAAATAATTGCAAATATTGGCACGGATTTATGAATTATTTATTACCTTTGTGCCCAAATATATATAAATAAGGTATGAAAATAAGATTTGGATTACTCGTTTTAGCTATAGTGATTGGTACGATAGCTGCAGATGCTCAGCAAAGGCGTAAGCGATATGTGGCAAAGAAAACTGCTGTGGTGGCAAGCTATGTTGACTCTTTGATCTGTGCCAAAAAGTATATAGACTCTACTTATGTGTCATCGGATGACTCAAGGTTCTCTATGCTCTTCACGCCACTCACCTTTTATCGTTCACCTGCCAACCGCATACTTCGCCTGAATCCTGAAGGGGGAGCGGGTGATTCGTTGGGTGTAATGATAGATGAGGCATTGATGGATGTTTATCTCAACCGTCCTGATCTGGTGAGAACTACTCAAAAACATCTCGAAGAAGTAGGTGCTCCGATCGTCGCAAATACCAAGGTGAAGCAATCTCGAAAGGACATCATAGATTTGGAGGAGGGAGAGGCTAAGGCCATCGAACCAGAGGCTGCTCCTACAGATATATTGATTTTTAAGCCCAACTTTTGGTCGTTTGCTGGCGATTACTATTTGCAGTTCTTGCAGAACTATGTGTCAAGCAATTGGTACAAAGGTGGCGAGAGCAACTACTCCATGCTGGGTAGCGTGACGATGCAGGCTAATTACAATAACAAGCAGAAACTGAAATGGGACAACAAGTTGGAGCTACGATTGGGTTATCAAACATCCCGTGGTGACTCTGTGCATACGTTTAAGGCTTCTGAAGACCTCCTGCGATATACCAGTAAACTGGGGTTGCAAGCCTCCCAAAAGTGGTACTATACCTTGCAGATGGTAGCGCAGACGCAGTTTACTCATGGTTATAAGAGTAACGACGAAAAAGTATATTCGGATTTCTTCTCGCCTTTCAATCTGAACCTCTCTGTCGGTATGGATTATTCTGTGGATTGGTTCAACCATAAGTTGAAGGGAAGTGCGCATTTGGCGCCTTTCGCATTCAACTGGAAGTATGTAGGGCGTGAGGATCTTATCACCAGGTATGGCCTTGATGAGGGAAAGCATGGCATGACCGATTTTGGTTCTGAATGTACGCTCGATCTCACCTGGCAAATCCTCGACAACATCAAGTGGAAAACTCGTCTTTGGGGATATACCACTTATGAGCGTTCTGAGATAGAGTGGGAAAATACCATTAGCTTTCAGTTTAATCGCTATATTTCTACCAATCTCTTCCTCTATCCTCGTTTCGACGATGGTGTGACTCGGGATGGCGACGATAGTTATTGGCAATTTAAGGAATTTATGTCTATTGGCTTTACTTACTCTTTCTGATTTCTGAAAGAAATAGTCGGGTATAAAAAATAGAACGCCAGATACTACAAAAA
>DBLF01000009.1:8904-35594 GCA_002297965.1 Candidatus Segatella papionis
TTTTTGTAGTATCTGGCGTTCTCTAAATGAGAATCTTCTCTTCATATCTTGCTAGAATCGGAAGCAAACCTCAGCATCTGCCATGCTATAGTTGTGTTTCTGGAGTGTACGGTCGTTGACGAGGGCATACTCGGTGAGAATCGTGAAGTTCTTGCCGATATGGAAGTTGAAACCTGCCTCGTACTGGGTCTTCATCATGTCTGTCTTGCCGTTAGGCTGATACATATCGTAGCGAGCCTTGAAGTCAATCTTGTTGCCTTTCTTCAGGTCGGCGATAGGCGCGATGACGAGACCATAGACACCCTGTGCCTTGTTGCCGATGTTTTCGTTAAGGCTGCAGTCCTTCGAGTTTGCGTCGCCGTGGTTGGTGATGCTCTTGGCAAACGCCATGCCTGTGGAATGGATGTACTCCGAGCGAACAGTCCAACCATCCTTTTTATATTCGAATGAGAAGGCGTAGCGGTTCTGGTTTAGCTTGCGAACCTCATTGGAGTGGGTGATTTCCTTAGTGGCATTTGGGGTTACGCTAGAAGATGGGTCTGCTATGGTTTCTGTCCAGTTTCCTTTTCTAGCGTAAGAACCTGTCCATCCGAAAGCACCGATGCGCATCCCTGCTACTGGCATTACCCATACGCCACCGATGATATTCTTCTGCTGGTCGACGTCCTTGGTATTGATGCCCTGTCCGTTGAAGACACCAATCTGATAGTGTAAGAGGTTGCGGCCGTTGGCATTCTTGAGGAAGTCGCCTTGGAACTGCAATCCGATGTCACGACCGTTGGATGCGTGCTCGCCGGCACGGTCGCTGAAACCAGCCAACTTGCTCACGTTCTGAGAGTAAGCCATGAAGCCCTGGTCGATAGGGTTCATCGGATTCTCGAAGGTGAATGGGTTCTTGAACTGACCAATCTTCACCTTGAAGAAGCTGTACTTCTGCCATTCTGCAAACAAATCCACCATTCTAGGACTGTTTCCAAGGTTGGAAGTGTTTCCGTTGAACTGCAACTGGGTCTTCCAATAGAAGTCCTTGGCGATACGACCTTCCAGAGAGATACGTCCCATTCTTACATTAAAGGAGTTGCTTTCGGCTCCTTTCTGCCAACTAGCCTGATACTGTGTCAAGGCGTATCCAGACAATTTTACGTTGCTCAACCATGAAGGCAATTCGATGGTTTGCTTCTTTTGGGCGCTGGCTGATACGGCGGTCAAAGCCATGAGCGCCATGATGATTCCTTTTTTCATCTTTCTATTTTGTTTTTAGGTTCAATCCTATGTAGTAAAAGTTCCCGGGGATTTTTCAGTCCCCGGAAATCTGTTTATGTCTTGCTTGCCGTCGGATTGCAAATCCGCCGGAACGCCTAGCGGGCTGCAAGTTCTTCTGGAGTCAAGTCTTCAGCCTTGGCGGCTTCGAGGGCGAGCTTCTCTGCTTCTTTGGCGGCTTTAGCCTCGGCAATGGCTTTTTCTCTTTCTTTGCGCTCCTTCAGCTTCTGCTTGATGTCGGCATCGCTTCGCTTTTCTAGCAATACCACGTTCTCTACGTGTGGAGTGTGAGGGAACATATCGACAGGCTGAACGGCAGCCACCTTGTAGTAATCATCCATCAATTGGAGGTCGCGAGCCTGTGTGGCTGGGTTGCAACTTACATAGACGATGCGCTTAGGGGCTGCGTTCAAGATGACCTTGATGACATCTGGGTGCATTCCGGCACGAGGTGGGTCGGTGATGATAACGTCTGGACGACCATGCTGAGCGATGAAGTCGTTGGTGAGGATGTCCTTCATATCGCCAGCGTAGAAGAGGGTGTTGGTGATGTTGTTCACCTCGGAGTTCACCTTGGCATCCTCGATGGCCTCTGGCACGTACTCGATACCGATGACCTTCTTTGCCTTGTGGGCCACGAAGTTGGCGATGGTTCCCGTACCTGTATAGAGGTCGTAAACCAACTCCTCGCCAGTAAGGTTGGCGAACTCGCGAGCCACGCAATAGAGGTGATAAGCCTGTTCGGTGTTCGTCTGATAGAAACTCTTTGGTCCTACCTTGAACTTCAAGTCCTCCATTAACTCGAAGATGTGGTCGTTACCCTTGAAGAGGCTGAGCTCCAGGTCGTTGAAGGTATCGTTGCCTTTCTGATTGTTCACATACATGAGGGAAGTAATCTGCGGGAACTTATCAGCTACCTGCTGCATCAATTCCTGTGCTCTCTGCTCATCGCCCTCCTCATCGTAGTGGAACTGGAACACGAGCATCCACTCGCCTGTGTTGGAGTTGCGAATCATCATGTCTCTCAACAGACCATGCTGCTCACGCAGGTCGTAGAATGTATAGTCGTGAGAATCAGCGTATTCGAATACGAAGTTGCGAATCTCGTTGCAGAGGTCATCCATCAGCCAGCATTTCTTGATAGGGTAAATCTTGTCGAAGGCACCAGTGATGTGGAAGCCGATGGCGTTCTGTGCGTGGCGCTCCTTGAGCGAGCCGATGGTGTCGTCCTCCTTCTTTGGGAGGGCTGCGATTTCCTCGGCGGTGAACCAACGCTTGTTGGAGCATCCGAATTCTATCTTGTTGCGGTACTCCTTGGTCTTCACGCTACCCATGATAGGGCGGAACTCAGGCAATTCGATCTTGCCGATGCGAGTGAGCTGGTCTTCCACCTGCTTCTGCTTCGCCTTGATTTGCTCAGCGTAAGGCAGGTTCTGCCATTTGCAGCCGCCGCAGATGCCGAAGTGCTCGCACATAGGTTCCTCTCTTACATCGCTTTTCTTGATGAAGCGAACCACCTTTGCCTCGCAATACTTATGTTTTTTCTTGACTACCTGCAAATCGACTACATCGCCTGGCACACAGAAAGGCACGAAGATGACTTGGTCATCTACACGAGTGATACACTTGCCCTCAGCTGCTACAGCCTCGATGGTGATGTTTTCCAAAAGAGGTAATGGTTTACGTTTTCTTGCCATAATAATGTTTTGTATTTTCTTTTGGCTGCAAAGTTAATACTTTTTTGCGAACCATCGAAATCTTTTTTGAAATATTTTCTCGTGCGTACCTTATTATATATAAATAAGCTTCTTTATTCAAGTTCATTCAAGAAAAAACTTTTTTATGATAGATCGGTTTGTTCCCTTTTCTGGATACTTCTTTTGGATTGTCAACTTTCATTTTGTTCCCATTCTATATCCTAGTATAGGAGATTGTTAAAAACTTAGGCGTGTGTGCGACAACAATGTAAAATGCAAACTGGAGATAGCAAAAAAGCATTTAAAAGTTTGGCGGTTCCGAATATTTTCTGTATATTTGCATCACAATTAACAAACAATAATAACAATATTTATAACAATATTTTAAACCTATCATAATGAACGAAAAAAGAGTTTATACATTCGGAAACGGGAAGGCTGAAGGAAATGCGCAGATGCGCGAGTCATTGGGTGGCAAGGGAGCAAACCTTGCAGAGATGAATCTCATCGGTGTACCTGTCCCTCCAGGTTTCACAATCACAACAGATACTTGTAACGAATATTATAAGGTGGGCGAGGAGAAGATCAAGGAACTCCTGCAAGACGAGGTGATGGCTGCCGTGGCTCATACCGAGAAGTTGATGAACAGCCAGTTTGGCTCTGTGGAGAATCCTCTCCTCGTGTCTGTTCGCTCGGGCGCACGTGCCTCCATGCCAGGTATGATGGATACCATCCTCAATCTCGGTCTCAACGACGAGGTGGCTGAGGGATTGGTGAAAAAGACCAACAATCCTCACTTCGTATATGATTCCTATCGCCGTTTCGTACAGATGTATGGCGATGTGGTGCTCGGCATGAAGCCAGTCAACAAGGAAGACATCGACCCATTCGAGGCTATCATCGAGAAAGTGAAGGAAGAGCAGGGCGTGGTTCTTGACAAGGATCTCTCCGTGGAGTCGCTCAAGAAACTCGTGGAACTCTTCAAGGCAGCCATCAAGGAGCAGACGGGCGAGGACTTCCCAACCAATCCTATCGACCAACTCTGGGGAGCCATCTGCGCCGTGTTCCGTTCTTGGATGAACGAACGTGCCATCCTCTATCGCAAGATGGAAGGAATCCCAGACGAGTGGGGTACTGCCGTATCCGTGATGGCGATGGTATTTGGTAACATGGGCGACACATCGGCAACGGGTGTTTGTTTCTCTCGTGACGCAGGCAATGGCGAGAACCTCTTCAACGGAGAGTATCTCATCAATGCACAGGGAGAGGACGTAGTGGCAGGTATCCGTACTCCACAGCAGATTACCAAGATAGGCTCTCAGCGTTGGGCTGAGCGTGCCGGCATCTCCGAGGAGGAACGCAAGGCGAAGTATCCTTCCATGGAGGAGGCGATGCCTGAGCTTTACAAGGAGCTCGATGCCCTACAGGATAAGTTGGAGCATCACTATCACGATATGCAGGATATGGAGTTCACCGTACAGGAAGGCAAACTCTGGTTCCTCCAGACCCGTAACGGCAAGCGCACAGGTACGGCTATGGTCAAGATTGCCATGGACTTGCTCCATGAGGGTATGATCGATGAGAAGACTGCCATCCTTCGCTGCGAGCCTCAGAAGCTCGACGAGCTCTTGCACCCAGTGTTCGACAAGCTCGCCCTCTCCAAGGCAAAGGTTATAACACAGGGTCTCCCAGCTTCTCCAGGTGCCGCTTGCGGACAGATTGTGTTCCATGCAGACGATGCACAGGCTTGGCATGAGGACGGCAAGAAGGTGGTGATGGTACGTATCGAGACCTCTCCTGAGGACCTCGCAGGTATGTCGGCTGCAGAGGGTATCTTGACCGCTCGTGGTGGAATGACATCTCACGCTGCCGTGGTGGCTCGTGGTATGGGCAAGTGCTGCGTATCGGGTGCCGGTGGCATCAATGTGGATTACAAGACCAAGACCGTCGAAATCGACGGAACGATTTATAAGGAGGGCGACTTCATTTCCCTCAATGGTTCAACCGGACAGGTTTATGCTGGTCAGATTGAGACCAAGGCTGCAGAACTATCGGGCGACTTCAAGGAGTTGATGGATCTCTGCGATAAATATACCAAGATGGAAGTACGCACCAATGCGGACACTCCACATGATGCTGAGATAGCTCGTGCATTCGGTGCCAAGGGTATCGGCTTGACTCGTACGGAGCACATGTTCTTCGAGGATCAGAAGATTGTGGCGATGCGAGAGATGATTCTCGCCGACTCCGTTGAGGGTCGTGAGAAGGCTCTCGCCAAACTTCTCCCTTATCAGAAGACAGACTTCTATGGCATCTTGAAGGCAATGGATGGATGTCCTGTCAACATCCGCTTGCTCGACCCACCTCTCCATGAGTTCGTGCCTCACGATCTCGCAGGTCAGGAGACTATGGCGAAGGAGATGGGCGTAAGCGTGGCTGAGATTCAGAAGCGTGTCAACTCGCTCGCCGAGAACAACCCAATGCTCGGTCATCGTGGCTGTCGTCTGGGTATCACCTTCCCAGAGATTACAGCGATGCAGACTCGTGCCATCCTCGGTGCAGCCTGCCAGTTGAAGAAGGAAGGTTTCAATCCACGTCCTGAGATTATGGTTCCGCTCATCGGTACCGTTCAGGAGCTCAAGCAGCAGAAGAGCATTATCCTCGCTACTTCTAAGGAGGTGTTCGTAGAATATGGTGTCGAGGTGGAGTTCGAGATTGGTACGATGATTGAGATTCCTCGTGCAGCCCTCACCGCCGGTCAGATTGCCGAGGAGGCTCAGTACTTCTCATTCGGAACCAACGACTTGACCCAGATGACCTTCGGTTACTCTCGTGATGACATCGCTTCCTTCCTCCCTGTATATATGGAGAAGAAGATATTGAAGGTAGATCCGTTCCAGGTGCTTGACCAGGAAGGTGTGGGGCAGCTCATCAAGATGGCGGTGGAGAATGGTCGCAAGACTCGTCCTAACCTCCGCACCGGTATCTGTGGCGAACATGGTGGTGAGCCATCAAGCGTTAAGTTCTGTGCCAAGGTGGGCATGAACTATGCGTCTTGCTCTCCATTCCGTGTGCCTATCGCACGCTTGGCTGCGGCGCAGGCTGCCGTGGAGGAGTAATCCTGTAGAGAAAAATAATCAGGAAAGTTTTCGGATGCCGAAGGCTTTTAGTTTGAAGTACGATTAATGAATTAGATAATTGGAGGGGAAGGTTCTCGTCATGAGGGCTTTCTCCTTTTTTCATGCTAATAAGGTTAAATTATAAAGAAAAGCAAGGAAAAACTTGGAGGTTACATTTTTTTTCCGTACTTTTGTCGGAAAATAGGCGAATATGACAGCAAAAGAAAACAAAGAGAAAGAAAAGTTTACTAGGGAAACTGTAGTAAAATATTTCTTTGATATGAGTAAGTCTACTTATGCCATTATGGTCTTAGGAGGGCTGGCAGCTCTGTTTGGTATTGTGAATACTGAACAAAGTAGTACTGTAAGTGCAGTAATATTAGGCGTTGTTTTGTCTGCTGTTTTTGCTATAATAGGTTTTATAATATCTAAACGTTAAGATTATGAATACATTGGCTTTAACTTTTGCTATATGTTTGATACCCGCTACGGCGTTTCTTATTTGGCTTTTTACTCCATGGGGAAAAAAGTGGTCTAAAGAATTGTAGTGATGAATAAGATAAGAATTATAATGATATGTGCTTGCCTGTTGTTGGCAAGCTTGGGCGTTGGTGCCAAGTCGATGAAGGACTTGCTGGTGTCGATGCCAGATTCTCTGATGCCTTATCTCGACAAGAATTTGCGACAGGAAATGCCTGAGTTGCAGGAGATGGGAGTGAAGGCAGAGGTGAAGAATCTCCTAGGAGATAACTGTGTGATGGATACGCTCACGGCTGATTTCTTGCAAATCAGAATGAGTAAGTTGTCAACCTTGCAAGTGAAGAAGTTGCCGGCTGAGGCTGGTGACTCGCTGCTCTGTGTGGTGAAGACTTTTGCCGGACCCGAGAAGGAGAGTGAACTTTATCTTTTCGACCAGAACTGGATTCCCCAAAATGTTAGTTTTGCCTTAAAGTCATTGAACAACTGCAAGGACTCCTTGGATGTTGGCATGGCTTTGAATTCATTGGCAACTTCATTGCTTCAGAAGCCTGATACCATGTCGGAAGAGCATTTCTTAGAACTGAAGAAGATGATAGAGCCCAAAATGGTGAATGCAATGCTTCTTCCGAGTGAAGATGCTATCGTGGTTCGCCTCTCTCTTCCACTTCTTTCGGCAGAGGATAAACAGAGTGTAAATGCAATAAAAGTGCAAAGAAAGCTTAAATGGAATGGCGAAACCTTTAAGGAGAGTTAAACTTCTAAAGTTTTTTGCTATAAAATATTGCAGGGTCCAAGATTATTTGTACCTTTGCATCGTGTTTTTCATGGTATTAGATTATTAAGGTTAATAAAAGATTGGTTGTCGTGAGACAATCAATTTTTTTTGTATAGGGATTCTTCTTCGTGAATTATTGTTAGGAAGTGTTTTATGTCCCTATACTAAAAACGAGCTTGTCGTGATGGCAAGCTCGTTTTGCTTTTTAATGCTCTGTTGTTTTTAAAGCTCGTTTTGCTTTTAAAAAATGATAAGTCCGATGATGCCACAGATGAATAACAGCAATATCGGATTGGCTTTCTTAACTTTCGTAAAGAAGAATGCAGCGAGGAATAATGCCACGCTTACGCCAAAGACAAATGGATCTTCGTATGGTGAACCAAAATTCTCTTTGTTCATTAAGAGAACGGCAGCGGCTGCTATCAGTCCGATGATGGCAGGACGAAGACCAGCAAAAATATCTTTCACAATCTTGGAATCCTTGTGTGTGAGGAGGTAGCGGCTGATGAGTATCATGATGATGAAAGGCAGCCACATGATGGAGAGGGATGCCAATGCCGAACCCAGGCAGGCAGCCCACGTTGGATATCCTGCATGTAGGCAGGAGGTGTAGCCTACGTAAGTGGCACAGTTGATGCCGATAGGGCCTGGAGTTGACTGGCTGATGGCCACGATGTCGGTAAACTCGGAGTTGGAGAGCCAATGGTTTTTGACTACAGTCTCGTTGTGGATCAGCGAAAGCATCGCATAACCTCCGCCGAAATTAAAAGTACCAATTTTGGTAAATATGATGAATAACTTTAAAAATAGCATATTCGGTAATGTTTGATTTTAATGTGTAGTAGTGTCTGATGTTTATTAATCTTCCTTTTTGACGTACTTGCCATACAGCCAGCCCAATACGCCGGCAGCTATGATGATGTAGATAGGAGAAATGCCGAGCAAGGCTATCAAACCGCAGCATACAACAGGAATCCAAATGTTGTAGCGATTGATGTTGGCGGTTTTTGCCATCTTGAAACAAGGAGCAGCGATGAGTGCCACGACGGCAGGGCGAACTCCCATGAAGAACTTGCCTACCCAATAGTTGTCCTTGAAGTGCTGGAAAAACATAGCGATGATAAGGATGGCGATGATGCTTGGGATGGCGATGCCGATGGCTCCCACGATGCCGCCCCATACGCCCTTGAGTTTGTAGCCGATGTGGCTGGCCATGTCAATGGCGAAGATGCCAGGCGTGGTTTGCGCCACAACCATGATGTCCATAAATTCCTGCTTGTCCATCCATTGGTTCTTATCTACAAACTCTCTTTCCATGATAGGTATCATGGCGTAGCCTCCGCCGATGGTGAAAGCTCCAATCTTATTACACGTAAGGAAAAATTTTAATAACATTTCTATTTTCTTTCTCTTTCTTTATCGTTTCTTTTGTTCAATTTGGCTGCAAAATTACACATTATTTGTTAAATAAGCTGCCTTTTCTGAGGATAATCTTTAAAAATATGCATTCTTTTCTCAAAAATGTGTATCTTTGCATCTATATTTGTAGATAAATAAAGATATAAGACAGATAAACAGATAATTTAAGGTATTACACTATGAATCTGAAAGTACGCTTGGCGTTGATGAACTTCTTGGAGTTCGCAGTTTGGGGAGCTTATCTCACTTCTATGGGCAACTATCTCGGCAAGGCCGGTATGGGTGCCGAAATATCGTGGTTCTACACCATCCAGGGTATCGTTTCCATATTTATGCCTACATTGATGGGCATTGTTGCCGATAAGTATGTCCAGCCGCAGCGTCTCCTTGGCTATTGTCATCTTTTGGCTGGAGTCTCGATGATTGCGCTTTTTATGATGGGACAGGATTCTGCCATGCCTAATGAGGCAGTCTTCATGGCTGTCTATACATTCAGCGTGGCTTTCTATATGCCTACTTTGGCATTGTCGAATACCTCCGCATTCACGATACTTAAGAGTCATGGTTTGGACACCGTCAAGGACTTTCCGCCAATCCGTGTGTTTGGTACGGTGGGATTCATTCTTACCATGTGGGTGGTGAATTGTGCCACTTGGGATCAAGGGTCGTTCTCATTCTTGTTGAGCGAGAATGCCAACAAGTTCCAATACACTCATTTCCAGTTCCTCGTGTCGGGTGTGTTGAGCATTGTCCTTTTCTTCTATTGCTTCAGCTTGCCTCAGTGCCCATTGGTCAAGAAGGAGGCTCGTAGCTGGGTGGAGACTTGGGGATTCGATTCCTTCAAGCTTTTCAAAAGCAAGGAGATGGCAATGTTTTTCATCTTCTCCGCTTTGCTGGGCATGAGTTTGCAGGTAACCAATGGCTATGCCACTCCGTTTATCACCAGTTTCAAGGGCGACCCTGCGATGATTAATACTTTTGCCGCTAACAACGCCACCCTCTTGGTGTCTATCTCTCAGGTGGCCGAGGCTCTTTGCATCCTCTTGATTCCATTTTTCCTCAAGCGATATGGCATCAAGGTGGTGATGCTCATTGCTATGTTTGCCTGGGTGTTGCGTTTCGGATTCTTCGGCATCGGAAACCCAGCCATGCCGGGTGTCATCCTGTTCGTGCTCTCTTGTGTAGTCTATGGTGTGGCATTCGATTTCTTCAATGTTTCGGGTGGACTTTTTGTTGATCAGAAGTGCGAGCCTAAGGTGCGTGCTTCCGCACAGGGCTTGTTTATGCTGATGACCAATGGATTGGGAGCCTCTGTTGGCACGATACTTGCTGGTCAGGTAATCAATCACTATTGTCATTGGGAGAATGGATATTTAATGGGCGACTGGCAGACCTGCTGGTTTATCTTCGCAGGCTATGCACTGTTGGTCGGTGTTGCTTTCGCCTTACTGTTTAGACCAAAGAAGGAGAATAAGTAAAATGGAATATAAATTATTGTATAAAGGAACCTTTATGATTCCTGAGGCTGACAATGCTTGTGTTATAACCCTCACCGATGAGAGCGAGAAGCGTGCCCTCTCCATTGTTACAGAGAAGGAAATGGCGACGGAAATCAAAAATCACGAGCAGCATATCTCGGAGACAAAAAATCATTTGGTAGATGTTTTGACCCATATCATCAAGGATACGCAGTCTGAGAGTTACCATATCAATATCGAACCCGTGAGAGACATGGGATTCAGGGCTAAGTTGGTTTGCGAATCTACCAAGACGGCGTATGAGCTTCGCATCGATGATGCCATCTTGCTTTCTCTTACGGCAGGTTTCCCTATTTATGCTTCCCTGGATGTGTTGCAGCATTTTTCCACACCTTATAATAAAAATGTGATGAGTGTGGCACTTCCTATCCTCAGCTTGCCTGATTCGCTTTTGCAGAAGGCACTCGACAAGGCTATCCAGGAGGAAAACTACGAGGGCGCTTCCTACATACGTGATGAGATGAAGCGCAGGGAAGACAAACGAAAAAAGCTGAATTTGTTTGAGTAACGATGAACGACGATGAAAGAGGTTAGATATTTTTTTGTGCCGGATGCGGCTAACCAGTCGGAGCTTCCTGCCGAGGAGGCTACCCATGCACTTAGGGTGCTACGCTTGAAAGGGGGCGACGAAATTTTCCTCATGGACGGTGATGGTATTTTTTACCGTGCTGAGGTGAGTGCCGCCTCCAACAAACGTTGTCTCTACGAAATCAAGGAAAGTATGCCTCAGCAGCGTGCATGGAACGGACACATACATCTGGCGATAGCTCCCACAAAGATGATGGAGCGCATCGAATGGATGGCAGAGAAGGCTACCGAGATAGGTTTCGACGAGTTGTCTTTCCTCAATTGCCAATTTTCTGAGCGCAAGGTCGTCAAGGTTCCTAGAATCGATAAGATTGTGGTCTCTGCCGTAAAGCAGAGCCACAAGGCTTGGAAGCCACAGGTCAACGAGATGGAGAATTTCCGCGAGTTCGTTACTACGCCTAGACCAGGACGTAAGTTCATTTGCCATTGCTATGAGGAAGTGGAGAAAAAAGATTTCTTCCGTGAGATTAGCGAGACTGGCAGCACCTCTACGGCTTCTTCTGCAGGAGAACCAAAAGCCTCGGACTCTCATTCGGACGACATCACCGTCTTGGTAGGTCCAGAAGGTGATTTCTCTATCGACGAGGTGCGTTTTGCCTTGGAAAATGGCTACGAGAGCGTTTCCTTGGGAACGAGTCGCCTCCGCACCGAGACGGCGGGCTTGGTAGCTGTGAACATGGCGCATATTTGTCGAAGGATATAATGTGAGAATATGGTACATATATTTTCGTAGGATATAAATACATATTATGTAATCATGAAACGATTGTATAAGAGTTTGATGTTTTTTTGCTTGGCAGTCTTCGCTGGATTGCTAAGCTCTTGTTCTGGCAGCGATTACCTCAATGCCATCCCTAAGAAAAGTACGGCGATTATTTCGGTGGATCTGGCGCAGATGGCATCGGGCAGAAGCGACGATGACAAGGCTGGAATGCTCAAGTCCTTGCTCCATGTGGATGATGTCGATAAGTGTGGCATCGATGTGACGGAGAAGATGTATCTCTTCGAGAGCGCCGACGGCAACTTGGGACTCTGTGCCAAGGTGAGCGACGAGGGCGATGTGGAGGATTGGCTTTCCGCCTTGGTCAAGAAGCGCATAGCCTCTGACATGACCGAGCGCAAGGGATTCCATTTCGCGGTCTTGAAAAGCTCTTGGCTTGTGGGCTTCTCCGACAAGGCTCTCCTCGTGATGGGTCCTGTGGTGGCTGATGCCCAGGCGCAACTTCAACAGCAGATGGTAAGGTATCTCAAGGCGGATGAGGATGAGGGCATTACTGCTTCTCCTATGTTCGATCGCTTGGAGGATATTTCTTCGCCGATGGCGATGGTGGCGCAGGCCCAGGCTTTGCCAGAGAAGTTTATTGCTCCTTTCACCCTTGGTGCTCCCAAGGACACGGACCCTTCACAGGTGGTGATTGCCGCCGATATGGAGGTGAAAGAGGGCATCTTGCAAATCCATGGCGAGACTTTCTCTTTCAATAAGTCGATAGACGAGGCTATCCAAAAGGCCATCGAGACTTACCGTCCCATCAAGGGCAATTATGTGAAGTCAATGCCTGATGATGCCTTGGCCGGTATTTTTATGAATGTCAACGGCGAGCAGTTCTTGCCGATGATGCAGAACAACCGCAGTCTTCAGACCCTCTTGATGGGCATCAATCAGGCGGTGGATATGGACAACATCATCCGCAGCGTGGATGGTGATATGGCTATTGTTATGCCTTCGCTCACCGATGCTGACATGAAGATGATGATGGCTGCCAAACTCGCTCATAGCAAGTGGCTTGGCGATGTGGATTATTGGAAGAAATCATGTCCTGCTGGGGCCAAGATTGCCAATTGGGGCAAGAATTCTTATCTCTACACCGATGGGAAGACTTCTTTCTACTTCGGTGTGACTGATGATATGCAATACTTTAGCGGTAGTGACCAACTCTTGGCGCAGTATGCCGTAAAGCCAAGCAATCATCCTATAGATGCCAAGATTCAGAAACTCATCGTCGGACAGAAGTTGGCGATGGTAGTCAATTTTGGCAAGGGTACGGGGAGTACGCCTGGTGCTGGCGACAACACAGGTGCAGGTTCTGGCAAGGGCGATGCAATCTCTACTGTCACCGGTTTGCTTACCCCTATCTTCGGCAACCTCACCACCATGGTCTATACCTTGAAGTAAGAACATTTAATATTAAAGATATAAAGTGGAAAAGATTCAGTTTCATTCCGTTCTCCCACAAGTCTTTGCCCAGCGCGATGACTTGCATTCGGAGATTTGGAAGCAAGATGTCTCTTTCGAGAAGGGACATCTCTATCTCGTTGAGGCTGAGAGCGGCAGCGGCAAGAGTACCTTCTGCAGCTATGTGCTCGGCTATCGTCACGACTATAGCGGCAGCGTGATGTTCGACAATGATTTGACCGCCAACTATAAGGTTTCCGACTGGGTGGAGATGCGCAAGCGTCATATCAGCCATCTCTTTCAGGAACTTCGCCTCTTCCCTGAGCTTACTGCCATGGAGAATGTGGAAATCAAGAACAAAATAACAGGTTTCAAGAGCCGTGAGCAGATATTGCAATGGTTCGACATGCTCGGCATTCCCGACAAGGTGGATGCCAAGATAGGACGGATGTCGTTCGGTCAACAGCAGCGTGTGGCGATGATGCGTGCGCTCTGTCAGCCTTTCGACTTCATCCTTGCCGATGAGCCTATCAGTCACCTCGACGACAACAACTCCCGCATCATGGGAGAAATCATGATGAAGGAGGCGAAGGAGCAGGGGGCTGGCGTTATCGTGACCAGTATCGGCAAGCACATGGACTTGTCGTATGAGCACGTGTTCAAATTATAAATGAGAAATTATAAATTATAAATTTTACATTGTAATGAATCTCGTTTGGAAATTACTTCGTCAGCATATCAGCATACCTCAGTTTGCGGGCTTCGCCTTCGCTAACCTCTTCGGAATGCTCATCGTCCTTTTCGGCTTCCAGTTTTACAAGGACGTGCTGCCTGTCTTCACCCAGCAAGACAGTTTTATGAAAGCCGACTATCTCATCATGAGTAAGAAAATCGGTATGGGCAATACCATCAGCGGTCGCTCCAACACATTCTCTGGCAGTGAGATAGATGATGTCTCTCAGCAGAAATTCGTGAAAAAGGTGGGCAAGTTCACCTCCACCGAATACAAGGTGGATGCCCAGATGGGCGTGAACGGCGTGAACGTATTGAATAGCGAACTCTTCTTTGAGAGTGTGCCAGATGGCTTCGTCGATGTTCCGCTCAAAGACTGGAAATACACCCCAGGTTCACAGGAGGTGCCAATTATCCTCCCGCGTACCTATATTAATATGTATAACTTCGGCTTCGCCCAGAGCCACTCGCTGCCAAAGATTAGCGATGGCTTGATGGGAATGATCGACTTCCATATCTTCATCCAGCATAATGGCAAGAAGGAGCAGTTCAAGGGCAAGGTCATCGGCTTCTCCTCTCGTCTGAACACCATCCTCGTGCCACAGGCATTCATGGATTGGAGCAACCAGGAGTTTGCGCCAGGTCAACAAAGCGACCCTAACCGACTGATTGTGGAGGTGGGCAACCCTGGCGACGAGAATATCACCAAGTATCTCGACCAGAACGGCTACGAGGTGGAGACCGACAAGCTCGATGCCGAGAAGACCACCTACTTCTTGCGCATGATGGTGTCGATGGTGATGATTATCGGACTCGTTATCTCCATATTGAGTTTCTACATCCTGATGCTCAGCATCTACCTTTTGGTGCAGAAGAACTCTAGTAAGTTGGAGAACCTCCTCTTGATAGGTTACAGTCCGAACGATGTGTCTCGTCCATACCAGATACTCACTATCTCGCTGAATATAGTCGTGCTCATCATCGCTTGGGTCATCCTGTTCTTCGTGAGAGGTTACTATATGGACTTCATCGAGACACTCTTCCCAGACATCGACGAGGGTACGATGCTGCCAGCCGTATGCTTGGGCTTGGGCTTGTTCTTGATCGTCTCCGTTCTGAATATCATTGCCATCCGTAGAAAGGTGATGAACATTTGGAAACGCAAGGAATGAGTTGAAAGTGGAAAGTGTTCATTCTCTCTCTTGGGAGAGAATTGAAAAAGAGAGCAAAAATAATTGTTAGTAAAAGCAATTATAAAATAACAATTTGTAGAAAATCTGCGTTATTTGCTTAACGCAGATTTTTTTTGTGTTTAAAAACATCATTTTTAACGTTGCTGTAACATTTATATCGAATTTTTTCATTAATTTTGCAGCCGATAACAATATGAGAGGGATAGTTTCCCGATATTATTAATTAATTTTTATAAAAAGGTATGCAGAAAAGATTGCATTTACTCATTGCTTTGCTGGCCTTTATGGTTACCACTGCAATGGCACAGATTACAACTTCCAGCGTGAGTGGTAAGATTACCGCCAACGGCGAAGATGTCATCGGTGCAACAATTAAGGCTGTCCACCAACCTTCTGGTACAGTCTATCGTGCCGTGACCAACATTGATGGTCGTTATTCTATTCAGGGTATGCGCCCTGGAGGTCCTTATGTCTTGGAGGTGTCTTATGTAGGTTATAAGACAAAGTCTGAGAAAAACATTACTCTTTCTCTTGGTCAGAACACCATTCTGAACGAAAGCCTCTCTGAGGATGCTGAGATGTTGCAGGACGTTGTAGTGACAGCTTCTCGTAACAACAACATGCGTACTGACCGTGCGGGTGCTACAACAAGCATCAATGCCGACCAGATTGAGACAGTTCCTACTGTGTCTCGTAGCATGAACGACCTCTTGAAGTTGACTCCTCAGGGTGCCAACGTAGGTAGTGGCTTCTCTGTAGGTGGTGGTAACTATCGTCAGAGTTATGTTACTGTCGATGGTGCAGCTTTCAACAACGCCTTCGGTATTGGTGGTAACCTCCCAGGCAACGGTTCCCCAATTTCTCTTGATGCCTTGGATCAGATTTCTGTTTCTTCATCTCCATACGATGTACGTTTGAGCGGTTTCACCGGCGGTGCCATCAGTGCCGTGACCAAGAGTGGTACCAACCAGTTCAAGGGTACAGCTTATATGTACACCACAAACTCTCATTTGAAGGGTAACAAGGTGGATGACTACGAGTTGAATCGTCTTCAATCTCACTCTACTACATGGGGTGCTAGCATTGGCGGTCCTATCATCAAGGATAAGTTGTTCTTCTTTGTTAATGGTGAGTATCAGAACAACATCTCTGCTGGTCCTTCTGGAACAGCTCGTTTGAGCGAGAATGATACATGGAGCCCTTCCAATGGTACAGTTCATCGTCCATTGCAGAGCGATATGGACAACATGCTCAACTACTTGAATACTACATACGGATACAACCCAGGTCGCTACCAGGGTTATTCTCTCGATACACCTTCTTATAAGGTGTTGGCTCGCTTGGATTGGAACATCAACGAGAACAACAAGGTGAATTTCCGCTTCTCTAAGAGCCACGACAAGGATTCCAATGCTCCATCCAACTCTACAACACCTTTCAAGGATTATCTCATTTATCCTGGAAATCAAGGCTTAGGTATCTCTAGTGGCAAGGCTCAGGCTGGTCGTACAGCCAACTCTGGTCTCTATTTCGAGAGTGCTCGCTACTATCAGGAGAAGAACTTTACCTCTTTCGCAGCAGAGTGGAACTCTAAGTGGGGTAGTGTAAGCAATGTTCTCCGTGGCACTTACTCTTACCAGGATGAGCCTCGTACCTATCTTGGTGGTGTGTTCCCAACAGTGGATATTTTGAAGGATGGTGCTTATTATATGGGTGTCGGTCCTGATCCATTCACCGAGGGTAACCTTCGCCAGGTGAAGACTTTCGTCGTTACAGATGAGGCTTCTTGGTCTTTGGGTATTCAGAACTTCACTGCTGGTGTTCAGTATGAGAGCAATGAGGCAACCAATGGCTTCGGTGCTGCTTCAGCAGGATATTATGTATATTCTTCTCCAGAGGATTTCATGGCTGGTGGCGCTCCTGCCGCTTATGGCGTAACCTTCCCAATGGATGGTAGCAGCCAGTTCAAGGCTAAGATGAAATACAATCAGTTCTCTGCTTACATTCAGGATCAGGTCAACTTCTCTGAGCGTTTTCGCTTGACAGGTGGTTTGCGTTTCGAGTTGCCTATCTATCCAGAGCTCAAGAACAACTACAATAACGCTTTCGCAGCCCTCAAGTTCACACAGAACGATGGCTCTCAGGTTAGCTATGCTACCGATCAGTTGCCTGATGCTCCATTGACAGTTTCTCCTCGTGTTGGTTTCAACTGGGATATTCTCGGCAACCATAAGTTGGTTCTCCGTGGCGGTACAGGTTATTTCGTTGGTCGTTTGCCTTTCGTATGGCTTGTTTCTGCTGTGGGTAATGCAGGTTGTGGTCAGTACACCTATTTTTATAATAAAACTAGCGAGGTTAAGAACGGCATCCTTATGGATAAGTTCTATACATCTCGTGATGAGCAGGTTAAGAGACTGAATGAACTTGGCTTGTCTACCTCACGTGAGACAGCTCCAGCTCCTTCTGCTCCAACCATCATCGACAAGGATTTGAAGATGAACGCTACATGGAAGAGTTCTTTGGCTATCGATATGAAGTTGCCTTACGACATCGATTTCTCTTTGGAGGGCATCTACAGCCGTGAATTCAATCCAGCCATCGTTCTCAACAAGGCTTATTATTATGATGGTACTAGCACTATCAACCTTGCTCCTGGTGACACTCGCCGCCATTATACGTATGGTGTTATCGGCGACAAGGACAACGAGGGTAAGCAGTATGCTTACATGATAACCAACGCTGGTCACAAGGCATATTATTATTCCATCACAGCATCTTTGGCTAAGAGATTTGACTTCGGTTTGAATCTCTCTGCATCTTATACCTTCTCTCACGCACGTTCTTACAGCGACGGTGTTGGCGACCAGGTTAACTCTGCATACTATAACAACCGCTACTCTGTCAATGGTAACAACGATATGGAGTTGGGTTATGGTACTTACGTAGCTCCTAACCGTTTGCTTATCTCTGCTTCTTACAAGAAGGATTATGCTAAGCACTTCGGTTCTGAGGTTGGTTTGATTTACGAGGGTATGAACATCGGCTATGCTGATGGTTATAGCTGCACACGTTATTCTTACACCTTGGGTAGCAACGTTGTTAACGACTATGGTTCTAATGCCTTGATGTACGTGCCAGAGTCTCGTGAGGCTCTCGACAGTTGGAATTTCATGGACGTTACAAATTCTAAGGGTGAGGTTACATATTCTGCTAAAGATCAGCGTGATGATTTGTGGAACTATATCAACCAGGATTCTTACCTCAAAAATCGCAAGGGTAAGTATGCTGAGCGTGGTGGTGCTGTAATGCCTTGGCATCATCAGTTGGATTTCAAGTTCAATCAGAACTTCTATCTCAACGTAGGTGGTCAGAAAAATACCCTCCAGTTTGGCGTAGATATCAAGAACCTTGCCAATTTGCTTAATAGCAGCTGGGGTCTCTACAAGACAGTCAATAAGACTTCTGCCTTGAAGTGGACTGCTGAAAGCGAGAATAAAAAAACAGGTGTTGTAACTCCTGCTCATTTCAATTTCCAGAAGAATGGTAAGGAGATCTTGAACAAGACATACAGCAACTTGACAAGCTTCAACTCCACCTATTCTATCCAGTTCTCTATCCGTTACATCTTCAACTAATGGATGTGAGTCCTAGACTTCTATAGAAAAGGTTAAGTTTAGGCTATCATAATAGTAAGAATAAATCATCAAGGATGCATTTCTCTTCAAATGGGGTATGCATCCTTTTTTTATGCGTACTTTAAAAGCTTTATATGGGTACTTAAGAAACCTTGTATGAGTACTTTAGAAACTTCTGTGGCTTTGCCCAGCTCTGCCCGAGACGCTGGGCACTTTTGCCCAGCGGCATGAGGAGATTTGCCCGAGGTCGATGGGCAAAAGTACCCATAGCCTTGGGCAGATTTGCTTTATATGTCGGGTGAATTTGCTTGTGGGTTGAAACGACTTCCCCGAAGCGTTGGTTTGTTTGCTAAACCCCTCCAAGCAGACTTTTCCTGATCAGATTAGACACTTTTTTACTTTATAAACTAGAAAGATAGACACTATTAGTTTTATACAACTAGAACAGTAGTCACCTTCTTTTAATTGTTCCAGTTTTAATAGACACAATTTGTATAATCGTGCTAAATTAGTAGCGTGACAGCAGTGACAGCAAATGACAGCAAAAAATGGTTTGCTGTCACGCCTTAACTTTCTGTATTTGAGTGCGATAGGCTTGAACGTGACATCAGTGACATCAAATTGAAGAAAAAACATTTGTATATAATGGTGGAATACGATTATTATTGTCATATTATGATAAAATTAGCCCCATTGTTTCTATTCAAAAAACAATGGGGCTAATAATCTTTAGCTTTGTACAAATAAGTCTTTCTTTGGCATAGTAGCCATATACTTCTTTCTGAGTTTCTCGAAGAAAGCCATGGTGTCGTTGCTGAATCCGTGGCCCTTCCAGGTAGAAGTGTTGGTGACGAGAATCCAGCATTCACCATCAGGATATTTCAAGATGAGGGCAGAGGTACCTGCCAGCGAACCCGTGCGAATCCAAGGCTTGCCACTCTTGGGTTGTGGCGTGTAGTTCCAACCGATGGAATATTGGTGGTTGGGCTGTTCCTTCGTCATGAAGTCTATGGCTTGCTTACTCAAGATGTCCTTTACGTGAGGCAAGTTGTCGATGGAGGCGATGAGCCTAGCCAATTCTGCTGTTGAACCGCACCAGGCACCTGCGCCCGAGAGGCGAGGCAGGTCGGTGTCGCCATAGCATTTCTCCACCATTCTTCCACTGTTGTTGAATTCATACACTGGGATGCTACCCTTGTGCATATAATAGTGGGTCTCGTTTTTACGGCGGTCCTTGAGATAGGTGCCTGCGATGTGCATGTCGTAGCAGCCGGCAGGGTGGAGCACATACTTCTGGATGAAATCCTCATATTTCATGCCGCTCTTCTTTTCCACCACCATCGATAGTATTATGTAGCCGAGGTTCGAGTAACACTTGCCTTCGCCCGGCGTATAACCCAAGTGGCGCTTCAATAAGATTCTCAGCAGGGTAGGGTGGTCGGGAGCCTGGGTGAGGTGGTTCTGCATCATGATGAAGCGGGTGTTCGATACGGGGTCGCCCGCATAATTGTTGAATCCCGCTTGGTGTCTGAGCAGTTGTTCTACGGTAATCTGATAGTATCGCTGGTCCTGGATGCTGTTGTTATATACGGTGTCGTTGAGGATGCCCTTCGGACCAAACACCTTGTCGCCCATTCTCAGTTTCTTCATTTCCCAAAGCTTCATGATGCCTGTGGCGGTGATGAGCTTGGATACCGATGCGAAACGCATCAGCACGTTGGGTTCCATCTTGATGCCTTTCTCCACGTCGGAGAATCCGAATCCACGTGAATAGAGCAGCGAGTCGTTGCGGGTGATGGTGAGCTGGGCACCATTGATTTCCCAGCGTTTCAAGTATCGTTCCACGAGCGAATCCATCTCGTGGTATTCCTTTCCCTCGGTCAGCGCATTGCTGATGGAGTCGTTGATATGAGCCTTGGGCAAGGTGTCCTCAGCCTTTGCCTTGTCGGATGACGAGGTGCAGCGCGACACGCAACTATGGACTGTCCATACCACGATGGCTGCAAATGTGAGCAATATGATTGCTATTCTTTTCTTTCTTAGTCTTCTTGCCATGATGTTTTCTTAGCTTCTTGCCATGATGTGACTTCTTGGTTCTGTTTCTTTTTTGTGGCGCATTATGCCATCACCAATTTCAGTGCTTGCGCGAGCTTGGCTACCGCTGGATTGTCCTTCATCATCTTGTCGAGTACTTCTCGCTTGGAGAGAATCTTCGTTACCTCGTCTGCCTTCGCCAAGCGATAGTCGATGTTGACGGACTGGTTTTGAAGCCCCATCTTGAAGGTCTTCAAGATTCTTCCCTTTATCTTGATGATATCGTTGAGCAACAGCTGGTTATCCACCACTACCTCGATGTTCGGGAATTGCGTAATCTTCGGGATGATAGGCTTCATGCGATTGGCGAGACCTATGAACTCCTTCACGTTTTGCATCCTGAGGCACATGCTCATCCATTGTCCCTCCACTTGCTCTTGGTTGAAGACTTGGTCGTTGTGCGTCTCGCCGCTCTGTGGGGTAGTAGGCTCATCCTTCAGTTGGTCGATAGGATTGTAGATGCGTTTGGCAGCTTCTTCCGTTTTCTTGAGATTGGCGAAACTCATGCCGATTCCGCTGAGTTTTACTTCGCTCAGCGACTTTCGGGTAGGTTTTGCCCCCTCGTTGACAGGTTTTGTGGCATCTGATGCGGTTGAACTTTCGTTAGCCGAAGGCACAGCAACAGCTGCAGCGACAGACTTTGCCTCGTTGCCCGAGGTGTTGCTGCCGCTCTCTTGCCCGGCACCTGCACCCTGAACAACAGGCTTAAGCTGGGCAACAATTTTCTGAAACAGGGATTTTAATCTATGGGGCGTACGCCCCGCACTAGGCACATCCTGGTCTTCCGGTTGGGTGATTTGTCCTATCTGTATCAAGGTAAGCTCCACGAGCAGACGCTTGTTGGAGCTCTGGCGATAATGGATGTCGCAATCGTTCATCAGTTTCAGCGCCTTATATAAGAAAGGTGTAGGTGCTTTCTTGGCTTGCTCCGCAAACTTGGCTTTCTGCGCTTCGCTGGTTTCCAGCAGCGGCAGGGTCTGGATGTCTTTCGCCATCATTACGTTGCGCACGTGCTGGGCGAGTCCTTGTATCATGTTGCCGCCGTCGAATCCCTTGCCCAGGATGCCGTCGAGCAACACCATCATCTCGCTCACCTTGTTTTCCAAGGCGAGGTCTATGAACTTGAAGTAATTGTCGCTGTCGAGCACATTGAGGTCTTCTATCACCTTTTGGTAAGTGATGTTGCCCTGGCAGAAGCTTGCCGCCTGGTCGAAGATGGACAGGGCGTCGCGCATACCGCCGTCTGCCTTCTCGGCGATGACGGCGAGAGCCTGTTCCTCATACTGGATGCCTTCCTTCTCAGCCACCATCTTCAGGTGGGCGATGGTGTTGGGCACGGTCATGCGCTCGAAGTCGTATATTTGGCATCGGCTCAGGATGGTAGGCAAAATCTTGTGCTTCTCGGTGGTGGCGAGGATGAAGATGACATGCGATGGTGGCTCCTCCAAGGTCTTGAGGAAGGCATTGAAGGCGGCGGCACTCAGCATGTGGACCTCGTCGATGATAAACACCTTGTACTTGCCCACCTGAGGCGGGATGCGGGTTTGCTCCATCAAGGTCTTGATTTGGTCAACGCCATTGTTGCTGGCGGCATCCAACTCGAAGATGTTGTATGAGCGTTGCTCGTTGAAAGCCTTGCAGCTCTCGCATTCGTTGCAAGCCTCGCCGTCCTCGCGAGGATGCTCGCAGTTGATGGCCTTGGCGAAAATGCGGGCACACGTGGTCTTACCCACACCTCTAGGACCGCAGAAAAGGTAAGCGTGGGCAAGCTTGCCACTCTTCACTGCGTTCTTCAAGGTGGTGGTCAGTGCACTCTGTCCTACGACGGTGTCGAAGGTCATCGGGCGGTATTTTCTAGCAGAAACTATATATTCTCCCATTGTTTTTTTCTTGAATATTCGTTCTCTTTCATTATTTTTTCTTAATTGTGATGCAAAGATAACAAAAAAATATTATCTTTGCAAACAAATTTAGACAATTTCGGAAATTAATGAGTCAAAAAATAAGTATAATATGGAATTATCTCGCTCACTATAAATACCTTATAGTGATAATTGCGGGAATATTGATTGTGGGCGTTGTTGATGACAACAGCATCCGCCAGCACATCAAGTACCAGATACAGATAGCTTCGCTCCGAGAAGAGATAGACAAGTATCACCAGCAATACGACAAGGACCTCCACATGCTCAGGGAGATGCGCAAGGGCACCGACGTGTTCGGAAAGATAGCTCGTGAGCGTTATTTCATGAAGGCAGACGACGAGGACATCTTCGTGCTCAGCACAGACCTGCCGGATGAGGGCGACATGGACGAATCTTCGGCTGCTAGAGATTCCATACAATAAATATAAAATGTGTAAAACTATAAAGTTTGAAGATGAAACAATTGAATAAAATACAGAGTGCATTGTTTTTGCTAGGAGGCGTGCTGATGGTTGTCGGTGCGTGCAGTTTCGTGCTTAGGGGTATCTATCCGGGCTTGGTGGAGTTTACCAGTTGGTTGTTCCTCTTGGGCACAGTTGTCTTCAGTGTCGTGCAGGCCATCCAGACCTACGAGGGTACTTCGACCGTGATTCATCGCTTGAAGAGAATACAGAATGTAGCGAGCATCCTGTTTGTCTTCGCGGGCATTTCGATGGTCGATACCGTCTATACCTTCACCGAGAAATGGCTGGGTAATCCGCAGCTCTTCTATTCCATCTTGTACGGCAAGTGGATTCTGGCGATTTTGGTGGCTTCTGTATTGGAATTATATACCACTTTTCGCATTTCCCACGAGTTGAAGAAAGAATAATGTAAATAAAATATAAATACTTGTAATATTCAATTAAATAGCCTCAAATAATTTCGCTACTTCAATAATTGATTGTACTTTTGTTCACTGAATTGTGAATTACAAAGCTTATGAATAAGATATTTTACGCACTTATCACTTTGGTGGCACTTGCTTCTTGTGCCAATAGTTACGATATAACGGGTACTTCCAACGTGAGTACCCTGGATGGGCGTATGCTCTACCTGCAGATTCTTAAGAACAATGAGTTCAGCAAGATAGACTCCTGTGACGTGGTGCATGGACAGTTTCATTTCCAAGGAAACGTAGATTCGGTGAGAATGGCCAACGTCTTTATGGACGACGAGCCTGTGCTCCCCCTCGTCTTGGAGAGTGGCAGCATAACCATCAAGCTCGATGACACCCAGCAAGTGGTGAGTGGTACACCGCTCAACGATAAGCTCTTCAGTTTCTTCAAGAAATACCAGCAGTTGCAAAACCAGCAGCGCGAACTGGTCCATAAGCATGACCAAGCCATTATGAACGGCAGCGACATGCAGGTGGTGACTGCCAAGCTCAATGCCGAGGCGATGCGACTTTCCGAGCAAGAGGATAAGTTGGTGACCAGTTTTGTGACCGACAATTTCGACAACGTATTGGGTCCGGGAGTCTTCTTCTTAGTTACGATGGGCAATCAGTATCCTATGCTTTCGCCATGGATAGAGGACATCATGAGCAAGGCTACCGACCACTTCAAGAATGATCCGTATGTGAAAGATTATTACGAGAAGGCTCAGGAAAACCAAGCTATCATGAATGGTACCCGAGATGCTCAGTCAGGATCTAACGGCACTGCCCAGGAGCAGATGGAAGCTCCACAGGTGGATCCGAATGCAGCCCCGGCTCCTACGCCTAATGAATTGGCTAGACCAAGCATCCCTGGTGAGAGCCAGCGATGAGAGCGTGTTAGTGTCATATATTATAAATGTAATCAATATTTATGTCTAAAACATTAATAAAAGGTGGAATCATTGTCAACGAGGGACGCTCTTTCGAGGGCGATCTCGTGGTTGATGGTGAGATCATCTCTGAGATATACGAAGGTATGGCTCCCCGTGGCATCTACGACAAGGTAGTGGATGCTTCGGGGTGTTTTGTTTTGCCGGGAGTCATTGACGACCATGTGCATTTTCGTGAGCCAGGTTTGACTCGCAAGGCCGACATCGAGAGCGAAAGCCGAGCTGCGGCTTACGGTGGTGTTACTTCCTATATGGAAATGCCAAACACGGTGCCGCAGACCACTACGCTGGAGGCTCTGGAAGAGAAACGAAAGCTGGGAGCTGAGAAAAGCCATGTGAACTATAGCTTCTTCTATGGTGCTACCAACGACAATGTGGATACTTTCGCCCAACTCGACAGACATCATGTGCCTGGCATCAAGCTCTTCATGGGCTCCAGCACGGGTAATATGCTGGTGGATAAGATGGAGGCGTTGCAGCGGGTGTTCCAGACAGCCGAGCAACTTGAGCTTCCCGTGATGACGCATTGCGAGGACACCGAGATTATCAATCGCAATATGGCGGCGGCAAAGGCAAAGTATGGTGAGGATCCTGCCGTGGAGCATCATCCTGAGATTCGCAGTGAGGAGGCATGCTATGAGAGTAGCAAACTGGCTGTGGAACTCGCCAAGAAGTTTGGTACTCGTCTTCATATCGCCCATCTTACCACGGCTAAGGAGCTAGGTTTGTTGGGCGGTCGCATAACCGGCGAGGCTGTGATAGCACATTTATACTTCACGGATGCCGACTATGCCATCAAGAAGGCGCTCATCAAATGTAATCCAGCAGTCAAGACGAAAGCCGACCGTGATGCCTTGCGCAAGGCGTTGACCGATGGGCGAATCGCTACCATCGGCACAGACCATGCGCCTCATGAATGGAAAGACAAGCAAGGCGGATGTGCCAAGGCCGCATCGGGTATGCCAATGGTGCAATTCTCGCTGGTTACGATGTTGGAACTGGTTGACGAAGGCGTGCTTACCATCGAGCGAATGGTAGAGTTGATGGCTCATCAGCCAGCCGAACTGTTTCAGGTGAGCCAACGTGGTTTCCTCCGCAAGGGCTATCAGGCTGACATCGTGGTAGTGAAGCCACACACCCCTTGGGTAGTTACCAAAGAGGCAATACAGAGCAAGTGTAAGTGGAGCCCGATGGAGGGTCATGAGTATCAATGGCAGGTGGCGCAGACCTTCTGCAATGGACATCTTGTTTTCGACAAGGGCGCATTTGATGCCGACTATCGTGGTGAAGAACTGAAGTTTAGGGAATCATGATAAAAGCGTATTCGATTTCAGAATTAGTGCCCTATATCAACTGGCTTTATTTCTACCATGCTTGGGGATTGAGTGGAAAGCCTCGTTCGGAGAAGGAGAAAATGCAAAAAGAGGCATTGGAGATGCTCGACTCTTGGGAAGGCAAGCTCCATAGCCGGGCGATTTTCCGCCTGTATGATGCTTGTAGCGAGGAAGACGACCTGTTGTTCTTCATGGATGACGGGGAGAATGAGCCTTTGGCAGTGGAAAGGGGCGCATCGGCGGAGCGACAGGCGCATTTCGTTCGTTTTCCGATGCTTCGCCAGCAGCATCCTTCTTCCCCTGGTGCTCCGAATCTCTGCCTTGCCGATTTCGTTCGCCCTAGACGTTTGGGGATATACGATAAAGTCGGGGTGTTCTGCACCACAGTGGATGCCATGAGCACGGAAGACTATCGTGAGGATGAATACCTGAATATGATGGCGCAAACCCTGAGCGACCGACTGGCTGAGGCTACAGCAGAGAAGTTGCACGAGGAGGTGAGAAGGCGTTATTGGGGATATGCTCCAGACGAGAAGCTGACCATCGAGCAACAGCATCGGGAGGAATACCAAGGCATAAGACCTGCCATCGGTTATCCGTCGCTGCCAGATACCAGCGCTAATTTCATCATCGACCAACTGCTCGATATGAAACAGGTGGGCATTCGACTGACGGAAAGCGGAATGATGACACCACACGCCAGTGTGTCAGGACTTATGTTTGCCCATCCGAAGGCTCGATACTTTGAACTCGGAAAGATAGGAGAAGACCAGTTGCGCAACTATGCTCATAGAAGGGGAGTACCCGTGGAACTGATGAGAAACTTCCTACAATCCAGTTTGCTGAAATAGGATAATTC
>DBLF01000009.1:35643-59188 GCA_002297965.1 Candidatus Segatella papionis
GTTTGCTGAAATAGGATCATTCCTGTTTGCTGAAATAGAATAATGAAGAAATAGTAATTTAACGATGATTGCAAGAATATTGATTCCGGTGATTGTGCTCACTGTGCTGCCTTATCTCTGGATAGACAGAAAGTATTTGCACATACGCAAGGGGAAAAAGAAAATGCTGTATTGGTTGCCAGCCGCAATCGTGATAGGATACAGTGCTTATCTGGCTTTGGAGCCAGATTTCTTGCCATCCAATCCTGTATTGGAGGATATTTGGTTCGGGATTTTGGCATTGTTCTTTGTTCCGCAGTTGGTGTTCGCTCTTTGCAGTTTTGCGGGATGGGAATGCCTGAAAATCTCACGGCGTATAAGAAAATCCAAGTTGGCGAAAGACCTGAAGCCCTGCAAGCATCCTGCTCGCAACTGGGGAAAGCTTGTGGGCTTGGTAATGGCAGTTTTGGCGTTCTTTACATTCATTTATGGATTCACTATGGGGGTGCGCACATTCCAAGTCAAGCGAATCACAGTTTATGTGCCCGACCTTCCGGAGAGTTTCGATGGGTATCGCATCGTTCAGTTCAGTGATATTCACCTTGGGTCGTATTATGGATGGCGAAAGGATTTGCCCAAGCGAGATGTGGATAGCATCAATGCACAGCATGCAGACCTCATTTGTTTCACAGGCGATTTGCAGAACGTGAAACCCGACGAGCTGCCTCCTTTCAAGAAGCTTCTGAGCAGCCTGAAGGCAAAAGATGGGGTGGTGAGCGTCTTGGGAAATCACGATTACACCTATTATATGGATATAGATGATGAGGCGGAGATCCGTGCGGTAGAAGAACGGGTGCAGCGTTTCGAACGTGAAGTGGGCTGGCACTTGCTCATGAACGAGAACTTCGTGTTGCATCGTGGCAAAGACTCCATCTATGTCGCCGGTATGGAAAATTACAAGAAACCTTATCGTGCGGAAGTGGCACAGACACTCTATGGCATCCAAAAGGGACAGTTTGTCTTGATGCTGGAGCACATACCGGAGATGTGGAAAGAAATGTTGCCTTCCACCATCAATGAGATGCATGGTTCCAAGGACACTGTGCTCATGGCGCCACAGCTTACCCTGAGCGGACATACCCATGCTGGGCAGGTTTCCATTTTAGGCTTGCGCCCTACGATGTTCTCGTCCTTCGACTATGGACTCTTCGAGCGAGAGGGATGCCAGCTCTATACCACATCGGGTTTGGGTGGCACCATTCCGATTCGTGTCGGAGCCACCCCAGAGATTGTGGTGATTACTTTGAAAAGGAAATAATAAGGTGTATAGATATTCTTTTATGCTTTAATTATCAAGAGATATTATCAAGAAAATATTATTAAGCAAATATTATCAAACTCATGAAATACTTATATCGACTATATCAGCTACTTATCTGTTTGCCCATCCTCATCGTGGCAAGCATCATCACCAGTCTAACCACAGTGATAGGCTGTATGTTGGGCAACGGACACTTCTGGGGATATTATCCGGGCAAATGGTGGTCCCAGTTGTGGATTCGCATCCTGCTTCTCCCTGTCAAGGTAGAGGGCAGGGAACATCTGCAGAAAGGACAAAGCTACGTGTTTGTGGCCAACCATCAAGGTGCTTTCGACATCTTTTTGATATATGGCTTCTTGGGGCGTAACTTCAAGTGGATGATGAAGAAAGGACTTCGAAAGATACCTTTGGTGGGTGTGGCTTGCGAGTATGCTCATCATATCTTCGTGGATAAGAGTGGACCTTCCAAGATACGTGCCTCTTATGACAAGGCTCGTGAAGTCTTGAAGGAAGGAATGTCGCTGGTTGTTTTCCCAGAGGGCGCCCGCTCCTTCACGGGGCACATGGGAGTCTTCCGTCGTGGAGCTTTCATGTTGGCTGATGAGTTGCAATTGCCGGTTTGTCCGCTTACCATCAATGGTAGTTTCGATGTGAAGCCTCGTATGAAGGATATGTATTGGATATTTTGGCATCCGCTCCGCCTCACGATTCATGAGCCTATTGCCCCGATAGGGAAAGGATCCGACAATATCAAGAACCAAATGACCAAGAGTTATGATGCCATCATGGCAGGATTGGACAAGGAATACCAAGGATTTGTAGAAAATCCTGACCAATAGAGTCTCTTTTTCTTGTCTTATTGCGCATAATTCAGATATTTGTCGTATCTTTGTGCCGTAATAAAAAGTCAAGAAAGTAGAAAACATAGAATTTTTAATAGAAAGAGCAATATGAGTGATAGTATCGTAATCATTCCTACATACAACGAGAAGGAAAATATAGAGAAGATTATCCGTGCCGTTTTCGGCTTGGAGAAGCAATTCGACATCCTTGTCATTGACGATGGAAGTCCTGATGGGACAGCCGCCATTGTCAAGAAGTTGATAGCTGAGGAATTTGCCGACCGTCTTCATATCTTGGAACGTTCTGGCAAATTGGGCTTGGGCACAGCTTATATCATGGGCTTCAAGTGGTCTTTGGAGCATGGCTATGAGTTCATTTTTGAGATGGATGCCGATTTCAGCCATGACCCGAACGACTTGCCGCGTCTCTATGCCGCTACTCACGACGAGGGGTATGATGTCGCCATCGGTTCCCGTTATGTGTCGGGTGTGAATGTGGTCAACTGGCCTATCGGTCGAGTGCTGATGAGCTATTTCGCCTCTAAATATGTGCGTCTGGTAACAGGATTCAAGGTGCATGACACCACGGCGGGCTTTGTATGCTATCGCAGAAAGGTGTTGGAGACCATCGACTTGGATGCCATCCGCTTCAAGGGATACGGCTTCCAGATAGAGATGAAATTTACTTCTTATAAGATAGGCTTCAAGATTAAGGAGGTGCCAGTCATCTTCGTCAATCGCCGTGAAGGTGTGAGCAAGATGAGTGGCGGCATCTTTGGCGAGGCTTTCTTTGGAGTGATGAGATTACGTCTTGACGGTTGGTTTAAGAAATATCCAAAAATTAGTTAGGAGTGACAATACAAGAGATAATGAAACTCTATGGGCGTTCGCCACAGGCGAATGCCCTCTTTGATTTATTGAAGAAAAAGTCGGTTCATTCAGTTTTTCTTCAGGGATTGGTTTGTTCTTCTGCCTCGGTGTTTTTCGGTTCGTTGCAATCGAGGTTGAAGCGCACGGTGCTTTTTGTGCTCAATGATGCCGATGAGGCTGGTTATTTTTATCATGATCTTACTCAGATGTTGGGGCAGGAAAGTGTTTTCTTCTTTCCATCCAGTTATCGGCGTGCCATCAAGTATGGGCAGCGTGACGCTGCCAACGAGATTCTGCGAACTGAGGTGCTTGCCCGATTGTCGGCAGGCAATCAAATTTATATCGTTTCCTATCCTGATGCACTGGCTGAACTGGTGGTTTCCAAGAAACATTTGGATGAACGTATCTTGAAATTGGCAGTGGGTCAGCAGATTGCGCAAGTGGATGTGGTGCACCAGTTGCGTGAGTTCGGGCTGCAAGAAACCGATTATGTCTATGAGCCGGGTCAGTTTGCCGTAAGAGGTAGCATCCTGGATGTGTATTCTTACAGTTGTGAGTTTCCTTTTCGTATCGACTTCTTCGGCGACGAGATAGACACCATTCGTACATTCAACATCGAGGATCAGTTGTCCAAGGATAAGCGCGACGACATCGAAATCGTGCCAGAACTTGCTGCGGAGCAGACGGTGAAGCAATGTTTCCTGAGCTTTCTCGCTCCCCACGACCTCATTGTGATGAATGATTTTTACTTTGTTCACGATAGGATAGAGCAGATTTACAAAGAAGGCTTTTCCAAGCAGAGCCTGGTCGAGCAGCTGGAGGGGGCTACGGAAGTGGAAGCAGAGAAGATACGCCGCGAAATGAAAACTGAGCTAAACTTGGTTTCCACTACTACTTTCAAGCAAGAGCTTGTTGGGCATGTACGCCTGGAGTTCGGAAAGATGCCCGAAGGAATGTTTGCCAAGAAGCAAGACCTCTTGCTAGACTCCAAGGGCGACAATCGCGCAGTGGTATCTTTCGATATAACCCCTCAACCCCTCTTTCACAAGAATTTCGAGTTGTTGGCTCAATCATTGGAAGATTATCAACTGAAAGGCTATACCTTATATATATTAGCAGACAGCCAGAAACAGCAGGAACGACTCAAGGATATTTTCGCCAGTGAGGAACTGGGACATTATCAGATACATTTCACTCCTGTGGATAAGACCATCCACGAAGGGTTTGTGGATAATGAGAAGCGCTGTTGCTTTCTGACCGACCATCAAATCTTCGATAGATTCCATAAATACAATCTTCGTTCGGATGCCGCCCGTGCAGGAAAGATGGCTCTCACGATGAAGGAGTTGCAAGAGATGGAGCCTGGTGACTTCATCGTGCATGTGGATTACGGAATCGGCAAGTTTGGCGGCTTGATACGTGTTCCTACGGGAGATAGCTATCAAGAGATGATTCGCATCGTTTACAAAAACAACGACAAGGTGGATGTCAGCATCCATTCGCTCTATAAGATTAGCAAGTATCGTAGCAGTAACACCGGCGAGCCTCCTAGGTTGTCGACCCTGGGAACAGGGGCTTGGGAACGACTGAAGGAAAAGGCAAAGAAACGAATCAAAGACATAGCTCGCGACTTGATCAAGCTTTATGCGCAACGACGACGAGAGAAGGGATTCGCTTACAGTGCGGACAGCTATTTGCAGCATGAGCTGGAGGCTTCTTTCTTCTATGAGGATACGCCAGACCAAAGCAAGGCTACCGCTGATGTCAAGAAGGATATGGAGAGTGGCAGACCGATGGATCGTTTGGTATGTGGCGATGTAGGTTTTGGCAAGACAGAGGTCGCCATTCGTGCCGCTTTCAAGGCAGCGTGCGACGGAAAGCAGGTGGCTGTGTTGGTGCCTACTACGGTTCTCGCCTTTCAGCATTACCAGACTTTCAAGCATCGATTGGAGGGATTGCCCGTCACCTTAGAGTATTTGAGCCGTGCTCGTAGTACCAAGGAAACTAAACGAATCTTGGAAGACTTGAAGTCGGGCAAGGTGGATATTCTCATTGGTACTCATAAGTTGATTTCCAAGTCGGTGAAATGGCATGACTTGGGATTGCTCATCATCGACGAGGAGCAGAAGTTTGGCGTTTCCACCAAGGAAAAGCTACGTCAGCTCAAGGTGAATGTGGATACCCTTACCATGAGTGCTACCCCGATACCTCGTACACTCCAGTTCTCATTGATGGGAGCACGCGACATGAGCATCATGCGTACACCGCCACCTAATCGTTATCCGATTCATACGGAGATGATTACTTTTAGCACGGCAGCCATCACGGATGCCATTAACTTCGAGATGAGTCGAAACGGACAAGTCTATTTCGTTTGCGACCGAATAGCCAAGTTGCCGGAACTGAAACTGCTCATCGAAAAGAATGTGCCTGATTGCCGTGTTGCCATCGGTCATGGACAGATGAAGCCGGAGGATTTGGAAAAAATCATCATGGGATTCATCAACTATGACTATGATGTGCTTCTCTCTACCACCATCGTGGAGAATGGTATAGATGTGGCCAATGCCAACACTATCATCATCAATGATGCCCATCATTTCGGATTGAGCGACTTGCATCAGATGCGAGGCAGGGTAGGACGCAGCAATAAGAAGGCGTTCTGTTATCTCGTGGCACCTCCCAAGGCTTGTCTCACGCAGGATGCACGCCGCCGACTGGAGGCGTTGGAGACTTTCAGCGATTTAGGCAGTGGGTTCAACCTTGCCATGCAGGATCTCGATATAAGAGGAGCCGGTAACTTGCTCGGTTCGGAACAGAGTGGTTTTATGGAGGACTTAGGTTATGAAACCTATCAAAAGATTCTCTCGCAAGCTGTCACCGAACTGAAGAATGAAGAGTTCAACGACCTTTATCAGCAGGAGATGGATGCCGGAGAGCTACTCACGGGTGATGATTTCGTGGATGATTGTGCAGTGGAGAGTGATTTGGAAATGTACTTCCCTGATACTTATGTGCCAGGAAGCTCTGAGCGTATGCTGCTCTATCGTCAACTTGACCATTTGCAAACGGATGAAGAGGTGGCTGATTTCCGCGACCGTATGATCGACCGTTTCGGACCAGTGCCTAAGGAAGGCGAGGAGTTGATGAACGTTGTAGGCTTGCGAAGGTTAGGAAGAGCTTTGGGCTGCGAGAAAATCATTCTTAAGCAAGGTGTGATGACACTCCAGTTTATTAGCAATCCGAAGAGTGCTTTCTATCGGAGTCTGATGTTCTCTAGGGTGCTGGCCTATGCCACTACCCATATACAAGACTGCGCATTGAAGGAGAAAAACAACAAGCGCATGCTGCGTGTCAGCGATGTGAAGAGCATGGAACAAGCGAAGTCATTGCTGAATCTTATATCTCATATAGACGTGAGCGCAGAGTAATGACCTTTTTGAAATATAAAAACGAAAAAGCATTGAAAGTCCCGATACCCCTATCGGCTTCCAATGCTTTTATTGTATAAGTAAAAGATGATGATAGGCGTTATCGCAACGCCATTGTTTTAACTTTTGCAAAGGTACGAAATTTATTATATTATTGGGGGGAATATTTGTCTTTTGTGGGGGTAAAAACTGTTATTAGCTGCTTTCTCGGTAGCTTGGATACCCTTAAATCATAGTTTTTGCCCCATCTTGTTGGGCATTGCCAACATTTTTGATAAATTTTAGGAGAAAATTTCTGTATATGAAAAAATATTTGTACTTTTGTGGTCAAAAGCCAGCGAATGTAAGGCATTTGCGCACTTGTGATAGCAATATGTAAGTGATAAGGCTAACAATCTGAGAAAAAAGATACTAATATTTTAAATGAATATATCATGAGACAGAAAAAGTTTATTCTCCAGGAGCAGGATATTCCTACTCAGTGGTACAACATCCAGGCAGAGATGCCAAACAAACCTTTGCCACCGTTGAACCCACAGACGCACAAGCCGCTCAATGCAGACGACTTATCTCACATCTTTAATAAGGAATGTTCCAAGCAAGAGTTAGACCAGGAACATGCCTGGATAGACATTCCTGAGGATGTGCTAGAGAAGTATGCCTATTACCGTTCTACTCCATTGGTTCGTGCCTATGGTTTGGAGAAGGCTTTGGGTACTACCGCCCACATCTATTTCAAGAACGAGAGTGTCTCTCCATTGGGTTCCCATAAGATAAATTCCGCTCTTCCACAGTGTTATTATTGCAAGCAGGAAGGTGACACCAATGTTACTACCGAGACGGGTGCAGGTCAGTGGGGATGTGCCCTCTCTTATGCTGCCAAGCTTTATGGATTGGAGGCTGCCGTATATCAGGTGAAGATTACGATGCAGCAGAAGCCTTATCGCTCTAGCATCATGCGTACATTCGGGGCTACTGTAGAAGGCTCTCCTTCTATGAGTACACGAGCAGGTAAGAATATTATAACCAAGGATCCTCATCATCCAGGTTCGCTTGGTACAGCCATCAGTGAGGCTGTGGAGCTGGCTACGACGACTCCTGGTTGTAAATACACATTAGGCTCTGTGCTCAACCATGTGGCTCTGCACCAGACTATCATCGGCTTGGAGGCAGAGAAGCAGATGGCTATGGCTGGGGAATACCCTGATAAGGTGATAGCTTGTTTTGGTGGAGGTAGCAACTTTGGTGGTATTGCTTTCCCTTTCATGCGCCATAAGTTTACTGGAGAGCATGACACTGAATTTATTGCCGCAGAGCCAGAGAGCTGTCCAAAACTGACTCGTGGTAAGTTTGAGTATGATTTCGGTGATGAGGCTGGATACACACCGTTGCTGCCAATGTTCACCTTGGGCCATGATTTCAAGCCTGCTAACATCCACGCTGGTGGACTTCGTTATCATGGTGCGGGTATGATTATTTCCCAGCTCGTCAAAGATGGTTATATGCATGGCGTAGATATTCCTCAGACTGAGGCTTTTGAGGCAGGTATGCTTTTCGCCCGTGCCGAGGGTATCATCCCGGCTCCAGAGAGTTGCCATGCCATCGCCGCTACCATCCGAGAGGCGAAGAAGGCAACGGAAGAGGGCAAGCATACAGTTCTCCTTTTCTGTCTCTCTGGTCATGGACTCATCGATATGCCTTCTTATGAGAGTTATCTCAACGGCGACTTACAGGATTATAGAGTGAGCGATGAGGAAATCAATCAATACTTGAAGTGTGTGCCTGAGGTTGAAATGTAACCTAGTTTTTCTAGGCGGTAATCCTAGGTTTTCCATAAGATAATCCTAGTCTTCTTAAGATAATCCTAGTTTTCCATAAGATAGTTCTAGGTTTGGATAAATATAAGAAAAGCCAGATTGCGGTGAGCAATCTGGCTTTGTTTTTGGTATTTATGCGTTGAGCCATTCCTCGATGGCTTTGGCTATTACGTCGAAACTGGTGGTTGGCTCGAAACGAGCTACAACTTGGCCTTTCTTGTTGATAAGAAACTTAGTGAAGTTCCACTTGATGTCAGGGTTGTCCTTGTAATTAGGATCTGCTTCAGAAAGCATCTTGTCGAGTACAGGATAAAGAGGATGGCTCTCATCCCAGCCAGCGAAACCTTTGCATTCTTTGAGGAACTTGAAGAGAGGAGCGGCATCGTCGCCGTTTACCTTGATCTTCTTGTATCGCTGGAATTCTGTACCGTATGTTAATTTGCAGAATTGATGAATACTTTCATCGGTACCAGGTGCCTGCTGACCAAACTGGTTGCATGGGAAGTCGAGTATCTCGAAGCCCTGCTGGTGGTATTTCTCATAGAGCTTTTCCAATTCCTCATACTGAGGAGTGAAGCCACATTTTGTGGCGGTGTTAACGATGAGCAGTACTTCGTTAGCGTACTCTTTGAGGGAAACTTCCTTTCCCTTTCTGTCCTTAACGGAGAATTCGTAAACGGTTCTCATTTTTTATAGTTACTTTTTATGTTTGTTCTTTTCTTTCTTTTTCTTTCTCCAATGGCTAGGAACCTTGGCTCTATGCCTTGGATTGTATTTATTTAAGTGCAAAGGTACTACTTTTCTTTCACAAATGGTAAAGAGTTGACATAAAAATTCTAAAAAAGCTCCAGGAATTTCACAATCCCTGGAGCTTTTCAACTTCTTTCCTAACTCAAAGAATAAAATAGGAGAGAAGTTTACGATTAATCTATCATTTAACTTTTCTAAGAACTTGCTGCAAAGATACTGCTTTTTTCTTGAAGTTGTAACGATTCATATCTTAAAAATTCTATATTGTAGGTTAAAAAAGACTAAATGCGGCCGCTTATATATTGTTTTTACCCTTTTGTTCTCATGTAAGCTTCCTAAATTGTCGATACAACAGTATTTGGGTCTGCTTGATGGGACGTTGGGGGAAGTGTTTCGACCGCATGTCTTTGTTTTGCTACCGTTTGTCGGTTCTACGCCTACGTTTGTTATTCTTTGGTTCTTTCGCGATACTCGCTAGGTACGATGCCCATTTCCTTCTTAAATACTTTCGAGAAGTATTTAGGGTCGCTGAATCCTACTTCGAATGCAATGTTCGTGAGAGAATCGTTGGTCTGCTGAAGTAATTCGCAGGCTCTCATGATTCGGATGTGTCTAACGAAGTCGATAGGTGTCATGCCTACTGATTGCTTAATTTTGGAGTATAAGACACTTCGGCTCATGCTCATTGCGTCGGCGATGTCGTCTATCTTGAGGTCTGGGCTACTCATGTTGTCTGTCACATATTTCAGAATCTTGGCAGTCATCTTGTCATTAATTTGGCTTTCCATGAAAGCGTAATTTCTCTGTTCCTCTTTCTTCTCGTTGTCCTGCGTTTCCAACTCTCTTATTTCTGCTGTTATTTCGCTGAGAGTCTTCTTTTGCTTCGGCATAGGTGCTAGCTGTCCGATAGCTTCTGCTCGCCCATTCTTTTCCATTAATTTAGCTATGTCAGTTTGAGCTATGCGGCGTTTCTTGAGTGCGGCGTCTATTCGTCCCATGAGGTAATTGGCAGAGAACGGCTTGGTCATATAACCATCAATACCTTGTTCGAAGCCCTTGAGTTGGTCTTCCACACTAGCCTTTGCCGAGAGGATGATGATTGGTATATGTGCGATGGTGCGATCTTGTTTGATTTCGCGTATCATCGTAATACCATCCATTACTGGCATAGTTACGTCTGTAAGGATAAAGTCTGGCATTTCTGTACGAGCTATGTACAAACCGGCTTTTCCGTTTTCTGCGAGAAGCACATTGTATGTTTTTTCCAATATGCTATAGAGATATTTACGAAGGTCGGCGTTGTCTTCTACCACCAATATGGTGAATTCCTTGCTGTCTGCCTCGTCAAGGTTTTCGTCGTTTTCATGCTCGTTCTTTTTGGCATTCTTCTGCTGCTCTTTTTCCAATTCTTCCAAGTACTTGCCCACAGTATTGTCGTCTATCTGGCCTTGTACGGTCTCTTGTATCTCCGCATCTTCTTGTTCATTGAGACCTCCGTCGGTTACGAAGTTGGTGTTGTTGTCGAATCTCAGCATTTTGTTGATCATCTCAAGCATTTCGTGAGAGCTTTTGAGGGCGATATTCAGCAAATCTCTGCTCTCACGAGTGATTCCATGCTCATTTTTCAATACTTGTAGCAATGGACCACCAATGAGAGTAAGTGGTGTGCGCAGTTTGTGACTGGCATCGCTGAAGAATTCGTTTTTCATCAAACTCATCTCATGGCTCATCTTGTTACGCTGATTGCGGTTGTAAGAATAGAATATGCTGGCAACAGCGATGGCGAGTAATATCAGCATGGTGATTCTACCCCAGACGCTTTCCCAGAAAGTAGGGCGTACCTCTATAGGCAATTCTGCGATATACTTGCTCCATACACCGTGCGAATTAGTGGCTGTTACCTTTAATATATAGTCGCCATGACTGATGCGGTTGAATCCAATCGTATTGCTGCTTCCGTTGTCTATCCACTTGCCAGGAGGTGTATGTCCTTCCAGACGATAGCGGTATTTCACTTGATACTTACGGGTGTAGTCGAGCGAAGCGAAACTAATGGTCAAGTCTCGCTTGTTGGCTGGTATAACCAGTTTCTCGCTATGTAGGATAGGCAATGAAGTTCTCTCGCCCGTATAATGCAGCGAGGTGAAAATGATGCGTGCCTGATATTGACTCTTCTTCAGTGTGGCTGGGTTGAAGGTGAGTAGTCCGAATGGGGTACCCACGGATATGTCGTTGGTGGCAGGATCGTGAGTAGGACGAGCCTCTGTGAACGACATGTTGTAGTCGAAGTCGTTGGGACCGAATACATCAGTTTTCCCAGTTCTTAGGTCACATTTGTCGATGCTCGACTCTCTGATTACCCATAGGTTTCCCTGATTGTCCTCTATCATACTTTGTACGATGCCCTCGTTGTAGTTGATATTCTTGAAATATTGGGTCTTGAGATCATTTTGAAGCAACTTCTTGCTAATTATGTTTTCCAGAATACCACCCAGCTCGGAAATGTATGTATTGCCGTTGCTGTGTTGCATGATGAAGTTTACGTCTTTGGCAACCAGCGATGTAGTGTCATTTTGTATATGGTTGGTATGGAAAAATTTAATCTGCTGTGGCAATTTGAAGTTGTCACTGAAACTGATGAGTCCATCGGTTGTGCCCACAAGTATTTCACCCGTAGGTGTGCAGAATATTCTCCTAGTCTTGTTGTAGGCGTTCTTTGGCCAAGGTAGGCCGTTGGTCTTGCTGTAGAAGGCCAATCCCGTTGGTGCTTGTGTTATGAGGGCCAAGCCTCCTCCGTATGTGGCTATCCAGTTGCGTCCATGCCGATCGGTTGCTACATCGAAGATGACATCGTTTGGCAGGGATGCCTTGTTGGCTGGTTCGTGCTTGTAGTGGCTTACTCCTTCATTGGAACGAATGTAAAGACCGTCTCCCTTGGTTCCTATCCATATTCTCCCCTGTGTATCATAGAAGAGCGAATAGATGGGAACTTGGCAGAAAGGCACTTGTTGTGGAACTACCTGTCCGCTCGGTGATAGGTAGCCTACATTCTGATACAGGTTGTTGATTACTTGTATCACGCCGTTGCTGTAGCCGCACCAGCGATAGCCTTCCGGACTATTGCAGATGGCACGAACCTCAGCCTCTCCATTGTCTAGCTTATTGAGATGATAGCTATGGCTCTTGAATACTACTTGTGTTAAGTCGTGGATACCTGTAACCCACAAGATTCCCTGGTCTGAGAGAAAATGTCTGCCGATGTTAGGCACACGATAGTTGCCTGATGAGTTACTTCTCAACAGGTAAGGTATGAGTTTTCCCGCTTTGCGGTCGAAATAGCTGAATGTGCCCCCGTTGGGTACAATCCAGAGGGTGTGGTTTTCGTCTTGCGTGATGAAAAAACTACTGGATGTGGTGCGATCCAATGGATTCTCTTGGTCGGCGAAGAGCCATTGCTTGGCACCCGTTTTCGGATTGACCAATGTTACTCCCATACCGTCAGTGAATACCCATACCATGCCAAAGTAGTCGGTATATATATTTTTTACCTCGGCGAGTGGCTGTCCAGGACTTTGTACGTTTACAATTTCTGTTTTGAAGGTACGAGGGTTGTAGATGATCATACCCAAATTTGTGGCAATCAAAAGCTGGTAGCCTGTGTTCTTAAGTTGGTTGATACGAGTTACTCCAGCAGGTAATGGGATGATGCTCAGTCTGTTGGTCTCGTCATACACAGCGAGTTTCCCGTCTTTGGTGGCTAGGAAGATGTTGTCGCCCACCTCTCTAATCCACTTGAATGGGATAGGGGTACTAAAATGGTGATTGTAAATGGTGGCTCCTTTGTCGGTGAGAATCCATTCGCGATTTTTCTTGTCAGCCCAGATAAACCAGATATGTCCACTTCTGAGTCCTTGTTGACCTACCTTGATGATTTCTGGTTTCTTACCGCCTTCGCCAGGTATTCCTGAGGTGCGTATCAGGTAGTTGCCTTTGCTGGTGGTAATCCACGTGTTTCCTCTCTCTATAGGGTATATTTTATCGACTCTTAAGTCGATATTGAATGTTTTGTTCATTTTGTCGCCCACTTGTATAAATTGGCACAATTGAGTGTCATACACATAGAGCTGGTCGTCGGATGTCACACACCAAATGTTGTTTAGCGAGGTGGGATAGATCGCCTTGAATCGGTTTGTTGCGAGAATATCCACGTTGTCTGGGTCGTCGCGAAAGGTATGGAATGTATAGCCATCATAGTAGGATATACCGTTCCAAGTACTAAACCACATCAGTCGGTCGGGTGCTTGCTTGAGGTCTGAAATGGTATTGGCGGCAAGTCCGTCAGTAATGGAGAATTTACGCACGTCGCAATATGGCGTAGCCATAGCCTGTAGGGTGGTTACGACGGCGATGAGTAATATGTAGATATATCTCTTTATCATATATAAAGCTCTAGTTTAATATATTAGTAAAGGTGGTGCAAGCGCAAAAGCTATCAAGTTTGCTTCGGTTGCAGCCTATTCCCTGCAAAGGTAGTGTATTTTTTTGAGAATAACAAAGGTTTTTAGGGAAAAACTGTTGTAAAATAGGGAAATTCCCCTAAAATATTCCACTTTTCCCTTTGTCGGGTGTAATATTTGTCATATCTTTGCATCGTAATCAAAACAAAGTGGACATGTGTGAATTTACGGCATTGCTCCACCAGTTGTGAATATATTGGAATATTAATAAATTAAAAGTCTTACGATATGAAAAAGATGAAGTCTTTGTGGATGCTGATGGCGATAGTTGCCGCATCCTTTACTTTTACGAGTTGCGATGATGACGATCCTTGGTATGATGATCCTTGGGATGATCCTTATGGATGGTACGACGATTACAATCATGGCAATTGGGGGTGGAAAGACAATAGTTGGAACCAAGGTTCTCAAGGATCACAGAATGATCAGTTGGTCTCGGAGGCTCAAACTTTGGTGGGCTTGTGGTCTGGTCCAGTGAAGTACTCTTACATACAGGATGATGGTAACTCGAGAGCTACCGATGAATTCTATGCCGAGATGCAATTCTATCAATTTGGATATAAGCAGGATGCGTTGAGTGGAAATGGTGTAGAGACTGACTATGTGTATGATGATGATGGTAAGGTGACAGACCAACAAATCTTGAAGTTCACTTGGTATATAGATAACAATGGCGACATCTATCTGAAATATACCGATAGTGGTGCCACCTTCGTGATGGATGCTGGAGCAAGCCAGTATGGTTTCCATTTAGGACAAGAGGATGGTAAGGATTATGACACATTCTATGGTTATATGATAGGTACTGGCAAAGTGAAAGGCGATGTGATTTATTTCGACTTGAGCGCTAGTTCTATTACTCAAAATGCTAAGAGTGTGAGTCGCTCGATAGATAGTCATTCAAAGGCATCATTTGGTAGCGGTGCTTTGCTGAAGCCTATAGTTGGCACTGTAAAACAATTGAATACAAGGAGATAGTTCCTTGTATTCTCCCTTTTATACCAAGTTGTCGCGAACAATAAAAGGTAGAATAAATAGAAAAAGTGCATTCTAGCGTATATGCAACTACGCTGGAATGCACTTTTTATTTCGTTATAATATATCCTTATTTAAAAAGGTATATTACTTCTTCAACTTACCATAACGGTTCATGAAGCGGTCAACGCGACCTGCTGTATCAACAAGCTTGCTCTTACCTGTATAGAATGGGTGAGAGGTGCTAGAGATTTCAATCTTAACAACTGGGTAAGTCTCGCCTTCAAACTCAACGGTGTCGTTAGTCTTGCAAGTTGACTTTGAGAGGAACATATCGCCATTAGACATATCCTTAAATACTACTGGGCGATAGTTTTCTGGGTGAATACCTTTTTTCATTTTCTTTTATTTATTATTAAATGGTTTAAAAAATAGACGTCATGGGGATGTTTCGGATATTAATCTTGGCATCATTCGTGTCCCTCTTCGGGGCATGCCCATTATAGCCTTTGTCTTATCGGGGTGCAAAATTACTATATTTTCTTGAAACCGCCAAATATTTCGCCTTCTTTTTAAGAAATATTTGAAAATTAATGGGTTATCTTTCTGAGAGAAGCTTCTTTACAAACAATCGATAGGTTGTCTCTTGCAATCTACAAACAGTCTTTTACTTTTCTCTATCTGTTAAAAAAACAGTGAAAAATCAGTTTTTCTTCTTTTTTATGGTGTTATTTGAGATAATAATGGTATCTTTGCATAAATTTTATGGAATAAGACTATTAATAAAATAATGTATAGAATTTAATCAATTAATGTATAGAATGAAGAAATATCATTTGTTGCTGGCTCTTTTGTTGTTGCTTTGCGCCACGACTTCAGCAAGGAAACGCACTTTGTATGCTGTGGGCTTCTATAATCAGGAGAATCTCTTTGACACTTGTCATGACGAAGGTAAGAATGATTATGAATATCTGCCTGCTAAGGGTTGGAACAGCGAGAAATATATCAGTAAGTTGAAGAATATGTCGCGTGCATTAGCAGATATGGGAACTAGTGAGTTGCCGGGTGTGGGATGCGCCTTTATCGGTCTGGCAGAAGTGGAGAACGATAGGGTGCTGAATGACTTGGTTTCACAGCCAGCTCTAAAAGCCCGCGGAATGAAATTCTGTCATATCGAGGGCCCAGATAAGCGAGGTATCGACTGTGCTTTGCTCTATAATTCCAAGCTATTCAAGGTGAAAACGGTGAAACTTGTGCCCTATGTACAGGAATTAGCCAAAGACTCTGCTTTTTATACTCGTGGATTCCTTACTGTTTGTGGAAAAATGGGACATCAGCAGGTCGCTGTTATCGTGTGCCATTGGCCTAGCCGATTTTCCGGGTCTTTCTATCGTGAGAGTGGCGCTAGACAAACCAAGGCTGTGAAGGATAGTCTGTTGAGGATGAATCCGAATATGAAGGTATTTGTGATGGGCGACATGAATGATGACCCAACAAACAAAAGTATGTTTGAGGTGCTGCGTGCCAAGCCTGAAATTTCGGAAGTAGGTGCTGGAGATATGTATAATCCCTGGTATAATATTTTGGTGAAAGACGGCAAGGGTACCTTATATTATAAAGGTGCGTGGAATCTCTTCGACCAGATAGTGATGACCCCCAATCTGCTAACCAAAGCGAAGAAAAATGATTGGATGTTTTGGAAGCCTGAAGTTCAACGAATGGATTACCTCATTCAGCAAGACGGTCCCTATCAAGGTGCCCCTTTGCGTACAAAGGCTGGTGGAAAATGGCTCCATGGTTATAGCGACCATCTGCCAGTGGTTGTCTATCTAAAGTAATGCTGACCAATCTGGTATGTGTATGAATTCGATTCATCTATAAAAAGCGCGATTTAGCTTAAAATAAGGTTAATATATGGTAGAGATTCATCCTTTCGAGCCATGGCTCCCCGCTAATGCCAAGTTGTTGATGCTCGGTACATTTCCACCTGCTGAAAAACGATGGTGTATGCCTTGGTATTATCCTAATTTTCAGAATGATATGTGGCGTATATTCGGTTATATCTATTTCGATGATAAGCTGCATTTCGTAGATGTGGAACATAAGACTTATCACTTGGCTGAAATCAAGAAATTTCTTGGCGAGAAGGGGGTGGCGATTTATGATACAGCACAGCAGGTGGTACGTACCAAGAATACGGCTAGTGACAAGGATTTGCTGGTTGTGCAGCCATCCGATTTGGATGGTATGCTTCGCCAATTGCCTGAATGCAAAGCGGTGCTTACGGCTGGTCAGCTTGCCACAAAAGTCTTTTCCGAGCATTTCGGAATCAAAGAGAAGCCTGAGATGGGAGGCTATGTGGAGTTTGTGTTCGAAGGGCGATGTCTTCGTCTTTATCGCATGCCTAGCAGTTCCAGAGCCTATCCTATGGCAGTGGAGAAGAAAGCTGAATATTACAAACGAATGTTTGATGAAATTTTATAATAGATTAGATATATGGCAAATAATAAAGTGACAGTGATCGGTATTGCTGGTGGTACTGGCTGTGGCAAGACCACTGTAGTGAAAAGACTGGTGGAGGCGTTACCTCCACATTTTGTGGCAGTGGTGCCTTTGGATTCTTATTATAATGATACAACTCACATGACAGAGGAGGAGCGTCGAAACATCAACTTCGACCATCCTGATGCTTTCGACTGGAAGTTGCTTCATCAGCAGCTTGCAGACCTCCGTGCAGGCAAGGCCATCGAACAGCCTACCTATAGTTATTTGAAGTGCAATCGTGAGAAGGAGACTATTCATGTGGAGCCTAAGCCCGTTATCATCATTGAGGGAATTATGACATTGGTGGATAAACAGTTGCGTGACTTGATGGATTTGAAGGTTTTTGTTGATACGGATGCCGATGAGCGCTTGATTCGTAACATTCAGCGTGATACCATCGACCGTGGTCGTACGGTATCGATGGTGGTGGATCGCTATCTTAAAGTGCTCAAACCTATGCATGAACAGTTTATCGAACCAACCAAGCGATATGCCGACATCATTATTCCGCAAGGAGGTGAGAATGCCACGGGTATTGGTATCCTCTGCAAGTATGTAGAGGGGTTGGTTGAGTAAAGAAGTGCTTCTGCCCCCAAGAAAAAGGCAAAAGCAACATTCAGAAGAATGGCAAAAGTAACATTCTGTAAAAAGGCAAAAGCAACATTTAATCATCATTGCTTTTGCCTTTTTCTCTATTAAGGAAATGAATTTCACATTTCCGATTGCAAATTACTTCACTTCGATATAACTAGTGTCTTCCGCCGGGCGATTGTCGTTGGTGCCAGTGGGAGTTTTGATTTGCTGCATATTCTTCCATTTACGTCGATTGTTGGAAACTTTGAATGCATTGATAGCTTCCACTACTCCGTAAACCAACATAGCCCATCCGATGACTAGCAATGGTGCGGATGCGATGGCGGATGGCTTGAAAATGGTATATATTCCTAGAAGAAGCAAAAGTGTAGGCATAAGCCAATACACGATGCCTACTCTTCCCATTTTTGCGGCGGAGACCAGGTTGGCTATCTGGGTGATAGCTCCCATGATGAGAATGGCTGAAAGAATGAGCATCAACCATGAAATGAATACGTTTGGCATGAGTGCCAGGACCAAACCTAAGAGTAAGGAACCGAATCCTACAATGGGGAAATTGGGACGTATGCCAATGATGTGGTTGCCTTGAGCGTCGTAAAGATACTGTCCTTTCATTTTCTCGGCATTTTTCTTGGCATTCATATAACTGATAATGGAGAACAAACCGGATAGGAAAAACAGTACACCGATGGCTATGGTTATCCACGTGACAGTTTGCTCTCTATACTGGATGAGTAATGCTCCCACGATGATGGCGCATACCGCGCGGAATAATGAACTATGTATTACTTTCATTTTCTCGATGATTTTTAATAATTAGTGAAGTTGATGATTCTGCAAAAGTACAAAAGAAAATTGATAATCCAAGGGCTTTCTATCCTTTTTATATGATATTTAACGCAATTTATTTCTTATTCTCGATAAATATCTGTAATTTTGTCATCCAATTAAGTAAATATGGCTTTTTATGCCTAGATTAAATACAGGATATAGTATGACTACTTTATATTTGGTTCGCCATGGCGAGACGGTGGATAATGCTGCACAGATATTGCAGGGGCAGACACCAGGAAAATTGAATGGAAAAGGTATTGAGCAGGCTGAGGAGGTGGCTCGAAAAATGGCAAATGAACATATTGACGTGTTCGTTTCCAGTGACCTTTATCGCAGTATGCAAACATGTGCCATCATAGCCCGACCTCATTTCGAGGGTAATCTTACGGAAGATGAGCTTTTTGCTCGAATCAATACAACCCCTCTGATTCGTGAACGCGATTGGGGAGACTTTACTGGGAAGTTTATCCCTTCGTTGCCAAAGGACCCTAAAGATTGGCCGGATAACATCGAATCTTTGGAGAAGATGAAATCGAGGGCGCAGAATTTCCTTACGTGGTTAAAAGTGTCCTATCCAGACAAAAAAATCCTTGCCGTGGGACATGGAATCATCAACAAGGCAATCCAAAGTGTTTATTTCAAGCGTCCGATGAACCAGATAGAAAAGATGGCGAACGCCGAGGTTCGAATCTTGGTATTATAGTGCTGTGCAGAAAATATTACAAATAAGCGGAATGCAAATAATATAACTAACAATATAAAAATTCAATAAGTAAATCTATGAGTAAGATAGCTCTTATCACAGGTGCTACCAGCGGAATAGGTGAGGGGTGTGCTCGTCGTTTCGCCAAAGGTGGCTATAATCTGATTATTACTGGTAGAAACACTGGTAAGTTGGAAATTCTCAAGAAAGAATTGGAGGCAATTGGCGTTCAGGTGCTTGCGCTTGCTTTTGATGTGCGTAATAGAGAAGCTGCCAAAAAAGCCGTGGATTATATTCCATTGAATTGGCGTAGCATAGACGTGCTTATCAATAATGCTGGATTGGCACGCGGCTTGGAACCTGAGTATGAAGGCGATTTTGAAGACTGGGATCAAATGATTGATACCAATATCAAGGGTCTTTTAACTATGACCCGTCTTATCGTTCCTGGCATGGTGAGACGCAACCATGGTCACATTATTAATATAGGAAGTGTTGCGGGTGATGCTGCATACGCTGGAGGAAATGTGTATTGCGCTACCAAGGCTGCCGTCAAGGCCATTACTGATGGATTGCGCATAGATGTAGCTCATACCAAGGTACGTGTCACTAATGTGAAGCCAGGATTGGTGGAAACTAATTTCTCTAATGTACGTTTTCATGGCGATACTCATCGTGCCAACAATGTATATCGTGGCATTGAACCATTGAATGGCGATGACATCGCCGATGTGGCATTCTATGCAGCCAGTGCTCCTGAGCATGTTCAGATTGCGGAAGTGTTAGTGTTGGCTACCCATCAAGCCAATGGAAGCGTTATCCATAGAGATGCGTAAAATGTGGTTTATTGGTTTATAGTTAATAGTTTATAGGGCTTCTTGAATTCGAGTGATTTCGCTATACGGCGAAGCCGCTATAAACTGTTAACTATAAACGATAAACTATAGACTATAGACCATTTGTTTATAGACTATTCATATACCCCCTTTACCATAATTATTATCAACAAACTATTAAATAAGGTGGCAAAGACGATTGATTTCGCTTTCGAACGTTTCGCGATTCTTTGCTTTTGCTCGCATCCCTGACTTGTAGTTGTAAATGGTCTGGGTGGAGTAATAGAGCAACGTTGCAATTTCTTGACTATCAGTTACGCCGAGTCGCATTAATGCATAAATGCGTACTTCTGTAGTCAGTTCGTTGCTGGACGGCAAACTGATTTGATTTTCTGGTGTGAGAAGCTTATTCAGTTCTTTCACGAAATCAGGATACAGCTCCAAAAAAGCTTTGTCGAATCGAATGTAGAACATTTTTGATTCATCTTCTGCCAGTTTGAAACTATTGATACTTTTCAATAGGTCTTCTGTTTGTCTCGCTTTTATTTTTCTGCTCACTAGCTTCCTGTAATCGTCAAGTTTCTTAATATATAAGGCACTGATATCCATAAACAGACGCATATATGTTTCGCGTCGTTTGTTGGTCAGTACGAGACGCTGGTTCAGTTCTGCAAGTTGCTCGTTTTGGTGAGCAATTTCTTCTCGCTGTTTTCTCAGGTGATTTTTCTGCTTGATGTTGATGACAGCAAGAATGAGTACACCAAGCAAGATGACGCCTACGGCGATGAGTCCTGTCTGCAAACGGGTGCGTGAGCGTTCTGCTGCTTGCTGATTGCTAGCAATGATAACTGGCAAGATGTTGGAGATTTCTATCATGCGCAATCGGTTGTTGAAGAATTGGGCATCTGCCATCGAATGCTTGATATATTTTGCGGCAAGTTTACTGTATTTCTCATCTTTATGATAAATGAAATAAGCCAGTTTTTGTAGAGCTAGCGTTTCCATGAGTTGGCAGATGCCGTCACTCTCGGATGCTTCCACCAAATATTGCTCATATAAATCATATCGCTCAATGTCTTGGTAGTATCTTGCCACGCCGTATGCTGCTGCTGCGTGGGTGCGTGTGTTTTTGGGAGCGATTTTTACAGCTCGTAGGAAATTGATGAGTACATTCTTGTGGGTAGGATGTTCTATGTAGATATACTCTCCCTTCAGATAAAAGTACTCTGCTTTCTTTCGCTCTTCTGAGTTGGCTTTTTGCAAGAGCAATTGGATATAGTACTTCTTCTTATCTTGGTACTCTTTGGCAAATTCTGAGTTTGCGCAAAAAGAAGCCCAATAGTTGTAAAGCCACGCATACGTGAAGTAGTAATACATCATTAAGCGATGTGGCAATTGATTAGGATCAATGCTTTCCAATATGGTTTCCGATTGGCTATAGAATCCTCCAACCGAGAGTATGGATGCTCGGTTGATCTTGTTCTTTACGATAAAAAAAACGTTGTTCGTGGTTTCGGCTAGTTGAAGCCCTTTAGCTACGTATTCACTGGCAGAGTCATAGCGATAGGTGCTGTAAGCTTTGTAAATACTGTCTAGATACACGAGTTTTTGCTGATTGTTTGTAGCGTCGTTCGCTAGTCTTTTGAGTCGTTTGATGCTGTTCTCTTTGTTCTTTTTGTATTGTCCGTCCATTTCCAGGGTGTGGTCAACACGCTCAAAAAGCTTCTGCTCATCAATCTTGGCATTGACAAGTAGTGGCATCATGAAAAGTAGTATAGTGATTACCTGTTTCATCTTCGTGAGTTCGATATTTATCCAAATGTACGTTTTCTGTTAATTTCGGATGCAAAATTACACAAATCTTTTTGGATAAAAGCATTTACTTTCGTAAAAATAGTTAAAAGTGTAAGTGCGTTGAAAATGTGTGAGTTAACAGCTATTATATGTTACTTCTGATTTACCGAAGGCTTACTAGGGTGTACAACCTGTCGATAATATATATACCTTTGCAGCAGAATTCAAAAAAGCAGTAAAATGACTATGGTATATAATTACCACTTCAAGTCTTCTAAAGTTTAAAGGTATAAATATTCCTTTTGTTGATTTAGTATGTTGATTTAAATAACAGTATTAGTTTTTAAGGGAAAGATTGATTAAATAGGAAGCCTGCTTGATTGGATCAGATTGCTTTCAAAAAAGCAGCAATGCTTTTCTATTATGTTTAGGAAAGACCCACCGTTTTCTTGTGAAAGAAGTCGGTGGGCTTTTTGTTTCTGTTCTTTTAGGAGCATCTCATCGAGAGTGAAGTGTAATTCTTCAATGATAAAGTATAATTTTTGTTACTTTATGACTCTTTCGCTATTTAAAAGTTGTATATGTCGGATTATTTCATTATCTTTGTCCCCATATTAATATAAATTATGGTATAAACAAGGAAAAAAACTATTATCCAATGAATATATTAGTAACGGGCGCCAATGGCCAGCTAGGTCATGAAATGCAGAAATGCGCCAAAAACAGCAATCACAAGTTTGTCTTCACCGATGTGGCTGAAGGCTATGATAAGTTAGACATCACTAATCTCGACGCTATCCGCGCCAAGGTGAAAGAGAATGACATCCAGGTTATTGTCAACTGTGCTGCCTATACCAATGTGGACAAGGCTGAGAGTGACTTCGACCTCGCCAACCTGCTCAACAATACAGCAGCCGGCAATTTGGCTCAAGCGATGAAGGAAGTTGATGGAACCCTCATCCATGTGAGCACCGACTATGTGTTCCAGGGCGACAAGAACATTCCTTGCAAAGAAGACTGGGAGACCAATCCACTCGGCGTGTATGGTAAGACTAAGCTAGCTGGTGAAAAGAGCATCGAGGCTACAGGTTGCAAGCACATCATCATCCGCACCGCTTGGCTCTACTCTCAGTGGGGCAAGAACTTCGTGAAGACCATGCAGAGCCTCACCGCTAGCCACGACACCCTGAAGGTTGTCTTCGACCAGGTGGGCACGCCAACCTACGCCGGCGACCTCGCTGCCGTCATCTCGCATATCATCGAGACCAACCAGCTCGACAAGACTGGCATCTACCACTTCTCCAACGAGGGTGTATGCTCTTGGTTCGACTTCGCCACAATCATCTGCGAACTCTCTGGCAACACCTGCGACATCCAGCCTTGCTACAGCGAGGAGTTCCCAAGCCCAGTGAAGCGCCCTCACTTCTCCGTGCTCGACAAGAGCAAGCTGAAGCAGACCTTCGGATGGAAGGTGCCATACTGGACCGACAGTCTGAAGAAGTGTATCGCTGAATTGGCTGAGGCAGGAGAATAATTCAACATTCAACATTTAACATTCAATGAAAAAGAATATCATCATCACGGGCGGTGCCGGTTTCATCGGCTCACACGTCGTACGACTTTTCGTGAACAAATATCCAGAGTATCATATCATCAACCTCGATAAGTTGACTTACGCTGGCAATCTTGCCAACCTCAAGGACATCGAGGACAAGCCAAACTATACCTTCGTGAAGGG
>DBLF01000009.1:59330-59872 GCA_002297965.1 Candidatus Segatella papionis
AAGACCTATTGGGAGAGCCTGCCTGAGGGATACGAGGGCAAGCGATTCTACCACATCTCTACCGACGAGGTGTATGGTGCCTTGCAGATGACTCACCCAGAAGGCATCCCAGCGCCATTCTCTACCAAGGCATCGAGCGGCAAGAACCACGAGGCTTACGGCGAGGAGTTCTTCGTAGAGACTACCAAGTACAATCCTCACTCTCCATACTCAGCATCCAAGGCTAGCTCCGACCACTTCGTTCGTGCTTTCCACGATACATACGGTATGCCTACCATCGTAACCAACTGCTCCAACAACTACGGTCCATACCAGTTCCCAGAGAAGTTGATTCCACTCTTCATCAACAATATCCGCCATCGCAAGCCATTGCCAGTGTATGGCAAGGGTGAGAACGTGAGAGACTGGCTCTACGTGGTAGATCACGCTCGTGCCATCGACATGATTTTCCACAATGGCAAGGTAGCCGAGACTTACAATATCGGTGGCTTCAACGAGTGGAAGAACATCGACATCATCAAGGTAGTCATCAAGACCGTGGA
>DBLF01000009.1:59974-62389 GCA_002297965.1 Candidatus Segatella papionis
ATCGACTCTCGCAAGCTCCAGAAAGAGCTCGGTTGGGAGCCAAGTCTCCAGTTTGAGGAGGGTATCGAGAAGACCGTGAAATGGTATCTTGAGAACCAGGAGTGGATGGACAACGTAACTTCTGGCGATTATCAGAAGTATTACGACAACATGTATTCTAATCGATAAAGCATATATTCGAATAGATAAAAAGTATTCAAAAAGATAACAAAACAATGAACCTTGTTCGCTATAAAAGAGCGGACAAGGTTTTTCTAAATCAAAAAAATCAGTTGTTATGGACTCAGCTAGAAAAATCGAAAAGGTAGGCTTGCGCAACCTTCGTATGGAGGACTATGACCAGCTTGCCAAGTCTTTTAAGCGAATCTATGCAGATTCGGATGTATTCTGGACAAAGGAACAGATTAAGAAACTCATTACTATCTTCCCGGAAGGTCAGGTGGTCATCATCGTCGATGATAAGATTGTGGGCTGTGCCCTCTCCATCATCGTCAACTACAACATGGTGAAGGGTGACCATACTTACGCCCAGGTAACGGGCAACGAGACCTTCAACACCCACGATCCTAATGGTAATATCCTCTACGGCATCGAGGTGTTTATCCACCCAGACTATCGTGGACTTCGCTTGGCTCGCCGTATGTACGAGTATCGCAAGGAACTCTGCGAGAAGCTCAACCTCAAGGCTATCATGTTTGGTGGCAGAATCCCTAACTACCACAAGTATGCTGACAAGATGCGCCCTAAGGAGTATATAGAGCATGTTCGCAATCGTGAGATCTACGACCCAGTGCTCACCTTCCAGCTTTCCAACGATTTCCACGTGCGCCGTGTCATCCGCAACTACTTGCCTAGCGACGAGGAGAGCGAGCACTGCGCTACTTTGCTCCAGTGGGATAATATCTACTATCAGCCACCTACGGACAGCTACGTGGATCGCAAGCCAACCGTTCGTATCGGAATGGTGCAGTGGCAGATGCGTCCTTACGCTTCGGTGGATGAACTCTTCGAACAGGTGGAGTTCTTCGTTGATTCCGTGAGCGACTACAAGAGCGATTTCATCCTCTTCCCAGAGTATTTTAATGCCCCATTGATGGCGAAGTTCAATGACCTCGGCGAGGCGCAGAGCATTCGTAAGATGGCGCAATATACTGATGAGATTCGTGATCGATTCCGTGAGCTCGCCATCAGCTATAACATCAATATCATCACGGGTAGTATGCCTTATTTGAAGGACGACTCCCTCTACAACGTAGGCTTCCTCTGCCGTCGAGATGGTAGCGTGGATATGTATGAGAAGATTCATGTTACGCCAGACGAGCAGAAGTGCTGGGGTTTGAGTGGCGGTAGTCATATCCAAACTTTCGACACTGATTGTGGTAAGATAGGTATCGTGATTTGCTACGATGTCGAGTTCCCTGAGCTTTCTCGTTTGATGGCGGAAGATGGCATGCAGATTCTTTTCGTGCCATTCATGACCGATACGCAGAATGCTTACCAGCGAGTAAGAGTTTGCGCCCAGGCTCGTGCCATCGAGAACGAGTGCTATGTGGCGATAGCAGGTAGTGTGGGCAACTTGCCTCGTGTGCACAACATGGATATCCAGTATGCGCAGAGTGCCGTGTTTACGCCATGCGACTTCGCCTTCCCTAGTGATGGCAAGCGTTCGGAGGCTACTCCTAACACTGAGATGATTCTCGTGAGTGATGTGGATCTGAATCTCTTGAACGAGCTTCATACCTATGGTGCCGTACGAAATCTTCGCGATCGTCGCAAAGACTTGTATGAGTTGAAACAGAAAAAGTAAAGGGCTTTCCTGCCCTTTTCATTCCCATTGGAGAGGGCTTTCGAGCCTTTCATTCCCTGGAGAGGGAATTCTTTTCGACCCACCCCGTCCCTCCCTAGCCAGGGAGGGCTCCACCTCCTATCCCCAAGCCCCTTTCCCCCTCAGGGGGAAGGGGATGTAGCTGGCTACGCTATAGCTTCGCCAGAGTTTTGGTATCGCCAGCGGAGCCTTTGCCCCTACGGGGCTGGCGATGATTTCCTACGCAACAAAGTTGCGATTGTTTTACGCCTAATCGGCGGTCGTTTGTGCGGGTGTAAACCCGCCTTGCGCCTAGCTTCGCTCATCTGATAGCGCCTAGCTTCGCTAATACAATATAGATAATTTATGTATAAGATAGAAATCTCGGAGCGAACGCTCCATTTTAAACAGCCGGCTGGCACGTCTCGCGGGGTTTATACCACGAGGCATAGTTTTTATTTGTCCCTTACTTCCGACGAAATGCCGGGAGTGGAGGGAGTGGGGGAGTGTGCTACACTGCCTGACCTCAGCTGTGATGCCAAGCCTGAATATGAGGTGACGCTCCGACAGGTTTGCCAAATGGTGGAACAGATGGGACGCATCCCTTATGA
>DBLF01000009.1:62402-65001 GCA_002297965.1 Candidatus Segatella papionis
ATGATTCGTGCCTATCCTAGCATCACCTTCGGACTCGAAACGGCATTCGCTTCGTTCTTCAATCAAGCGAAGAATGCCTTGGCTTTAGGCGAAAGTTCTTCTGAAAGTTCCTCCTCTGAAGTTTCCTCTTCTGAAAAATCAACAATAGATTCTTTGAAGGAGGCTGGTATCTCAATTCCTGCGGGAATGGAGAACCTCGTGAATCTCCTCGACTCTCCTTTCGCCCGAGGCGAGGAGGGTATTACTATCAATGGATTGGTATGGATGGGTACTTACGAGGAGATGCTGGCTCGATTGGAGGAGAAGCTCAAGGCTGGTTTCCATTGTGTGAAACTGAAGATTGGGGCGATCGACTTCTTTAAGGAACTGGACCTCATCAAGCGCATCCGTGATGTCTATTCTAAGGAACAGGTGGAACTGCGTGTGGATGCCAATGGTGGCTTTACGCCCGATAATGCAATGAGCCGATTGGAGGCTTTGGCGAAATATGACATCCATTCGATAGAGCAACCTATTAAGCAGCATCAGTGGCCGATGATGGCGAAACTTTGTCGTGAAACTCCGCTCCCGATAGCGCTCGACGAGGAACTCATCGGTGTCAACGTGCGCTCCATGAAGGAGGCGTTGCTCGATACGATTCGTCCGCAGTACATTATCCTCAAGCCTTCGCTCCATGGTGGCATCTATGGTTGCAATGAGTGGATAGAGCTTGCCAAGCAGCGTGGTATCGGTAGCTGGATTACCTCGGCGCTGGAGAGTAACATCGGGCTTCATTCCATCGCCCATTTTGCGGCCAAGGTATATGGACCGAATGTCGAAATGCCGCAGGGACTGGGCACAGGGTTGTTGTTTACCGACAACATCCCAATGCCGTTGGAGATTCGTGGGGACAAGCTTTGGATTAAGAAGAATTCTTAATAATTTTCTTTTTCGCTCCTTTCATTCTCTTGCAAAGGGGCGCTCCTTTCATTCTCTTGCAAAGGGGCGATTCTTTCATTCCCTTGCAAAGGAGTGATTTGACTCCTCAGTAGTTTCGGCGGATTTGCAATCCGCCGTTGCTTGGGTAACTATTGCGGATTTATAATCCGCTAAGCAAGTTATAATAAATAATGTAAACAATGACCTTAGAAGAATTTTTTTCGGAATGGAATAACGACAGCGAACGTGTGCTGGTGCATACCAGCGGATCCACGGGCAAGCCGAAGCCGATGATGGTGGAGAAGAAGCGGATGCTTAACTCCGCCCATATCACCTGTGATTTCCTCGGCTTGCAACCAGGCGATACCGCCTTGCTCTGCATGTCACTTGACTATATCGCAGGCAAGATGGTGGTGGTGAGAAGCATCGAACGACAGCTTCAACTCATCGCCGTTAAGCCTAGCGGTCATCCTCTTTCTGATGAATCGTTGGCTGGAGCAAGAATCTCAGGAGTAAAAGCTTCTGATTCTTTGTTAGTAGCAAAAGGCTTGGGTACAATAACTTCTGATGCAAAAGGGGAGTGTGATGAGAATATTACTTTCGCAGCTATGGTTCCGATGCAAGTATATAATACCTTGCAAGTGCCTGAAGAGCGTGAGCGCTTGGCTCGTATCAAGCACCTCATCATCGGAGGTGGTGCCATCGACGATGCCTTGGCAAAGGAACTCAATGACATGTCTGAGGATTTTCGAAAAGAGCATGGCTATGAGAATGCCATCTGGAGTACCTACGGTATGACCGAAACCCTGTCGCATATCGCCTTGCGTCGTATCAACGGCGAGGAGGCTAGCGAGTGGTACACACCTTTCGATAGCGTCAAGATAAGCCAGACCGAGGAAGGCTGTCTCGTGATAGATGCCCCCTTGGTCTGCGACAAACCATTGGTGACAAATGACATCGTGGAGATAAAAGAGGCGGAAAGTAATCAGTCTCCTTATATATATAATAAGGTAAAACATGTAGGGCTTCGTTTCCGAATCAAGGGCAGAAAGGACAATGTCATTTGCAGCGGAGGCATTAAAATCCAAATAGAAGAGGTTGAGGCTTTCCTAAAGCCCCATCTCCAGAAGCCTTTTATGCTAGCAAAGAAAAAGGACGAGAAGTTCGGAGAAATCGCAGTGCTCTTGACAGAGGACAACGATATAAAAACAATAGAGGCGACTATTCGTCGCCTCTTGAAAGACCCTAATTCGAGTCATCAGTATTGGATTCCAAGGGAATATATGCACGTAGAACACCTACCTCTTACCGAAACCGGTAAGCCTAAGCGCAACTGCCTAGAGCAAGGCTAATCCCAAAGCGGGTTTACACCCGCACAAACGATCGCCGATTAGGCGTAAAACAATCGCAACTCTGTTGCGTAAGAAATGTGGCGAGGGCTTTGATGCCCCGCCAACCTAAGAGAGCTTTGCTCGGTTAAGAGCGACGAGGAGGAGCGGTTTCCCCCTTCCTCCTGAGGAGGAAGGGCGGATAGAGGTGGAGCCCTCCTTACGAAGGAGGGACGGGGTGGTTGGAAAACTTTCCGAAGGAAGAGTTCCTCCAAAGAAAGGAAGAATCTTAGAGAAGGAATTTATCCTTCTCTAAAGAAGTCGAGTGCTTCTTTGATTTCCTCGGTGGTAGC
>DBLF01000009.1:65060-66344 GCA_002297965.1 Candidatus Segatella papionis
TGATTCTTCTTGTCATGGTGCATCAGCTCGATGAGCTCATCGTAGTCATCGCAGGTGATGCCGAGCGAACCGTAGTTCTCCTTGATGAAGGTAACGGTCTGTCTCATCTTCTCGGTAGGGAAGCCGCATTTCGCCACACTGAGGTAAAGCTCAGGGATGAGGCCGAATGCCACGGCATAGCCATGCAGGATAGGCTTGCGCTTCAGAGCCCAACTCTCGAAGGCATGGCCGAAGGTATGACCTAGGTTCAGCGCCTTGCGGATGCCCTTCTCGTGAGGGTCCTGCTCCACGATGCGCTCCTTCACCTTCACGCTGTCGCCCACCATACGCTGCAATTGCTTCAAGTCAGGCTGGTTGAGGTCGAAGCTTACCAGCTCCTCCCACATCGCCTCGGTAGAGATGAGACCGTGCTTCAACATCTCGGCATAGCCCGAGCAGATGTTCTCAGCATCGAGTGTCTTCAAAAACTCGGTGTCGAGAATCACAAACTTGGAGTCGTTGAATACGCCCACCTCGTTCTTCAGTCCGCCGAAGTTGATGCCCGTCTTGCCGCCCACGCTAGCATCCACCATGGCGAGCAGGGTAGTAGGGATATTGATGAAGTTGATGCCACGCTTGAAGGTTGAGGCTGCGAAACCACCGAGGTCGGTCACCATACCGCCTCCCAGGTTGATCATGCAAGAGTGACGGGATGCACCGCCGTCCTGCAATCCCTTCCATACCGCCATGAGGCTCTCGATGTCCTTGTGGGTATCGGTGGCAGGGATGGTGATGACTTGTGCATCCTTCATGCAGTAGAATTTCTGCAATACAGGAAGGCATTCTTCTTTCGTGGTGGTGTCGGTGAGCACAAACAACTTATCGTGTTCGCACTCTGAGAGAGCTGTTACCAGCTCGTTCTCCAAATGGGTTGATATAATTACTCTTTGACTCATAATACTCAATATTTCATAACAATTACACGTTTTCGAGTGCAAAGGTACGTTAAATCATAGACAAATCAAAATAAATAAGCAATTTTTATCATTAAATCGTTAAACCTCTATAATTTTTAAGCGTCAAAATAAGCGTATTTCGAATAATATCAACAATTAAAACATAATGAGAAAAACAATTTTGACGATGCTGTTGTGTCTAGTGACGATGGCATCGCTTGCGCAGGAACGCTTGATAAGCGGTCAGATTACCGACCGTGACACCAAGGATCCTGTTGAGCAAGTGACCATTCAGCTGCTCAAGGCCGACAGTACCTATGTGGGTGGTGCCATTAGTAATGAGAAAGGT
>DBLF01000009.1:66435-66746 GCA_002297965.1 Candidatus Segatella papionis
GTTAAGCGCATCCAGATTTCCGATGATAAGAATCTGGCGATGGGTAATGTTGTCATTGGTGCCGATGCCATCATGCTGAAAGGAGCTGTGGTAACGGCAATGGCGCAGAAGGTGACCTTGAAGGAGGACACCTTTGTTTATAATTCGGCTGCCTATAGAACCCCAGAAGGTTCGGTGGTGGAAGAGTTGGTAAAACGCCTTCCTGGTGCCGAGGTGAGCGATGACGGTACCATCAAGATCAATGGCAAGGAGGTGAAGAAGATCCTTGTGGATGGCAAGGAGTTTATGACGGGCGATACCAAGACAGCCCT
>DBLF01000009.1:66828-78956 GCA_002297965.1 Candidatus Segatella papionis
GGCATCGACGATGGCGAGGAACAGACCGTGCTCGACTTTGGTGTGAAGAAGGGCATGAACAAGGGTATGATTTCTAACATCGACCTGGGTATCGGCAACAAAGACCGTTACAGCATGCGTGGCATGGGTGGTTACTTTAGTGGTAACAATCGCTTCTTCCTTTTTGGCAACGCCAATAATACCAGCGACCGTGGCTTTGGTGGCGGTGGACCTGGTAGAGGCTTCGGCGGTGCCAATGGCTTGAATGCCAGTAAGATGATAGGTGCCAACTATAATTACGAACTGAAGGATAAGTTCAAGTTCAATACTTCCCTGCGTTGGAACCACAGCGATGGCGATGTTTGGAGCAGCCGCTCTAGCGAAAACTTCATGGGTAGCAGCAACTCTTTCTCCAATAGCTTGAGCCAGAGCTACTCTCGTGGTAACAGTTGGAATGGCAATATCCGTTTGGAGTGGATGCCAGACTCAATGACCAACATCCTCTTCCGTCCTTCTGTATCTTGGAACACCAGTGATGGTCTGAGCAATGGCAAGTCGGCTTCTTATAACCAAGACCCTTATACGCTTACCACCAAGGATCCTCTCTCCGACGAGGGCATCGACGAGCTGGATAAGGCTGAGGCTATGGTCAATAGCCAGTTGAGCAACGGACTGACTTATTCCGAGAAAAAGAATGTCAATGGTATGTTGCAAATCAACCGCAAGTTGGGCAACAAGGGACGTAACGTCACCCTCCGTATGGATGCCAAATATACCGATAACGACAGCAAGAGCATCTCCCTGAACCAAGCTCATCTCTATCTCGTGCAGACTGCCGAAGGAAAGGATTCCACTTACCAAACCAATCGCTATAATCTCACTCCATCCAAGAATTATAGTTATGGAGCGCAGGTTACCTATAGCGAACCTCTCTGGAAGGCAACCTTCCTCCAGTTTAGTTATAAGTTCACTTATAGTTACCAGAAGAGCGATCGTAGCACCTATGATTTTAGCAACTATGCGATGAGTGGTGACTCAGAGTATCGTGCATGGAACTCTTATCTGAATCCTTTCGCCGGTCATCTCGATGACTACAAGGACGACAACTTGAGCCGCTTCTCCGAGTACCGCAATTACAATCACGACATCCAGGTGATGATGCGATTCATTCGCCAGAAGTACAACTTGAATTTCGGTGTGATGATTCAGCCTCAGCAGTCTAAGTATATCCAAGACTATCAGGGCGTGCATGTGGATACCGTTCGCAACGTGACTAACATCAGTCCGACCCTCGATTTCCGTTATCGCTTCTCGAAGATGAGCAATCTGCGTGTCAACTATCGTGGTACGACCAGCCAGCCAAGCATATCCCAGTTGCTCGACATCACCGATAATAGCGACCCATTGAATGTCTCCAAGGGTAATCCTGGCTTGAAGCCATCGTTCACCCAGAACTTCCGCTTGTTCTACAACAATTTCGTGCAGAACCACAACAAGGGTGTGATGACTTTCATCAATTTCTCTACCACCAGTAACAGCATCAGCAACAAGGTGACTTATGATGAGACCACTGGTGGACGTATTACTCGCCCTGAGAACATCAATGGCAACTGGAATGTGATGGGAGCAGTGATGTTTAATTGCTCCATCGACAGTGCGGGTGTCTGGAACTTGAACACAGATACCAATCTGGGTTATGATAACTATGTGAGCTATTTGAGTCTAGACAAGGAGTCTGACTCACAGAAGAACACCACCAAGAGCCTGACATGGCGAGAGCGTCTCTCTTTCAGTTATCGCAACGACTGGTTGGAGCTTTCGCTCGATGGAACGTTAAGCTATAACCATGCCAAGAACAAGTTGCAGCCTAACAGCAACCTCGACACTTGGCAGTTCTCTTATGGTCCTAGCATGACGCTTACGGCTCCTTGGGGTACCAGCTTGAACTCCAGCCTCTCCATCAGCAGCCGTCGTGGTTACAACGACAGCAGTATGAACACCGACGAGTTCGTTTGGAATGCACAGCTCTCTCAGAGCTTCCTGAAGGGTAAGCCACTGACCTTGATGCTCCAGTTCTACGACATCCTGCGCCAGCAGAGCACCTTCTCTCGTGCCATCTCGGCTACTTCTCGTACCGATACCGAGTATAATGCCATCAATAGCTATGCGATGCTCCATGTGATCTATCGCTTGAATCTCTTCGGTGGCAAGAATGGCCGACAGGGTGGAAGAGAAGGTGGACCAGACGGAAGACGTCCAGACTTCGGCGGTCGTCCGTTCAATGGTGGTGGTCGCCCAATGGGACCTCCTCCTGGTGGTCGTCCTATGTTCTAAGCTAGTGCTAAATCACATTTAGACGTTAAGATAAAAATAATCCCCGCTCTTCATCACGAGGAGCGGGGATTTTGCTATACTAATTTGCATATGATACTTGTGGCCTTTCGACCACTTGAATTCTCTTTTGTTAGAGGGCGAACTTATAGCCCACAGTAATCTGGATTACGTTGTTGTAGTGATCCCAGTTGTCTGCCACTTTAGTTACGCCGATATTGTAGCGAGCGTCAAACACGATGTTCTGGTACTCGTATGAGAGACCTACAGGGATAGAAAGGTCGAAAGTCTTCACACCTTCAGCGTCATCCTTGTTTACCATGAAACCTGGCTGCAAACCTGCCTTGATGGCAAGACCTGTTACTGGATAGTAATTCAAAGTTACAGGGATGTTGATGTAGCCTGGATTCCACTTCTCACCCTCCACGCTATGACCTGCGATTTCGATGTCCTTGGTCTTGAATCCCTGAACAGAGTAGAGCGCACCTACAGCCAGACCGAGGTTGCCAGAAGCCTGATATTGCAATTCTGCACCTGCTGCGAAACCAGCTTTCCAATCATTGTCACCGATAGTTGAGACATTCAAGCCAACCTTAGGTTGGAGTGTGACTGTGCCAGCAGCTTGCTGTGCGAAAGCACCTACTGAAGACAGCACCATGGCTGCCATTACAAATAACTTTTTCATAATCGTCTAATTTTAATTGTTAATACTTCAGTTATTTCAAGTCTTTAGAAAAGTACATATCCTAAGTTTTTCAAGCTTTTTCAAGTCTATCAAACTCATCTGTGTATCTTTACGGCGACAAAAATAGGAAAAAAAACAATATGCTCCAAATTTATTCCATAAAAAGTATGATTAAATGGCAAAATTTCTCATATTTGTCACCAAATCGTATCTTTTATGCATATTTCTTCCATTTTTTTCTTGTTTTTCTTGTAGCTTATCCAAAAAAGTGGTATATTTGCAGTATCTTTAAAGAAATGCGTATGGGACTAGAATTTGGAAAATGGCTATTGGATGTTGCCAAGTACATGTTAACAGCTCTTTTGTTAGCTAACTTTTTTGGAGATCTTAAATCTCCTGCAGCGATAGCTTGCGTTATAATTTTAACGCTGTTAGTGTTGGGATTAGGCTTGTGGTTGATAAATAAATTTAGTGATAAAAATAATAAGAGAAAGGAAAATAAATATGACAACGCAAGAAATTAATTTCGCAATAATTTGTGGAGGTATCGTGCTGATTCTTTTGTTTGGAGTCGCTCTTGGGATACATGAGACGATTAGACAGAAAAAAGAGAATTCTCTTTCTGTGTAATTTAAAAAAAGAATAAAAACGAGGATACTAGCCTACTGATAAGGTTTTTGTATCCTCGTTCTTATTTTGTGTGCCTTGATGTCAGCCTTGTTTGTATGGCTTTGGATGATGTCGATGAGATTTTGCTGGAACTTCTTTTCTTATTCTTCATTATCCTCCCAGTCCTCGTCGTCGAATCCGAACATGGCAGGTTCTACGAAGGCATCCAGTGCTCGACGTTCCTTCTTGGTAGGACGTCCGGTGCCTCGTGCTCTATCCACGAATCCGCTGATGCGACTCATCTCCAGCAGTTCATACTGCTTAGGGTCTGTAACGTTCTTATAGACCCCGAAGAGCATCTTGGCTCCCACACGCTGCTCTATGCAATCCAAAACCTCGAAGGAGTAGGTGATAGGAGCTTTCTTTACGCTCACCACGTCGCCACGCTTGATGATGAACGAAGGCTTTCGGGTCACACCGCCCACGGTGACACGACCATTCTTGCAAGCATCTGCAGCGATGCTGCGAGTCTTGTAGATGCGGGCTGCCCAAAGCCACTTGTCTATTCTTGCACTTTCCTTCATCCTATCTTAATGTTTCTTGTTTACTTCTTCCCCAGCTTGTTAAACTGGTTCATGGTGTTGTCGATTCCAGCCAAGACGAAGCTCTTGATGATTTCCACGCCGAGGTCGATGGCAGGCTGAAGCTGCTTCATGTCCTCTTCGCTGTATTTGCCCAGCACCCAGTCTATCTGTCCGCCACGAGGGTAGTCGTTGCCGATGCCCATGCGCAGACGGGCGTAATTCTGTCCGATAAGCTGCTGGATATGTCCCAAGCCATTGTGGCCGCCGTTGCTGCCGTTCGCCTTGAGGCGGAAGGCACCGAGGGGCAGGGCTAGCTCGTCGCTGATGACGAGGAGACGGCTCTGGTCTATCTTCTCCTGGTTGAGCCAGTAGCGCACCGCATTACCGCTGAGGTTCATGAAGGTGGTAGGCTTCAGCAGGATAATCTTTCTGCCCTTGAGCGTGGTCTCGGCGATGTAACCATATCGCTTATCCTCAAAATGAATATTGGACGCTTTAGCAAAAGCGTCCAATACCATAAATCCTGTGTTGTGCCTGGTGTTGGCGTACTCGTCGCCAGGGTTACCAAGCCCACAAATCAAATATTTATCCAATGTTTGAATGTTTACTCAGGTTGTAAAAAAAGTCCACGTAGGCCCCACTGATTACTCAGCAGCGGCATCAGCGTCAGCAGCAGCATCAGCAGCAGCGAGCTGAGCGTTACGTGTCATCTTGATAGAGCAAACTACCACAGCCTTGCTTGTAGCCAACTCAAGACCCTCGAATGAAAGGTCGCCTACCTTGATGCTCTTACCAATCTTCAAAGCAGTAACGTCGATGTCGAGGTGCTCAGGAATCTGCTGGTATGGAGCAGTAACGTTGATCTTACGGATAGAGAGGTTCATACGACCACCATCGCGAACACCCTGTGCAAGACCTACCAACTTAACTGGGATACCGATAGTGATAGGCTTCTGGTCGTTCACCTCGTAGAAGTCAACGTGCAATGGAGCGTCTGTTGTTGGGTGGAACTGAATCTCCTTCATGATAGCTGTGTGGCTCTCACCGTCGATGATGAGGTTGATAACATATACGTGAGGAGTGTAGATTACCTTACGCAACTCGCTGAATGGAACTGCGAATGACAAAGCCTCAGGAGCACCGTTCTCGCCCTTCTTCTCACCATAAAGGTTACATGGGATAAAACCTTCCTTACGCAATGTCTTAGAAGCTTTCTTGCCAAGGTCTGTACGCTTCTGACCTGTTACATTAATCTCTTTCATTTGTGTTACTCTAAATTAAGTGTTTGAATAATAATTTTGCCTTAACTCGCCATCACACGGATTAGCTTTGTTTTAAGCATGGCCTCACGAGATTTTCTCACAAAGCGGCTGCAAAGTTACTACTTTTATTTGGATTGAGCAAATTTTAGGGCAATATTTTCTCGAAAACACTCATTTTGTGCTCCAGCACCCCCTCTTAACCTTAAAAAAATAGAAATTATTGCCTCATTTCTTGCATATTATATATTAAATATGTAAATTTGCAGTGTTTTAAGTAATTATATAAATAAATCTTTTAAATTATTAGAGAATGATTAATAGGGATTTGATAAGACGTAAGATTGTGCAGTTAACCTACGCATACTATCAGAACAGCAATCATAATATTGATAATGCTGAGAAGGAGCTTTTGTTTGCTCTCTCCAAGTCGTACGACTTGTACAACTATATGCTGCAACTCATCACTGCCATCACCAAGGAGGCGCAGAAGCGTTATGAGGTGGAGGCAGCCCGTGCTCAGCGTGAGGGCAAGCCAGAGCCTAACTCTAGATTGGCGTACAACCGTTTCGCTGTGCAGGTTGAGGAGAACAAGACTTTGGCTGAATGGGTAGATGTGAAGAAGTCTTCTTGGGATGAGGACATCGAGGAGGTGCGCAAGCTCTATACTGCCATCGTGTCTAGCGATCTCTATGCTGCCTATATCGATGGTACCATGGTGGAGGAAGGCGAGGAGAAAGCGGATGACTACGCTTACGACCGTGAGTTCTGGCGCCGTGCCTACAAGAAGTTCATCCAGAACAATGATGAGCTGGATGCCATGCTTGAGGAGAAAAGCCTCTATTGGAACGACGACAAGGACATCGTGGACACCTTCGTGTTGAAGACCATCAAGCGTTTCGATCCAGCCAACAAGGCCAACCAGGAGCTTTTGCCTGAGTATAAGGATGCCGAGGACCGCGACTTCGCTCGCAAACTCTTCCGTGCCACCTTGCTCAACGCCGACACTTACCAGCGTTACATCAGCGACTCTTGTCGCAACTGGGACTTCAGCCGCTTGGCTTACATGGATGTGGTTATCATGCAGATTGCCATCGCCGAGTTGATGACATTCCCTGGCATCCCAGCCATCGTCACCATCAATGAGTATGTGGATCTTGCCAAGGTATATAGCACCCCAAGAAGTGGTGGATACATCAATGGTATGCTCGACAACATCGCCCGTTTCCTCATCTCTCGTGGTCTTATCCAGAAGGAGCTTCCAGAGCGCAAGGCTCATCATGGTCGTCGCCCTCAGGGAGAGGAGTAAAAATGATAGCCATTATATAATGTTCGCACGTACATTATTATAGTGTGATTTTAAAGAAATAGAATATATCAACTAATTATTTAGCATAAAGGACATGACAAATTTATTATTGCAAGCACAAGGCGCTGCTGGAGGTGGCAGCATGAGTTTTCTCATCATGATGGTAGCTATTTTCGCTATCATGTGGTTTTTCATGATTCGTCCTCAGCAGAAGAAGCAGAAAGAGATACGTAAGTTCCAGAATTCTTTGGCAGAGGGTTCTAAGGTCGTTACAGGCGGTGGCGTTTATGGCACCGTGAAGCGTGTTGACCTGGAGGCTAACACCGTGGATGTGGAGATTGCGCGTGGCGTGGTTATCACTGTAGCCAAGGGCTATGTGTTTGCCGATGCCACCAATCAGCCAGCTCAAAATGCCTAGTAGTCTTTACTCAGGATTCTGATGCATAGTGTTTGGAACATATTGAGATCCGTCAGAAACTTCCTGTTCAGTGGACTGAATAAGGAGTTTCTGATTTTTTTGTTCTTTCTTGCCCTCAGCGGTGTCTTCTGGTTGATGATGACGCTCAATGAGACGATGGAGAGAGAATACGATATTCCTGTGCGTCTCGTGGGCACGCCCCGGAATGCGGTGATTACGGGTGATATTCCTGATACCGTGCGAGTTACGGTGCGTGACAAAGGCTTCACTTTGGTGACCTACAATTTCCGCCCGCTCACTTTCCGCTTTGGCAATTATGCGGATGAATCGGAAGGGCAGGGCTTGATTCCTTTGGCGGATGTGCAGAAGCAAGTGGTTCAGCAACTCTATGGATCCAGCAAAATCTTGCAGATCAAGCCAGGTAAGTTTGATTTCTATTTCACTTACGGTGCTTCCAAGAAAGTGCCTGTGGTGTTCAGGGGTAAGATTACCACCACCAAGAGTTACTATCTGGCGCATACGGAGTTTTATCCTCCCATGGTGACCGTGTATGCCAACAAGCGTCAGCTCGACCAGTTGCAGACGGTACAGATTGAGCCATTCCATTATCGCAATCTTCAGGACACCATCCGTCAGAATGTGCGTATCCGGAAGATTCGAGGAGTCAAGATTGTGCCATCCTTTGTACGTCTGGCAGTCTATCCCGACGTGCTTACCGAGGAGTCGGTGGAAGTGCCGGTCACGGCTATCAATATGCCTCCCGATATGGTGCTGCGAACCTTCCCTTCCCGTGTGACAGTGAGGTTTACCATCGGTGCCAGTCTCTTCCGTACCATCAAGCCTAGCCAGTTTAAGGTGGTGGTGGATTACAATGACTTGTCGGAGAATCCGTCGGATAAGTGTAAGCTTCAGCTGCGTAACGTTCCACGTTCCGTGAGCAAGGCGCACCTGGATATGGAGTCGGTGGATTATCTGCTGGAACAGCAGTAGAAAAGTTAGAAGTCTGAAGTCTTAGAAGTCCGAAGTCTTAAAAGTCTGAAGTTAGAAGTTATATTGAGTAACTATTTTGAAAAGATGAAGATTGCTATTACTGGCGGCATAGGTAGCGGTAAAAGCTATGTTTGCCGAATCTTGGAGAAGCATGGCATCAAGGTGTATGATTGCGATGCCGGGGCTAAGCGACTGATGCGCTCTGACATTGCTCTGCAGACTGCCCTAAAGAAGTTGGTGGGCGAGGAGGTCTATGATGTCGATGGCGTTTTGCAAAAGCCCGTGCTAGCCAAGTTTCTCTTGGCGAGCGAGGCAAACAAGCAGGCGGTCAACGATGTGGTGCATCCTGCCGTGGCTCGTGACTTCGAGGGGAGCGACTGCGACTGGCTGGAGAGTGCCATTCTCTTCGACAGTGGCTTCAATCTTCGTACCCATTTCGACTATGTGGTTTGTGTCACCGCTCCCATTCCTGTTCGCTTGCAGCGCATTATGCAGCGCGACCATATCTCCCGGGAGAAGGCGCAGCAATGGATAGATGCCGTGATGCCACAGGAAGAACTGGTAACTCGCTCCGATTTCGAAATCGTGAATGATGGGGAACGTGACGTGGAGCAACAGGTCTCGGAATTATTGGGGAAAATCAAAAACAACTCCCCTCAAGATAACTCCTATTAAGAGCTAGAATGGCGAAGGAAGAATAATTAAAGTTAGAATAACAAAAGATAGAATAATAAAAAAAGAATAATAGAAAAGACAATGGAAACAATTCTTTCAATTGCAGGCAAGCCAGGCCTTTACAAACTGGTTTCTAGAGGTAACAGAACCCTTATCGTTGAGACTCTCGACGAGACTCACAAGCGTGTTCCAGCTTTCGCTACCGACCGTGTGACAAGCCTCGGCGACATCGCTATGTACACCGACGCAGACGAGGTGCCACTTTGGGAGGTACTCGACAGCGTGAGCAAGAAGGAGAATGGCAAGCCTAGCGAGTTCAACTACAAGAAGGCTCCTGCTGACGAGCTCCACGCTTACTTCGCAGAGGTTCTTCCTAACTACGATCGCGACCGTGTACACGACAGCGACATCAAGAAGCTCCTCCAGTGGTACAATATCCTCGCTAAGTACGGCATCACCGACTTCAAGGCTACTCTTTCTCCTACAGAGGGTGAGAATGTGGATGATCGCGCTGAGCAGGCAGCTGAGTAAGTCTCCCGCAGATTTCGCAGATATTTATTTATCGCATACAAAAAGCTCCCACCGTATTTTCGGCGGGAGCTTTTTTTAGTTTTTATCTTTTACTTTTTCTTTTGTTTTTTCTTTTGTTTTTTACTTTTCTCTCCTTTCCATCTTTTTCACTTCCCTCACGAAGCGCTGCCAATACAATATACCGGCGATGGTGAGCCCGAACGGGAAGGCGATCCAGATGCCTTGGATGCCCAGACCGCAAGGGAAACCAAGCGTATAACCCAAAGGCAGGGAGATGATGAAGTAGGCGATGAAGGCATACGTAACCATCGGCTTGACGCAGGCGATGCCTCTCAGGGCGTTGGCGAAGGTATATTGCAAGCCATCGCCAAACTGATACACCATCATCCAGACGATGAGCGTCGCCACGTTCTGTTGTACCTCCACATTGTCGTTAAACCATCCGCCAATCTGGTGGCGCAGGAGGAACACCGGAATGCCCATCAGCGTAGAGAATAGCAGGGCGAGTCGCCAGCCATCGTAGGCGTTGCGACGAACGGCAGCAAAGTCTTTCTGTCCAACGAAGTGGCTCACTCTGATAGCCATCGCAGCCGCCATGCCCGAAAGCACGAGGTAGAAGAGTTGCGAGAGGGTAATCATCACCTGGTGAGAAGCCAAAGGAATGGTTCCAAGCCAGCCCACCATCACGCAGCTCAGCGTGAACGCCGCCGACTCCATCGCCAGTTGCAGAGCCACAGGCCATCCCAGACGGTTCATTTCCTTGAAGTCAGCCTTGTTGGTATGGCTCTGGATGATGTCTGTGCGATACTGCTGGAACTTCTTCCTGCTCATCACCACGCTTACCATCGCCGCAGCCATCAGGATGCGAGATAAAAGGGTAGAGAGACCGGCGCCGAGCAAGCCCAACTCAGGGAAAGGTCCTACGCCATAGATGAGCATCCAGTTGCCCAGGATATTGGCGATGTTGCCGGCTATCATCACCCACATCGCCACCTTGGTATGGGCGATACCGTCGAGGAATTGCTTCATCGTGTTGAACACGCCCATGAAGAGCACGGAGATAAGGTTGACAATGAAGTAAGGGCGGATGAGCACCAGCAGCTCCTCGGGCTGCCCGATGTGGGCGAGATTGAGGTAGAGGATGGCGAGGGCGATGGAAAAGATACAGCCCACCATCATGTTTGCCACGAACGAGTTTCTTACCTTCTGTCCGATTTTATCCGTGCGCTCCATGCCGTAGAGCCTGCCGATGATAGGGGTGAGGCCATAGGAGAATCCCATGTAGGAGATGAACACCAGTCCGAAGATATTGTTCACGAGTCCTGCCGCAGCCAATTCCTGTGTGCTGTGGTGTCCTATCATGAGCGTGTCGGCGAAGCCTAGGATGATGGTGCCGAGCTGTCCGATGATAATCGGTATTCCGATGGAGAGCAGTTCTCGGTAATGGTGCTTATTTGTAAAGTTTGTTTTGTTATTCATAACTATCTATAAGTACTCTTAGTTCTATCTATCTATATATATAAGTTTTTTCCAAAATTTCTTGTCACTGATGTCACGCTACCTGTTATCTCTTTGGTAGATAGTAGGTTAAGGCGTGACATCAAATCTGATTTTAATGTCATTTCATGTCATTTGATGTCACGTTTCGGGGCTTTTCTAGCTTTTTACCCCATATTTTATGGCTTCCATTTAGCTTTTACCCCATATTTTATGGCTTCCGTTGCCGCTACTTTTTATCGGAGAGGCCTCTTTTTCGCAGATTTTTTTCAGTTCTCTGGATGCCATGGAGCGGCTCAGGCCGTTGATATAAGCATAGTCGGTGAGGGTGATGTAACCATTTTTCTCAATGACGCCCAAGGCTCGCTGTATGCGTTCCTCCTCCGAATATTGGCTCTTTTGAATTTTCTGCACGTCGCCCTCCACACGTTTCAATTCCACTTTTCGCTTGAGCTTGTCCAGGAGTTCCGTATCCACCTTGTAGTTCACGTCCTTCACCGCCACCTTGCGGTAGAGCATCTTGTCTTCGTCGCCCTGTATCTCGTTTGGCTTGTCGTCGGTGAAGCCGATGCTGAGCGAGAAGGTGCCTAGACCGTCGAGCTTGATGTTGTAGCCCATGTCCATCATGTGTACCATGAAGTCAGACAGGTCGTCCAGCACCGTTTTTACGAGGCTGGAGGAGTAGGCGGGGTTATAGGTGTGCATCTTCTCGCACACTTCGTCGGTGGAGAGGGTACGGTGGTTTTCTACCTTGGGATATACGATGCGCTTGCCTGAGTTGTTCAGGTCGTTCATCTCTTGTAGTTTAAATTTTGCCATGCTCGCTTCTTTTTCTTTGTTTATTGTATTCTCTTTTGTTTCTTGGCTTCGTGGAATTCTCCGTTTCACGTCGTGAGATGGCCGTTTCACGTCGTGAAATGGCGGTTTCACGTCGTGGGATGTGCGTTTCACGTCGTGCAACGGAAAAATCTACGGTGCAAAGATACATCTTTATTGGGTAATAACCAAAATTTTAGGCTATAAAATGAATTTTAAACCGTGAAATTAATCAAAGTTATTACAGTTAAGATTTAATCCTAATGGGTTCATATTTCGCTTTGCGTTAAATAAATCTAAGAGAAGGAAGAAAGTAGTCTTTTCTGGTAGTGTTTATCTGTAGAAAAGTGTATCTTTGCAAGTGGATACCTGTAGAAAAGTGTAATGGATTACATAAAATAAGTGTAGAAAAGTGTTGAGATATGCTTCGGTTATGTGTCTAAAA
>DBLF01000009.1:78986-79524 GCA_002297965.1 Candidatus Segatella papionis
ATTGATATTTAACACGTATGCTATAAAATTAGCAAAAAGTGTTCAGAGTTCAGAAAGTTTAGCCAAGGGTTCAGCTAGTATGAAGTGCCCTCTTTTCACTTTTTTTTCTTCTTTTACAGGAAAAAGTCGGAGAAAAAGAAGGCTGGTCCAAATAAAATGTTTATCTTTGCCCAATTAAAATCAAACATATATGGACATCAAGGAGCAGATACAGTCAAAGTTGCGGCTGAAGGAAGGCGCAGAGGTGGAGTACAAGTCGGCGAAGGGAGGATTTCCCCAGTCGTTTTGGAGTACTTTTTCTGCATTCGCCAATACCGATGGAGGAACATTGGTGTTGGGAGTGAAGGAGAAGAACGAAACTTTTGTGCCAGATGGCCTGACCGAGGAGCAAGCGACTGCTTACCGCAAGAAGTTTTGGGATGATGCCCACAACAAGGCTTGTGTGAGCATCCCTCTCCTTGTGGAGAGCGATGTGGAGGAAATCAAGACCGATGGGGGAAGCTATCTCTTGGTGTTCCATGTGCCTCGTGCCCCATGG
>DBLF01000128.1:0-364 GCA_002297965.1 Candidatus Segatella papionis
CAGCTCAATCTGCCCACGAACGAATCAGGACCATAGTTCTTCATCGCCTCCAGCATCATGCCTCGGGCACCGCTTCCCGACAAAGGTTTCATGATGGCGGTAGGCAAGGCTCCCACGAAGTCGGAGTTCAGTCCGCATTGCTCCACCGTCCAGGAAACACCCTGTATAAGCATGTCCATCGCTCCCGATGCACGGAACACGCCGATGCCCACGAGGATAGCCACGAGATAAGGGATGATTTTCACAGCCGTGGTAAAACCTTCCTTCGCTCCCTCGATGAAAGCATCATATACATTCACCTTCTTCCAGAAGCCTGCCAGGATGAAGCAGAGGATGATGCCGAGCAATATCATGTTGGAAGCCA
>DBLF01000128.1:430-4600 GCA_002297965.1 Candidatus Segatella papionis
ATGATGCCCACAAAGGCGCACATGCCGATGAGGGTTCCCAAGAGCACAGGCTGTAGGATGTTGATGCGTTGCCAAAGCGACGTGATGATGATGCCGGCGAGTGTTGCCACGAGCGTCGCCAAGAGGATAGGGATGAAGACATCCGTAGGTTGGGCGGCACCATACGAGGCACGGAAAGCGAGGATGGTGGTCGGGATGATGGTCAAACCAGAGGTGTTCAAGACCAAGAACATGATCATCGGGTTCGTCGCCGTATCCTTCTTCGGGTTGAGCTCCTGCATCTGCTGCATCGCTTTCAGTCCCGTAGGGGTCGCCGCATTGTCGAGTCCTAGCATGTTGGAGGCGATGTTCATGAAGATACTGCCCATCACAGGGTGGTTCTTCGGGATGTCGGGGAAGAGTTTTGTGAAGACAGGGCTAAGTGCGCGAGCCAACACATTTACCACTCCCGCCTTCTCTCCAATCTTCATGATGCCGAGCCAGAGGGCGAGTACGCCCGTGAGCCCGAGGGAAATCTCGAAGGCATTCTTCGAGGAGTCGAAGGTGGAATCCACTATCTTTTGGAAGATGGTCGTATCTCCCATTGCCAGTCCGATGAGTGCGAAGATGAACGCAATCACGAAGAAGGCAATCCAAATATAATTTAAAACCATATTCTTTCCTATACAATTCTTTAATATTCTATATATCTTAAATGTTTTTACCAGCTTGGTAAAAAAGTTTGCTTGTCCTTGGCTCTTCCAAGTACGGCTGCAAAATTACAATAAAAATCTTGCATAGAGTTCTATTAAGGCAAAAAATCCCTCAATGAGTGAGGATTTTTGCGGATTTCCGCAAAAATCTTACGCAAAATGGATGATGGACCTCTATTTAAGGAAGTCGATGGTCTTTAAGTATAAAAAGTGCTAACAGATTTTGTCAATTCAATAATTTTCTATACTTTTGCATTCAGTTTTGAGAAATAGGGGCGTAGCCCAGCTGGTTTAGAGCGCCGCAGTCACATTGCGGAGGTCATCGGTTCGAGCCCGATCGTCCCTACTCATATATACAAAACACTGGGCAATCCGCTTTGCTGGTTTCAAGCTGGCAAAGCGGATTTTTTGATTTTTAATCAAAGAATAACTCCAGGCACCATTTCCAATATGGTAAGACTTGGATTTCACCAAAATCATCTTTTATCGTCTGTTCTTCATCGTATGTGATGATGAGGCGTTTATGGCAGACGAGAGTTGCTGGAAGTTTTTGTAAAGCAGTGACTTCTCGCTCATAAGTGGAATCATTGGCAGAAATACTGTATGATACTTGAATGGCAGTCTCTTCCTCGGGGATGTAAAAATCAACTTCAACGTTGGAATTGTAGAAATATACCCTTTCATTGTCCTTGTCATGTCCATATTTCCTAAACAAAGTGATTGCTACCAAGTTCTCCAAGAGCGATGTATCGCTATCTATGAGAAAGAGGTTTAATAAACCATTATCTATAAAATAATACTTTGAAATCGTCTCTTTTTCTGCAAAAGACGAGGTGATGTTGTGCAAGCGCAGCAATAGCCATGCGTCCTCGCAATATTGCATATAGTTGCTGACTGTTGGAACGCTAATTTTTCCTCCAACAGTTGACAGAATCTTTGCTAAGCGGTTGTAGGATATGGGTTGCTTGATACTTTCTGCGATCTTTTTAACCATTAAACGGAGAAGGTTGGAGTTGCTGATGTTGTTGCGACTGCAAATATCACCTAAGTATATCTTTTGGAAGGTACTGCTCAGATAGTTGCGTTTTACAGGCAGACCGATGCTCTCTGGTAGCCCTCCCCAATGGAAAAACTCAGAATAAGAACGTTTCATTTCGGCCCGACTCTCTGTGCCTAACAAAGTTTTCTCATCATATGGTTGACCACTAAAGTCAAAATATTCCTTGAGATTGAAAGGATAAACTTCCACTGTGAGGTATCGCCCACCTAAGGTAGTCATGATTTCATGAGATAGCATTTTTGCATTGCTACCTGTGATATATACTTGATATTTGGTGTCTGCCAATCTTCTGGCAAACTTTTCCCAACCCTCAATGTTCTGAATCTCATCAAGGAACAACATGGGGCGCTTGTCAGACATTTCTGCATGGCATTCCAAGATAAGGTTGAAGTCGGCGTTGGTAAAATCTGTCAGTCGGTCATCCTCAAAGTTTAGGTATAACATTTCATCCCAACTATGTCCCTCTGCCAAAAGTTGCTGCATCTTTTGATATAAGAGAAATGATTTCCCGGCTCTACGTACGCCCACGAAAACATAACATGGAAATCCTTCCATATCTATATTTCTATGATGTACTTGATAACGTTCCACTTCGTGCTGGTTATCTATCAAAATTTGTTTTAACAATATCTTGTCCATAACGGTATTTGTTAAATGCCACTTTATAAAACTCTGCAAATTTATAAAATCTCATTTAATAAAACAAATTTTTAAGGCATTTTTTTATGAGAATCGGAAAAAATACAAGCTGAATGCTTGCTTTCTATATCCAACAGCAATTTTTTCGCCTCGATTCCTCCTGCGAAGTCTGTCAAGGAATGATTGGTTCCGATGACACGATGGCAAGGGATGAGGATGCTTATGCCGTTGGCTCCGATGGCTTGCGCCACAGCCCTTACGCCCTTGAGGTTGTTCACTCGCAAGGCAATCTCTTTGTAGGTTCTTGTCTCGCCGTAGGGGATTTCGAGCAAGGCTAGCCATACTTGCTGTTGGAAATCGGTGCCTACAGGATGCAAGGGAATGTCGAATGCCTTGCGCTTGCCTGCGAAATATTCGTCAAGTTCCGTCTTGGTTTGTTCCAGGACGGCAGAGGAAGCCGTTACGAACTCGGCATTCAGAAGTCTTTCCAAGCGACGCTTGTTGCGTTCCGCACATGGCTTTTCGTTCCAATCGCAGAGGCAAAGCTCATTGCCTACTGATGCCAAGATAAGTTCTCCACAAGGGGAGTCGTAATATTGGATATTAACAGTTTGCTTCATACTCAAATAATTCAATAGTTTATACGAGCGATTCTTGATAGATGAAAGCTTTTCCCTCAGAATAATCAGAAGAAGAGGAAGTTCCTTTTATTTTTCTTTTGTTTTGAAAATCATCTTCATCCTTATTTCTTTACTTTCTGCGTATTTGGCAAGAAACCTGCGATGATGCCGAGGAGTGGTAGGAAGGCACTTACCTGGAAGATGAACTCGATGCTGGTCTTGTCGGCGAGCCATCCGAAGAAGGCGGAACCCAAGCCTCCCAATCCAAACATCAGTCCGAAGAAGATGCCGGCTATCAGTCCCACCTTGTCGGGCATCAAGTCGGTGGCATAGACTACGATGGATGAGAACGCCGAGGCAATGATGAGGCCGGAGAGGAAGGTGCAGATGATAGTCCACGTGAAGCCTACGAAAGGCATGGCTATCGCAAAGGGAGCGGCTCCCAAGATGGAGAACCATATCACATACTTTCTGCCGAACTTATCGCCCAACATGCCTCCCGCCACTGTTCCGATGGCGAAGGCGGCGAGGAAGACAAACAGGCAGAGTTGGGAAGTCTGCACGGAAACACCAAACTTGTCTATCAGGAAGAACGTGAAGTAGCTGGTGATGCACGCCGTATAGAAGTATTTCGAGAAGACCAACAGGATGAGAATCATCAATGCCCCATACTTGGCTCGCTTGGAGATGTCGTGGTTGAGGAGCGGTTGCTTCTGCGGATGGTTGACCACGTAGGCGAGTCTCGCCTTGTACCAAGCGCCCAGTCGAACCATGATAATCGCCGCCACCAATGCCGCCAAGGCAAACCAAGAGATGGCGTGCTGACCGAAAGGCAGAATGATGAGGGCTGCCAACAATGGACCTACAGCCGAACCGCCATTGCCGCCCACCTGGAAGATGGATTGTGCCAAACTCTTCTTGCCACCCGATGCCAACTGCGCTACTCGTGAAGCCGTAGGATGGAACACGGAAGAGCCCAATCCCACGACGCTTACCGCAAGGAGAATGAGCAAATAGTTCTCGGCGAAGGCGAGCAACAGCAGTCCTACCAAGGTGAAGCACATGCCCACCGACAAGGCGTATGGTCGTGGATGCTTGTCGGCATAGAGACCGGTGAAAGGTTGCAGGATGGAGGAGGTCATCTGAAACACCAAGGTGA
>DBLF01000070.1 GCA_002297965.1 Candidatus Segatella papionis
CCTCGCGGACAGCGGCCTCTGAACCATATTTGATGTAGTCTTCGTACTTGATGACCTCTGCACGGATGAAGCCTTTCTCGAAGTCGGTGTGGATGACACCTGCACACTGAGGGGCCTTCCAACCCTTGTGATAAGTCCAAGCCTTGACCTCCATCTCACCTGCGGTGATGAATGTCTCAAGGTTCAACAGGGCGTATGCCTTCTTGATCAAGCGGTTAACGCCACTCTCCTCTAAGCCGAGTTCCTCCAGGAACATCTGCTTGTCCTCATAAGTTTCGAGCGAAGCAATGTCTTCCTCGGTCTTGGCAGCGATGACCATACACTCTGCACCTTCCTCCTTGGCGATTTCCTCTACCTTCTTGCTGTACTCATTGCCGTTCTTGGCAGAAGCCTCGTCAACGTTGGCTACATAGAGCACAGGCTTGGTGGTGAGGAGGAAGAGGTCGTGAGCCACTTTCTGCTCTTCCTTGGTGTCGAATGTTACCGAGCGAGCGTTCTTGCCCTGCTCCAATACAGCCTTGTAAGCCTCCAATACAGTTACCATCACCTTGGCGTCCTTGTTGCCAGCGGCAGCAGTCTTTTGCTGCTTGGAGAGCTGCGACTCGATAGTCTCCAAGTCCTTGAGCTGGAGCTCTGTGTCGATGACGCTCTTGTCCTCCAGAGGGTCAACGGCTGCGCCGCCCTCGCGAACGATGTTGTCATCGTCGAAGCAACGAATTACGTGGATGATAGCATCACACTCACGGATGTTACCCAAGAACTTGTTGCCGAGACCTTCGCCCTTGCTGGCACCCTTTACGAGGCCGGCGATATCTACGATTTCGCAGGTAGCAGGAACGATGCGTCCTGGATGAACTATCTCTGCCAACTTGTTGAGGCGCTCGTCAGGTACGGTGATGACGCCCAAGTTTGGTTCGATAGTACAGAAAGGGAAGTTAGCTGCCTGTGCCTTTGCACTAGACAGACAGTTGAACAGTGTAGATTTACCCACGTTTGGGAGACCTACAATACCACATTTTAATGCCATTTTATCTTTAAACGTTTAAATTTCTGCGTGCAAAGTTACTGCAAATCGAAGACAATACAAAATAAATTGCAATTTATTTTTATTGTTGAGTGCAGTTTAACTTATCTAAAGTTACTGCAAATCGAAGACACTGCAAAATAATCTGTGGTAAATAAACTAAAAAGTGTCGTTATCTCATGTTTTTGAGATAGCGACACTTATCTTGTTTTTATTCAGTTATTCAGAAATGTCTCCTTTCCACAATCCATGCAGGTTGCAGTATTCGCGTGCCGTTACATCCTTGGCTTCGGCATCCGTCAGGAAGACTGCCTCTGGCTTCTCGCCTGGTTTCAATTCATGGCGAAGTACATCGGTAGGGGTGAGCAACTCAATCCACTGGATATAATGCTCCGGCAGCATCGGATGCTCCACGCTTCCTACGCTCACTCGGTATCCGCCCTCTATCTTCTCGATGACAGGCACATGCTTTTCCTTGGCACCATCGGTGGTGTTCTCCTTCATGAGTTTCATCGGTTGCCCGCAACAACTCAGTACGGCTCCTGGGTTCACTACTTCTACCACGTTGCCACATATGGTGCAACGATAGATTTCTCTGTTCTTAGTCATAATCATTCCTCCTAATTTATTCGTTATTAAATGATAAACTAATCTAGCAGATGCCGCATCGTTTGTGTTTCAAAGATGCTGCATCTACCAGTGTATCCATTCATGCAGATGTTGGCTTACTCCTCCACAGGACTGAACTCATCCTTGCCAACACCGCAAAGTGGGCACACCCAATCATCTGGGATGTCCTCGAAAGCTGTTCCTGGGGCAATGCCATTGTCTGGGTCGCCTACTGCAGGGTCATATACCCATCCACATACGTCACATACATACTTCTTCATAATGTTTTTTCCTTTCTTTTGTTTTGTGTTAATACTGTCGTTACTTAACTCATTATTTATTAGAGAATAAAACGAATATTTGTAATTATTCCTAATTTGTTGCAAATATACACTTTATTTCAGTACGCTCCAAGTAATTTTAGGTAAATGATGTTAAAAGGAAGAATTTTCTTGTTGTTTTCGATAAACTATAGTTCTTTCTTGTCGTCTTCATCCCCTTTCATCGCATAGCCCTTCCAAGAGCGATAATACCACTGTATGGATTTGTATTCCACTTTCTTTTGGAAAGAAACACCTGCTGTCTTCATGGTTTGCATGTGAGCAGGCCAACCATTGTCGAAGAGGTCGTATTGCTCCAACTGCTCTACCTTCATGCTGTCATTTTTGAAATATGTGGCGAGGGAGTCTCTTACGAACGCTTCTCCCTTCTCGGCAAGTTCTCCCGAAAAAAGGTTTTGGAAGACTGTGGACATCAGTTGGGCGGTTTCTTTTGGTGGAATGCAGGTTATGCTGCTACAAGAGATTTCATAATCACCGTTAGTTCCCTCTTCGTCATCCATATAGGTGGCAATGGCTTTGATTTGCGTGGGATATAAAGATGATGTCGTATCGGTTTTGGTGATAGTGCCGAGTTGGAATTGGTTTCCATGACAATTAAATAGCAACGGCAATTCTTCTATGCACTCTCTCACCTTTGCTTCATTGTTTACATTAAGTTTGACGAGGCTTTCGAATCGTTTTCTTGGCAAGAAAGAGTCAATACCTGAATTGTCTGCATAGAAATCATCGAAGGCTTGTTTGATACCTTTTAAGAATAGGTCTCTCACCTCATGCCAGTTGTCTATGGCTTCGATAGTGCCAAATTCATCTGTATGGAATTTTACCTTGATATTGTTGAAGGCTTTTAGAATTGTTACGTTCATTTTCGTCTCAAACGATTCGGCAGAGCTATCGTTTGCCAACTTGATATCCAATGGCGTAAATTCCATCTTATAGCCTTTGGACGTGGAGTCGGTGACCACAATCATGCAGTCGCGAGTATAGTAACTGGAGGTGATTGTGTCCTTCTGTGTTATCTTATACACGGCATCTGTATAGGTATATTTCATGGTATCACCTTTACAGAAGTAGGCGATGACATTGATTACAGAGTCTTCTTGGCTTTCCTGTAAACTGGAGATTTGGGCTTGTATGGTAAGCGTATAGCTTATCAATACGGCAATGAATGTTAGTATTCTTTTCATACGCTAAGTTTGTTGGTATTCGTTGCAAAAATAATATAATTATTCTGAACAGCCAAGAGAAATAAGAGAAAACTTTAAAAGAAACTAAATTTATATGCTTTTCGTTCTGTCTTTATTTATAAATGGTTATCTTTGCGAAAAATTTCGTTACGAAAAATTTCGATTATGGAAAATCCTTTTAAGTTCGGCTCATTGGTTGATGCCCCATACTTTACAGATAGAGTGAAGGAATTGGAATATATCATCCAGTTCCTCAAGAGTGAGAACCATCTGATTCTCATATCTCCACGACGTTTTGGCAAGTCTAGTCTCGTCAGAAAAGCTGTGCTCAAGACCAAACGCCCTTATCTTTGGCTTAACATGCAAGCAGTTTTGAGCAAGGAAGACTTGGCGGCAAAGCTATTGAAGGCTCTCCTCAACCAATACAAGTTTGAGAAAATCAAATATTATCTTCGCAACTTCAGGGTGGTTCCTTCGGTCAACATGAACCCTATGACCGATGAGTTGACTGTATCCTTCCAGCCTTCTTCCGATAATGGAATGACAGCGATAGAAGATGTGATGGCGATGTTGCAGAAAGTCTCAACGCCTGATAACAAACTGATTGTAGTCTTCGATGAGTTCCAAAGCATCTTGGAGATTGATAAGAATATGGATAAGCAACTCCGTGCTATCATGCAAGAACAATCTGGCATCAACTATATATTCTTGGGTAGCCAAGAGTCTATGATGACGGATATTTTCGAATCTGTAAAATCTCCATTCTATCATTTCGGTATGTTGATGAGGCTGAGCAAAATTCCATACGATGACTTTAAGAAATATTTGATAGAACGATTCAAGCAGGTAACAACTGAGGCAGTGCAAGTGGCAGACGAAATCCTTGATTTTACAGGATGTCACCCTTATTATACTCAGGAGTTGGCATTCGCTGTATGGAATAACCTTTCCTCTGGAAAGAAGGGGGATGTCATGGCTTTATCTGTAGATGATATTATTGAGACTCATGATTTGGACTATGAGCGGTTATGGTTGAACTTCAACAAGACGGACAAGTATGTGATGGCTGCTGTCAGCATGGGGAATAATCCTATACAAGATAGAAAGCTACCAACTAGTACGATGACAAGTGCCGTCCTACGATTGACCAAGAAAGGATACATCTTCCGAAGCGACAAGTATGAAGTGGAAGACCCTTTCTTCCAGAAATGGATACTAAAGAATGTGGTTAGTTGATGATGTTCTTATTGGCAAAAGATTTGCAAAGCCTTCTTGGCTTTTTCTAATCTTTTTACGCCCATTTCTCGCTTCTTGGCGAAGATGTCGGTCTCGATGGTTTCGGCTCTATGAAGGAGGGATGCTTTAGACAGGTTGGTGTCATTGGCATTATCTTTCTTGATACTAATGGGGAGTGGGTGATAAACATACATCTCTTGCTCTCCGATTTTCACTTCTTCAAGCTCGGAGGCAATAGCTTGGATGGCTTGTCTGTTTTGTGTGATAGTTAGCCCTGTCCACCAACAGAAGTCCTCAAAACTTGCGGGACTGTGACTACGGAAGTATTTGCGAGCCAAGAGGGGCAAGGCTTGGCTTGTACAAATAGGGTTGTTCTTTAGTTCATCTGTAACGAGAGTCCAAGTAGCCTCTTTTCCATTCATTTCTCCTGAGCATAATAATCCCTCTACTTCTCCGCGCAACAATATTTGGTTGAGATGGGCGGTGTCGGATGGTAAACCGAACTTTGCCATTTCTTCTGAAATATCTTTCTTGGTCAGAGACTTATTGGAAGAGAGAATGGCTTTCAGTGCTTCTGTTCCTTCTTGATGATATAGTTCGGAATGTGCAGTCGAGTTATAGCTAGGCCATGACTGTATGGTTCGAAGGTTTCTCTCTTGGCATAAATTCAATAGCCAAGGGTAATCCTTGGGTGTCGCCACTTGCATTGTGCATCTCAAAAGGTGAAGGCGCAACATCTTGCCCGAAGAAAAGCTGTCCTTGACAGCCGTCATCTTTGGTTCTTTCATTCTCATTCCGATAGCCCATCGGAATTGCATGTAGTCTTGTGCCTGCATCATCCCCATCCAATCCACAATTTCCTCTGGTTTCTCAAATGGAGAACCAACGAGGCATTGGTTGCTGAGGCGCAAGGCGATAGCTTCTTCTCTGGTCATCTGTTTATCGAGAAACCTGTCGCAATCTCGCTTTTTTCTTGCGATTGCGACAGGTTTCAATTATAGCTATATTTAGTTCCGATTATAGAGCTTCAACCTTCCAATCATCGATGCTCCTGCGGTCTTCCGAGAAGTTGATTCCTACTTTATATTTCTTGCGTTTGTCGTCGGCGAAGGCTGCGGCATAATCCTTGTGGTCGATTTGCTCCATCGCCGTTTCGGCATCCTTCTTATATTTGAGCTCCAAGATATAGATGCTGCGCTTGGTCTTCAGCACCATGTCGATTCTTCCATCGGATGCCGGAACCTCTGGGGTAACATCGCATCCCAATATTAGCAAGATTGTATAGAGCACAGCTTGGTAATGGCGCTCGTTGTTGTTGACCAACGTATATGGGAACTTCTTGTAGAAAGTCTGAAGATGAGGGAGGAATGCCGCCATCTTGTCCTCTGTGCTCAAGATGAAATTATCTATCCAAGCTTTGCTGATAGCATCACGGTCATCCATTCCGTTTGGTGCATAGTAGCGGAAGAGACTGTTGGAGAAGCCTTTTTTAACTTCCTCGTTAGGGAAGGCGAGCTTATAGGTGTCTGCCGTCTCAATATAATCCTTGATGGTGAGATAACCACTTTGATATAACACAGGTATTGGATCTGTAATCTTCTTTGTTGGCGTGTCAAAACGATCGGCACTTGTCCAGATGTTTTCCATCTGAAGCATATCTATGCCTTTT
>DBLF01000047.1:0-9876 GCA_002297965.1 Candidatus Segatella papionis
TCGCCCACATGGAGATGAACGGTGTGTGCATCGATACCGACACACTGAAGGAAACTTCCAATAATCTTACCAATCGACTGAGCGAGATAGAGCACCACATCTATGAGTTGGCAGGCGAATCATTCAACATCGCCTCCCCTCGCCAAGTGGGAGAAATCCTCTTCGGAAAGATGAAGATAGTGGAAAAGCCAAAGAAGACAAGAACAGGACAATACGTGACGAGCGAGGAAGTGTTACAGCAACTCCGCAGCAAGAGTCCGATTATCGATGAGATACTGAACTACAGAGGGTTAAAGAAGCTTTTGGGCACCTACGTGGATGCCTTGCCAAAACTCATCAACCCTCGCACAGGACACATTCACGCACAGTTTAACCAAGCTGTCACTGCTACAGGTCGCCTCTCTTCAAGCGACCCTAACTTGCAAAACATTCCTGTACGTGACGATGATGGCAAGGAGATACGTCGCTGCTTCATCCCAGAACCAGGATGTCTGTTTTTTTCTGCTGATTACTCCCAGATAGAATTACGCATCATGGCTCACCTCAGCGAAGACAAGAATATGGTGGAAGCATTCCGTGAGGGTTCTGACATCCATGCTGCTACCGCCGCCAAAATATGGCACGAGGACATCAAGGATGTGACAGATGCCCAACGCAAAAAGGCAAAGACTGCCAACTTCGGAATCATCTACGGCATCACCACCTTCGGACTTGCCCAGCGCATGAACATCGAGAACAAAGAAGCGAAGCAAATTATAGAAGATTACTTCCGTACCTTCCCTGGTGTTCAAGCATATATGGAGAAATCAAAAGAAATGGCTAGAGCCAAAGGTTATGCCGAAACCATATTCCACCGTCGCCGCTACCTGCCAGACATCAATAGTAAGAATGGTACCGTGAGAGGATTCGCCGAGCGCAATGCCATCAACGCCCCTATCCAGGGATCAGAGGCAGACATCATCAAGGTGGCGATGGTGCACATCTTCAACCGATTCAAGGCAGAAGACATCAAGAGCAAGATGATTATCCAAGTACACGACGAACTCAACTTCTCCGTATATCCAGAGGAGAAAGACCGAGTGGAGAAAATTGTAGTCGAAGAGATGCAGAATGCCTATCATCTGAGCGTGCCTTTGATTGCAGATGCAGGTTGGGGCAAAAACTGGCTAGAAGCTCATTAAAGAAACTGGCTAGAAGCTCATTAAAAAGAACCGGACTAGAAGCTCATTAAAAAGACAAGTCAAAGGTACAAAAATGGATGCAAATGGTAAAAAATTGCCATTTGCAACCATTTTTACATCAAAAACGCACCGACTTTATAAAATTTTTCGTATATTTGTAGCAGAAATCTATCAAGCATAGGAATATATGGATACAAACAGCCAAAAATGAACCAAAATGAACCAATTCTATTTGGTGATTTTTCCATACCTTTGCATAAAATAATAATTATAAAAACAAAGCTTATGAAACATCTATTTTTCTCAGCTGGATTGTTTTGCCTTATGATGGCAGCACCGCTTAACACATTTGCACAGTCACAAGATTCAAAAGAAGTAAGAAAGGAGCGCAAAGAACTTATCAAGTCATCTAAGGCAGAGCTTAACGAAAAAGCATCTAAGGCTGCCCAAAAAGAAGCTAAAAGACTGAAGAAAGAGGGTTGGGTTACAGCTCCTGGAGCACTTCCATTGGATAAGCAGTTGGACAAATCGTATGTGATGCAATACCAATATGATGACTCGATGTACCCTCTCTATATTATGGGAGAAGCTATGAGCATTGGCGAGAACTACGACGGTGCCAAAATGCAAGCACTGGAACTAGCAAAACAGAACCTTGCCGCACAGATTCAGACAGAGGTATCCGGACTTATCGACAATTCGGTTGCCACACAGCAACTTGCAATGGAAGAGGCTGTTACAGTAACCAAGAGCATTATGGCTAGCAAAAGCCTCATTGTACAAAGCATTGGTAGAACTATCACTGTGGTAGAATGCTATCGTACATTGAACAACAAGAACAAGGAAGTACTTGTACGCATCGCCTACAATGGAGCAATGGCAAAAGCTGCAGCAAAGGCCGCAATCAGAAAGAGCCTGGAAAACGAGAGCGATGAATTGCGAAACAAGCTCGATAATATCTTAGGTACCAACAAGTAACACCTTACGGCAAATCTTGATAAATACTAAAATAAGGTAAAACTTAATATTGCATCAACGTATGAAAAAGACAACATTCATAATAGCATGCCTATTAGGATGCACTGCACTCAGCCTCTCCGCGCAAGAGGCTGAGCAGTCAAAACTGCACGAAATTAGCGTGAAGTTCAACAAGACCCCAGAAGGTCTTGCCAATTACTATAGTGGCTACTACTTCTACAACGGAAAGGAAATCTACAATATGCGCAACTACTTGATGCACACAGGCAATGGCATCAAGTCACTCATCATCAACCCTTCGGGTAGTTCTTATGCGTTCATTGACAACAAGAAGGAAAAGAATACCGTAGATGTTTTTAGCTTGATCAACAAGGATTTACAGATAGGAAAGATTTCCACCAATAAGCTATTCAAGCCACTCGCCATCTGTTATGCTCCAGATGCAAAATATCTCTACGTAATGGGGTCCGACAGCAAAATTCATCTCTACGAAACACGAAAGACTAAGGAAGTAAAAAGTTTCAGCATCAATGAGAGTGCTTCACGACTGGATGCAAGCCCTAACGGATTCTTCCTTCTGGCAAGCGACAAAAACAAGATACAGATAATCAACCTGGAAAGCCAAACAGTACGCACTACCCTCTCTCTCAAGGCTGATATCAAAGACATTGCCTTCTCTAGCAATAGCAAGCTGATGGCAGTACTCACCGCTGATGGCGTTTGCGATGTATATGATACTAAGACTTTCACAGTGAGCAAACATTACGATGCCATGGGAATAGCCGAGAAATGCTACTTCCACCCCGAAAACAAATATCTTGCAATCGTAACGGGCGACCAGCGAGTAGCTTTTATCAACTTGCTCAACGACGATGACCGTCAATACGTGGATGCCAAACAGGGAAACATCAAGTATATCAACTTCTCGAAGAATGTAAAGGACGATATCTATTTGGTACACAACTACAACAGCGGAATCACCTTCACACCGGTCGCCTTCCTGAGTCCTAACCGCCAGGAGAAGCTGAAGGACGAGCTCAACAGTCGCATGGACGAGTGGATGAAGCGTATGGATGGTGAAACACTCGATGACTACAATGCACGTGTAAACGAGCAGTCAAGATTGAAGCAAATGCGCCTCTTCGAGACTCAAATTGCCACAAATATGGCAGACAACCTACTCACCACTTCCGATGTGAAACTTGGTAACTACAACTCGGAAATGAATATGTTGACTCTCGAATTCAACAATATGCCTAGCATTTACCTGACTGTGCCAGTTAGCGAATTGGAAGGTATGGACGCAGGTAGCCTGGAATTCACCAACACACAGTATGGATTGAACGACAAAGATGAGTTCGAGCTCGTATATACAGAAGTTATCAACAAGAAAACCGGCAAGAAATACGTCTTCGATAACACCGAGCGTAAGTCGTTGGCTTTCTTGGAGTCAGACGACAACTTCGTACCTTTCGAACAGTTGCAGGGTGCCAAAATGGAAGAGCTGAAACTTGAGGAAATCAAGAACAAGATCTTGAAGAACGCCCAAGAGCAAAACGTCATCTCCGACCACACCAAGATAGACGTACATACCAAGGTGGCTAATGGTGTAGATGCCTCAGGCAAGAATATATTCAATTACGACGTGGATGTATCTTACACCGTGGACGAGGAATACTCCGCCAAGGACGATTTTGCCCCAGGTCACTTCAAGACAGAAGAATCCAATGCTGCCCAGGCTATGCTCGCAATCGTAAAGAAGGCGTTGGAGGAGGATTTCGCCAAATACACAGCCGAAGGCAAACAAGTAAAGATTCAAATCACGGGTATGGCTGATGCCTTGCCATTCAGTCGCACAGTGGCTTACGATGGCTGCTACGGCGACTTCGAGCAAGAACCTGTTCACAAGAACGGAGAGCTAAGCAACATCACCGTAACCAAAGCCACTGGCATCAGCGAAAACGAGCAGTTGGCTTACTTGCGCGCTATGGGCGTAAAGAATTACATCGAGCAAAACATCCCTGCCCTACAGAAGATGAAGACTTCTTACGACACCTATATCCAAATTTCGGAAAACAAGGGTGGAGAATACCGTAGAATCGGCGTGAAGTTCACCTTCATAGATGTGTTCTAAAAGATTATAGACTTAACATATAAGAATGAAGAAAATATTTATTGCAATATCTATTTTTCTATTATCGTCGGGCAGCAAATTGGCTGCCCAGACGATAACTGACTCTAACGACGCATACAGAGAGTTCGTGCAAATAGCCAATAAAGATGGCGACAAGACTCAGATGTATGATGCGCTTTATCGTTGCTATACTGCAACTTATTACATTATCACACATAGCGAAAAGACGAGCGCAGAATATTCACAAGCACTCTCTAACATGAAGAACATCATTGCGTTCCTGCCAAATGCCGCTGCCTACAACAGCAACAATCAAAGTGTAGGCAACGCCATCAAATTTGCACGCGCTTACATCGACGTGGTAAGTTTACCAGACTTCGCCGATGGGGGATATACATCACAAAATGCCTATTCACAGCTTTCTTACTTCGCAGCAGCCAACTTGGTCAACCGCCGACAATACGAGGAAGCCATCCCATACCTTCAGGCATATCTACGCTCTGGCGATGAGAAATTCCGCAAGTCAGTATTTATGAACCTCATCAAGGCTTGCGCACAATCCAATAAATATCAGCTTGCCGTCATCACCCTCGACCAAGCATCCGACAACTACCCTACCGACTACGACATCGTATCTTCGGCCGTAAACCTTTGCATCGACCACAAGGACAACGCCAACCTACAGAAGTTCGTAGCCAAAGGACTTGTATTACGTCCGGATGACGAAACCCTACTCAATATACAAGGAAAACTCTACGAAGAGGGACATAACTTCGAGCAAGCACTTGATATCTACAAAAAGCTACAAGTGGCTCATCCTAAGGCACTCGACGTTTTGAAGCACCTTGCCATCAACAATTACAACATAGGTGTGCAAAGCTATAATCAAGCACTAGAATTGAAGGAGGGCGACCGCCATCTCAAGGAGTTAGAAACCAATTACAAGAACTTCTTCACCTACTCTGTTGGACACCTGAAGAACATCCTCAGCAATGATCCTCTTTCGCTCAAATATACCCAAGCACTAGCCATTGCTTATAAATGCATAGGCGACAAGGACAACTTCAACATCATCAATAACAAGCTGGCTTCATTAGGTGGCGGAAAGATTGAATCAAACGTCATCCCTCAACTCATAGAATTTAATGGTGAGGTGAAACCTACCATCGCCGTTGCTGCGCCACAAACTCCAAGCAGTAGCGACACCGGGCAGCAAACCAGCTCCGATGAAGAAAAGGGTATTCCGGCCTACTCCGCTTTCGCCATCCCATTCATAGAGAGCCGCATCGACAAATGGCAAAAGAAGGACAGCTACGAGACGCTAGATGAGTATCGTGCCCGCATGACTGAGAAGAATCGAGATGCCAAGATAGCCGAGATGCAACGATTGGCACAGCAAGAATATATTAGCAAATATGAGTCAAAGGTAAACCTTAGACACTTGGAACTCAAACCTTACGATGCTGAGCATGAGGTATTCTTGGTAACATCGGATGATTTGGGAGAGATGATTGTGCCTGTGCCTAGAGCCAACGACGAAGCTCGCATCTTTGCGTCCAACTGGAACGGAATGCAATTCAAAAATCCTCAGTACTTCATAGACAAAGACCATTTGGCACTCGCAAAGCTTACCATCATCACCCCTTCGGGAAAGGAATATCAGTATGACAATGCAGCTGCGCTCAATTACACCGCCACCAACGTGGAAGTTCATTTTGATCCTATCAATGCCAATATGTTGGCTCAAAGCGAAAATGCCAACAAACAGACAGTAGAGCAGCAAAACGTAAAGTTGGGCACATCTGATGTGGACGAGAACATACCAGAGATGCCAATGACCAACAAGAAGACTTTTGCCGTTGTCATCGCCAACCAGAACTATAGCAATGTGGCTGGCGTACCATTGGCACTGAACGATGGTCTTGCCTTCTCCAAGTACTGCGAGAAGACTCTGGGAATGCCTGCCGAAAACGTACGTTACTACCCAGATGCCTCTTACGGAACGATGCTACGTGCCATTCGAGACATCAAGAACATAGCCAACGCCTTCAATGGCGACATTAACATCGTTTTCTATTATGCTGGTCATGGTATTCCTAACGAGGCTACCAAGGACGCTTATCTCTTGCCTACCGACGCCGACGGCACACAGACTGAAGGATGCTATTCGCTCAATAAACTCTATGCGGAGCTAGGTTCCACCAAAGCGAAAGAAATCGTAGTATTCCTGGATGCCTGCTTCAGTGGTTCCAAGCGAGAGGAAGGTATGCTTGCATCTGCTCGTGGCGTAGCCCTGAAGGCGAAACAGGAAGACCCTCGTGGCAATATGGTGGTATTCAGTGCCGCCACAGGCGACGAGACGGCATTCCCCTACTCTGCCAAGGGCCATGGTCTCTTCACCTACTATCTCCTAAAGAAACTTCAAGAAACCAAGGGCGAAGCAAACCTAGGTGAGCTGGGAGAATATATATCTGAGAATGTCAAGCAGCAATCTGTGGTCATCAACCGCAAGGTACAGACTCCTACCACCATTCCATCCACCTCGCTTTCGGCAAGTTGGAAAGACTTGAAGCTGAAATAGCAAGAAGAGACAGACAAATAAATAATATTGAGACAAGAATGAAATAGTATGAAACAATACATATTCATATTTATGATGATGTTACTGGGCATAGCAACTAACAGCTATGCCCAGCGCACCAAGAAGGTGCATGGCGAATATATCTACCGTGCGCCCGAGAATGTGTCGTTGGAACAAGCCAAGAAGACTGCATTGAGCCGTGCTCAGATACAAGCCTTGGGCGATGAGTTTGGCACTGTGGTGGCACAACACAACGCCACCCTGATGAACAACACCAATGGCACAGTGAAAACAGACTTCACCTCACTCAGCAGCAGTGATGTGAAGGGAGAATGGTTGGAAACCATTGGCGAACCTCAATATGAAATTAGCTATGAGCAAGGAATGCTTGTTGTGAAATGCTCGGTAAGTGGCAAAGCCCGAGAGCTGGTGGCCACCCAAAACAACTTCGTGGCGAAAGTGCTGCGCAATGGCACCGACGACCGCTTCGAAGGCGATGATTTCAAAAGCGGTGACGATTTATACCTTTCTTATCAAAGCTCTACAAAGGGATACGTGGCTGTATATCTGATTGACGATAACAAGAACGCCTACTGTCTTCTTCCCTATCAATCCTCGCAGGACGGAAAAGTAAGGGTGGATGCCAATACGAGATACGTATTCTTCAATTCCAAGACCGCTGCTCCCCTATTCCAGCCTGCTGATGTAGATGAATACAATATGACATGTGAAAAACCTCAAGAAACAAATTACATCTACATCATCAGCTCGCCTAATCCATTTGTCAAGGCGATAGACAATGCCAAGGAAGGATTGCCTAGAGAGTTGAAATACGAGGACTTCCAAAAGTGGCTCACTAAAAACCGCACCGCCGACAAGGATATGCAGGTGGAAATCAAGACAATTACCGTGAAGAAATAACACGAGTCTCTCCTACCCTATGGTTCTTTGCAGGCAGCAATCTAAAAAATAAGCTTATCATGACGTTTTCTCGCTGAAAATGTGTATCTTTGCACCCGCAAAAAGAAAAAGCATTCATGAATACAACAAAGATAAACGAATTTGAGGTGATGGCTCCAGTGGGATCTCGCGAATCCCTGGCTGCTGCCATCCAGGCTGGAGCCGACTCCGTGTATTTCGGAATCGGCAAGCTGAACATGCGTTCGCACTCCGCCAACCATTTTACCATCGACGACTTGCGTGAGATTGCCGCCACCTGCAACGAGCACGGCATCAAGACTTATCTCACCGTGAACACCGTGATTTACGACGACGACATCGCTACGATGAAGGAAATCATTGATGCTGCCAAGGAGGCGGGCATTTCTGCTGTCATCGCCAGCGACGTGGCTGTAATGAGCTATTGCAATGAGGTAGGTGAGGAAGTTCACTTATCCACACAGTTAAACATCTCAAACACAGAGGCTTTGAAGTTTTATTCACGCTTTGCCGATGTGTCTGTCTTGGCACGTGAATTGAATATGGACCAGGTGAAGCATATCCATGAGCAGATAGAGAAACAGAACATCTGCGGTCCGATGGGCAAGCAGGTTCGCATCGAGATGTTCTGTCATGGTGCGCTCTGCATGGCCATATCTGGCAAGTGCTACATGAGTCTCGCCAATGCCAACCGCTCTGCCAACCGTGGCGAGTGCGTGCAGATTTGCCGCCGCAGTTACACCGTGACCGATAACGAGACCGGCAACCAGCTCGAAATCGACAACAAGTATGTGATGAGTCCTAAGGACTTGAAGACCATTCGCTTCATCGACCGTATGATGGATGCCGGCGTGCGTGTCTTCAAGATAGAGGGTCGTGCCCGTGGTCCAGAATATGTCTATACCGTAGTGAAGTGCTACAAGGAGGCGATTGCTTCCGTGCTCGACGGTACGTTTACCGAAGAGAAGAAGGATGCCTGGGACGAAAGACTGGCCACCGTCTTCAACCGTGGTTTCTGGGATGGTTATTACCAGGGACAGACGCTAGGAGAGTGGAACAAGCATTATGGCTCCGTGGCTACCGAGAAGAAGGTGCTCGTGGGCAAGGTGATGAAGTACTTCTCCAAACTCGGCGTGGCTGAGGTTGCCGTAGAAGCCTCAACCTTCCAAAAGGGTGAGAAACTCCTCATCACAGGCAACACCACAGGCGTGATGTATCTCAATGCCGACGAGATTCGCTATGACTTGAAGCCTGTGGAGGAAGCAAAGCAGGGTTGGAGAGTGTCTATACCTGTGCCAGACAAGGTGAGACCCAACGATAAGCTCTACAAGCTCATCACCGTGAACGAAATCAAGGAAATCAAATAAAGAAAATAAGTATATTATAATGAACAATAAGGCTTCTCTCCCAAAATAGAAACAAAAATAGGAGAGAGGCTTGTCATATATATAAGGAACAAGACAAATGGCAACAATCAATGAATTGCAGGATGAAGTAGTGGAGGAGTTCCAGGACTTCACCGATTGGATGGATAAGTATCAGATGCTCATCGACTTAGGTAACGACTTGAAGCCTCTCGACGAGAAATATAAGAACGAGCAGAACTTGATTGACGGCTGCCAGAGCCGTGTATGGTTGCAGTGCGACTATGTGGATGGCAAGCTCGTATTTACCGCCGATAGCGATGCCCTCATCGTAAAGGGAATCATCGCCCTCCTGATTCAGGTGCTGAGCGGTCATACGCCAAGCGAGATTCTCGATGCCGACCTTTACTTCGTAGAGAAAATTGGCTTGAAGGACCACCTGAGCCCAACTCGCAGCAACGGTCTCTTGGCAATGATCAAGCAGATTCGCATGTACGCTTTGGCTTACAAGACGAAAGAGGATGAAGCATAAATATACAAACAAGGAGGCAAAAGCATAAATAAACAAAAGAGTAGGGGAAGCCTTCTCATTTAAGAATAACTATGCGTAAGAATAACTATGCGTAAATTAAGAACGATAGAGATGAATCGCCTCACCGTCGAGGAGTTCAAGGAGGCAGAGAAGTTGCCACTGATAGT
>DBLF01000047.1:9997-16458 GCA_002297965.1 Candidatus Segatella papionis
CCGCCCAATGCAGAAATCCACAAGACGGCACTGGGAGGCGAGGACAGCGTAGATTGGGAATACTTCAAGACAACGGAGGAGGCTGTGGAAAAGCTGAAACAGAAAGGCTTTTTTATTTATAGCATTGAGCAGGTAGAAGGTTCCACCAAGCTCCAGAACTTGCCAGAGGCTCATCCTTCACATCCCAAAGGTTACGCCGTCATCTTCGGCAACGAGGTGAAGGGCGTGAAGCAAAACATCGTGGATATGAGCGATGGATGCCTGGAGATTCCTCAGTTTGGCACCAAGCACTCGCTCAACGTAAGCGTTACTGCTGGAATCGTAGTCTGGGAGTTTGCCAAATTGTTGAAACTTTAAGAAGGTTATCCAAGCTCCTGAAACTTTAAAAGGGTTATCCACACTCTTGTTTAAAAAGTTGATAACACATTAGTTGACAATATATAAAATATGACTAGTTATAAACAACAACTGATAAAAGGCATAAAACAAAGTTGCTTGTTTTATGCCCTTTCTACTTTATTGATAGCCCTCCAGTTTGGACTCTATATCGTAGATAGCACTATCCTCGACTATATGGATTTCGAAGGATGGGTGTTCTTCATCGCCTCTTGCATCAGCCATGCCTCACAGTTTGCACTGGTGCCTTATCTCTTGGCAACCATCGTCTTGGCTTGCAGATGTCCAAAGGCGGCTAGGGTAATGCAAATAGTGGGTGTCATCCTGCTCTGCATCCTCAACTACCTCAACTCGCAAGTCTATGCCATCTACCATTTCCATATCAATGGTTTCGTACTGAGCATGGTGTTTGGCGAAGGGGCAGGGGAGATATTCAATTTCAGCCCGCTGCTCTATCTCAAGGAGGCAGGTTTGTTCCTCATCGTCGCCGCCCTCGTCGTTGGGCTTTGGTATGCATCCCATCGCATCTGGCTCTGGCGAAAGAAAGCATACGCCTGGCTTGTGGCTGGTGTATTCGTGGGCTGCACCCTCTATGCTCATCTATGGCACATCTACGCCTCTTTCTATCAACATCCATCAGTGATGAAGAGCGCCACCTTGTTGCCATACTATTTTCCAACAACCGCCGATGGATTGTTGCTGAAATGGGGCTTCGTACAGCCCAAGGGAGTGGGAAACATCGATGGCAAGCAAAGCGCAGACATTCAATATCCGATACATCCATTGCAGGAAGTGAAGCCAGACTCCCTGCCTAATATCGTCGTGATATTGCTCGACTCCTGGAATCGACGCTCGCTAACCCCAGAATGTATGCCAAACACTTATCAGTTTGCCGAGCAAAACCAATGGTTTACGAATCATTTCAGCGGTAGCAACGGCACCAGGAGTGGCGTGTTCAGTCTCTTCTTTGGACTCTCATGCTACTATTGGGAGAGTTTCGAACCTGCCCATATCTATCCCGTGCTTCTCAATCGACTGCAGGAACTGGGCTACGACATCCAGACTTATCCTAGCGCAACCTGGGCAGACCCACCATTTGGAAGGGTCATCTTCGGTGGCGTGAAAGGCATCCATACTGAGACCCCGGGCAAGACTTCCCTAGAGAGAGACACCCATATCGCCGAGGAGTTCATCGCCGATACCCATCAATACAAGAAAGGCAAGAAACCATTCTTCTCTTTCCTCTTCTTCGACCTACCGCATAGCTTCGAGCTATCTGCCGACAAGAACAAGAAGTTCCAACCTGCATGGGCTTTCGCCGACTATACCAAGCTGAACAACGATATGGATCCAACACCATTTTGGAATCTGTATCGCAACACTTGCTACCAGGACGACATCTTGCTGGGCAAAATATTCGAAACGCTGAAGAAGCAAGGACTGATGGACAACACCATCGTCATCATCTCTGGCGACCACAGCCAGGAGTTCAATGAGAACCATCGCAACTACTGGGGTCACAACAGCAATTTCTCCGCCCATCAGATAGGGGTGCCTATGATTTGGCATATACCAGGACAACAGGCACATAAATACACTCATCGCACCACCCACTACGACGTAGTTCCTACACTGATGAAGGAGTATCTGGGCGTGAAGAACAATCCTTCCGACTACTCGATGGGCAAGATGATGACCGACAAGTCGCCACGCCTCTGGCATGTGGTGGGCAGCAACCTCAACTATGCCTTCATCATTCAGGGAGACACCATCCTGGAGAAGACAGCAGAGGGCAGTCTTGATGTCTATGACGCCAAGATGAATCCAGTGAAGAATTACCGCTTGCCTGCCAAGCAGTTTAACTTGGCTATCAAAAACTTGAATAAATTCTTCAAGTAACAAAGAAGCTTAAGTAGGAAAAGCTCGCAAGATATAAAATATAAGCATAAGAAAAGCTCGCAAGATACTACTCATAATAGTTATCTTGCGAGCTTTTCTTATATTATATTTATATTAGCCTTATATCATACTTATATCACAATTATACCATGTTAATATTATGATAGATATGTTTCTTACTTCAAATACTCCCCAAAGTCAGTGAGGCGCATATCTCCCTTCTTCAAGAAGGTATCGTGCATGGCGAGGGCTGCTCTCATGCTCTGTGGCTCGTGCCCCTTCTCGGCGAACTTCAGGTATTCGCGCAGCATTGGGCGATAGTCTGGGTGAGCGCAGTTCTCGATGATTTCCTTCGCACGGCGCAATGGTCCCTTGCCACGAAGGTCGGCAACGCCTTGCTCAGTTACGATGACATCCACATCGTGCTCGGTGCTATCCACATGGCTGCACATCGGTACGATGGCGGAGATGCAACCATTCTTGGTGGTACTCTGAGTAGTAAAAATGGAGATGTAACCATTGCGCTCGTAGTCGCAAGAGCCACCGATACCGTTCATCAACTTGCTGCCGCAGATGTGGCTGGAGTTCTCGTTGCCATAGATGTCGCACTCGATGGCGGTGTTCATGGCGATGACTCCCAGTCGGCGGATGACCTCAGGAGAGTTGGAAATCTCGCTCTGGCGGATGGTGAGGTGCTGCTTGAAGTAGTCGATGTCCTCATACACCTCTTTTAATGTATCGTTGGTCACGGTGAGCGAAGAGCAAGAAGCATCCTTGATTCTGCCCTCACGCATATATTTTACCACGGCATCCTGCACCACCTCGGTATATACGCTGAACACTGGCACGTTAGGATTCTGTCCCAATGCCTCCAGCACGGCATTCGAAGTGGTTCCCACGCCGCTCTGCAATGGCAGGAACTGTGGAGGGATGTGTCCCTTCTTCAAGTCGCTGACCAAGAAATCGGCTACGTTGTGTCCCATCTGCTCGGTCACAGGGTCGAGTGGCTTGAAGGCACGAGCCTCCTCCGGGATATTGCATTCCACCACACCGATAATCTTCTGGGCGTCAATCTCCACATACTCCTTACCGATTCTATCGCCCACGTTCAAGATAGGGATAGGCTGGCGGAATGGACACTCGGCTATCTCATACACATCGTGCAGATAGCGGGAGGCAGGGCTATGGAAGGTATTCTTCTCGATGAGCACCTTCTTCGCCAAGCGAACGATGGTAGGTACAATGCCGCCGGCAGAGGTCAAGAATGCCTTGCAGGTGGTTTCGCCTTCCTCCAGGTCAGAGACCTCGATGATGGCAAGGTCTATCTCGCCATAGAATCCACGGCGCAGACGCTCAGCCATGTGGCCGAGGTGCATATCCTCGTAGTCGATTTCGCCGAGGTTGGTATGGGTGCGGAAATCCTTGTTGGTAGAAAATGGCGCACGAAACTTGATGGCATGAGCCGCAGCCATGTCACCCTCGATGCTTTGCGAAGTAGAAGCGCCCGTCAAGATGCCCACTTGGAAAGGTCTGCCCGCCTCGTGTTCAGCCACGGCTTTCTTGGAGAGTTCGCGGAAGGTGGCCTTAGGCACGCCGTTAGGTGTGAAACCGCTCAATCCGATAGTATCTTGATCGTTAATCATCGCTGCAGCCTCGGCAGCTGTAAGTCTTGTATATGCCATTTTCTTCTTTATGCTTTGTTCTTTACGCTTATCGGTGGCAGTTGTTGCCGCCATCTTGATAATTGATAACTAAATGTGGGTGCAAAGTTACACATTATTTCTGATATACAATAATATTTTGATGATTTTATGCAGATAAAGGGCGAAATACTTACTATTTGTGAATAGATATACAGTAACGGATAGCTTTATGCAAATTTCCGTTGAATTTTGTCGGTATTTGGAGGAAAAGCATTATCTGCCTAGGCTTATTCAAAATTCTGCTAGGCTTATTCGAAATTTTGCCTCCAAAGGGCAAATAATTGCCCTAGGCGGGGCAATAAATTGCTCTCGCTAGGCAAAAAAAGAATAGGGCGACAGCATTTGGGATACGTTGCCATATCCCTTTCGCAATATTATACTTTCGCTTTTCTACTTCACACTACACCAAACGATACTTAAACAATTGTATAACAAGTAATTACGATGGTGCAGTGTGCTTACTGACACTACACCCACACTACACCACACTTCACTTTTTCGGTGAGCGGAAAATCTCGGTGAGGGTGTAGTGGGGTGTAGTGTCGGTGTAGTGTCAGAGCTTCTATTACACCCTATAAAATTACTGATTATCAAATACATACAATATTTTGGTGTAGTGTGTAGTCTATTTCGTATATTTCTTATCATCTATCAACTCAGGTTGGCTTAAATATGTGACACCAGAAGGATGCTAATCCATCCTTATTTTGCCAAATCGCCCCCTTTTACCCTCAATTTGGCAGAATAAGCACCACCAAAGTGGCTCTAAGTATGTTAAAAATACCACTTAGAGCCACTTTTATACCCATTCATTTGGCTCTAAATGGTATTTTTTGTATATTTGCAGCCAAATTACCGGTATAAACAACAAGAAGAATATGGCAAGGATTATTGGAAGAAAGCATGAGTTACAGCAACTTAGTGAGGCTTACAAAGCAGAAGAGGCTTTATTTGTCGTAGTATATGGTCGCCGAAGAGTGGGGAAAACTTTCTTGGTAAGAGAGGCTTTCAAGGACAAAATGGCCTTTTACGCCATTGGCGTAAACCAAGAAAACAAAGAGGTACAGCTCATGTACTTCTACCATGCCTTGTGCAAATATTCTGATACCCCTTTGACCTTACCTAAGAATTGGTTGGAGGCATTCGATGCACTCATCCATATATTGGAAGCATCGCAAGAAGAGAAGAAGGTGGTCTTTCTAGATGAATTGTCATGGATGAACGGACAAGATGGCTCTTTCTTAACAGCACTGGAATGGTTTTGGAACAGTTGGGCATCGGCACGCAAGGACATTTTGCTGGTTTGCTGTAGTTCAGCCACTTCGTGGATTATCAACAAGGTTTTCAACAACCATGGTGGATTGTATGGGCGAGTGAATCGACGTATCCATCTCCATCCTTTCTCTTTGAAGGAATGCGAAGAGTTTTATGCAGACAGAAACATAGCCATGAATCGTTACGACCAAGTGATGAGTTATATGGTGTTTGGCGGTGTTCCTTATTATCTCAGTATGCTGGAATCGTCTAAGAGTTTGGCACAAAATATAGATACCTTGTTGTTTGCACCCGATGGGCAACTCCATCAGGAGTATGAGAACTTGTATCAAGCGATGTTTCGCAATGCCGACAATCATCTGTTGATAGTAAGTGCTATGGCAACCAAGAACAAGGGATTGACCCGAAAAGAGATATTGGATGCGACTGGTCTGGCGAATGCTGGTAGCACCACCAGGGTATTGGATGAACTGGAACAGAGTGATTTCATCCGCAGATATACAGCATTTGGCCAGAAGAAGCGTGATGAACTATACCAACTCACCGATGCCTACACATTATTCTATTTCCATTTCTTGAAAGATGGCAAGAATAACGACAAGCAGTTTTGGGAGCATCACCTTGGCACGTCGAAGATAAACTCATGGGCTGGTTATGCTTTCGAACAAGTCTGTTTGGCTCATGCGGAACAAATCAAGATGGCTTTGGGTATCAGTGGAATTGCAGTGTCGGCATCGGGATGGTTGAGCAAATCGAAAGAACAAAAGGCTCAGATAGACTTGGTCTTGGACAGAGCCGACAACATCGTGAACCTTTGTGAGATGAAGTATTCTACTCGTCCTTACCCAATTGACAAAAAATACGCCGACACATTGCAAAATAGGCAATGGCTCTTCGAACAGGAGACAAAGACTCGCAAGAGCTGCCAGCAGGTGATGATAACCACATATGGATTGATAAAAAATCAATACACGAGTATCATACAGCGTGAGTTGACATTGGAAGACTTATTCCTTTGAAAATCCCGATATATGCTATGATTTCAGCCCCTACTAGCGACGAGGCCTTGCTCCTAGTAACGATTGAGCTTCGTCGCTAGTAGGGAAATGGGAGACTATGTCATGTTAATAGCAGCATGGTGTTTGGATGGCAAAGATAAGGTATTTTCTTGATTAACCAAACTTTTTG
>DBLF01000043.1 GCA_002297965.1 Candidatus Segatella papionis
GCCCCAAGGATCATACTCCTTTACTATCTCGGCGAGATGCTGGGTGAGCAGGGAGTTGACACTCAGTTCATCGCTATGCGCCAAGGTAGAGGCATCGTGACCGGCATTCAATATCAAGTTAGCCTGTTCCAAGCTAAGCGTATCGGCAGCGGCATCCGACCACTGTTCCAACACCTCGTTGCCGATGCTCCACATGATGATGCTCGGATGGTTGCGGTCGCGCTTCACGAGGTCGGAGAGGTCACGCTTGTGCCACTCGTCAAAGAAGCGGGCATAGTCGCCGTTCGATTTCTTGCGGCGCCACATATCGAAGCTCTCGTCCATCACGAGGATACCCATCGAGTCGCACATATTGAGCAACTCCGGGGCTGGTGGATTATGACTGCTACGGATGGCATTCACGCCCATATCCCGAAGGATGGTGAGCTTGCGATGCATAGCATCCTCATTGAGGGCAGCACCAAGACATCCGAAGTCATGGTGCTCGCAGACGCCATTGATTTTCAGATTCTCTCCATTAAGGAAGAAGCCCTTCTTGGCATCGAACTTCACATCACGGAAGGCAGTCTGGGTCGTAGCGGTATCCACTACCTTGCCATTCACCAAGAGTTCGCTCTTCACGGTGTATAGATAGCCTTCGCCAATGCCCCAGAGATGCGGGTTAGCCACTTTTAGCGTCTGCTCCTCGCCACCTTGGTTCTTTGCCACCACCTTGCCTGCTGCATCGAGGATGGTATTGCGGATGGCAACCTTCACCTTGTTCTTGGAAGCCATATTGAAATCCACCTTAATCTTAACGTCGCCCTGAGGGGTGGTAGCTACATATTGTCCCCATTGTGGGATGTAAGCCCCCTGCTTCTGCACCTTGTTGAGCCATACATGGCGATAGATGCCACAGCCCGAATACCAACGGCTATTAGGTTGGTCGGAGTTATCCACCTTCACGGCAATGACGTTATCGCCCTTCTTATTTATATATGGTGTAAGATCGTACTCGAAGGTACTGTAGCCATAAGGACGGGTACCGAGCTTATGCCCATTGATATAGACGGTGGAATTCATATACACGCCATCGAAGGTAAGGGTATATCGCTCGAATTTCTCCTTCGAATTCACCGTGAAGTGCTTGCGATACCAACCGATGCCACCCGGAAGGGCACCACCGCTGGCACCCGAAGGGTTGGAAGGCGAGAAATCGCCCTCGATAGCCCAGTCGTGCGGCAAGTTGAGGTGACGCCAAGAAGCATCTACATAGCTGCCCTTCTCCATTCCTGCGGAATCAGCCAAAGTGAAAAGCCAACCCTTGTCGAAATTCAGGCGCTCTCGTGCGCTCAACGAACAAAAAGAAACCCCACAAAGGAGAGCCGACAATAAAAATATTTTTCTATCCATAAACTATATAAAAAAGTCGAGAAAACAAAAACTCCCACAGATTCCACGGATTTCACAGATTTATATCCCCCAAAGAGACCCCATACGGACTGTTTCTTTTCCTTTTCCGTTTCAATTCCGTCTAAGTTCCGTATGATAAAAGCCGACCGAAGGTCGAAAATCTGTGTAATCTGTGAAATCTGTGGGAGATTGAGATTACTTCAGTTTAACAGTTACAGCTTGGCCAGCATACTTCACCATCTTGCCCTTAGGACTCTTGGCGAGGTTGACACCCTGACCATTCTGTGCATTCACGAGGATGACGTTGAAGCGACGCTTCTGCAACATACCATCGAAAGAGCCCTTGCGAGCGCCGATGGTAACGGTCTTCTGCGCATCGTTATACTGGATGTCGATGGTAGAGTACTTGCCCTTCTCGTAGTTGTAGTTAGTACCCTCGTCCTCGTAGATAGTGAACTGACCATCCTTGCCTGCATATACATAGAGGTCGATGAGCTCAGGCTTCTTCTGGTCGCTCCACTCCATCTCAGGACCCACTGGAAGAATGGCGCCCTCTGGAACGAAGACAGGAATCTTCTCGAATGGCGCATCGGCTACGATGGTCTTGCCACCTGTATAATACTTACCTGTATAGAAGTCGTACCAACCCTTCTGCTTTGGCAGATAGACGTTGCGACTATACTTCTGATACTCGCCTACAGGACAAGCCATCAAGGCAGGACCGAACATCCACTGGTCCTTGATGTCGAGCACATCGTCATCGCCATTGAAGTCCATCACCAATCCACGCATCATGGTATAATCCTTCAAGTGAACCATACCTGCCATACTATAAAGGTAAGGCATCAAGCGATAACGGAGTTTATCGTAAGCCACGATGGTCTTGTAGGCAGGATGATCGGCTGGAGCGATGTTCCAAACCTCACGCAATGGCCACTGACCATGGGCACGATACAAAGGAACGAAGCAACCGAACTGGTTCCAACGAGCCTGCAACTCACGCCACTCCTTCAAGTCGGCGTTCTCCTTGCCCGTCTTGTCAAACTCCTGCTGGGCAGCCACGTAGCGGTTCTCCACGCAGAAACCACCCTGGTCCATGCCCCAGAAAGGAAGACCAGCCATCGAATAGTTCAAACCTGCCGTCATCTGCGCACGCATATCCTCCCAACGGGTAGCGATGTCGCCCGACCAGGTGGCTGTGCTGTAACGCTGCTCGCCAGCGAAACCTGAACGAGTCAAGAGGAAGACACGCTGGTTAGGGTTCACGGAGCGTTGACCATTATAGATGGCATCGGCATTCACGATGCTATAGGCATTGAAATACTCGGTAGAAGTACCGAGGGCGGTAGGACCGCTGAGCGCCTTGCGATACCACATCGGGGTACAGTCGCGCACGTTAGGTTCGGATGCATCCATCCACCAAGCGTCGATGCCCTTGTTATACTTGCTATAGAGGTTCTCATCCATCTGGCGCCAGAACATCTTGCGGGCACCATCGGAGTAAGCGTCATAGAAGGAGCCACGGAAACCGAGCCAGTCGTGGATGTCGTCCTTGATGGCCTGATGATACATCCAGCCCTTGCTGTCGAGTTCCTTGTAGTTCTTGACGGTATCGTAGAACTTAGGCCATACAGAAATCATGAATCTTCCGTGCATGCTGTGTACACTGTCGAGCATAGCCTGAGGGTTTGGATAACGAGAAGACTCAAACTCATGGCTACCCCATGAATCAAGCTTCCAGTAGTTCCAGTCCTGTACGATGTTATCCACAGGGATGTGGAGGTCGCGGAACTTCTTCATGTTCTCCTCGATGTCCTTGCTGCTCTGATAGCGCTCACGGCTCTGCCAGAAACCGAGCACCCACTTAGGATAAACAGGTGCCTTGCCTGTCAAGGTACGATAGCCAGAGATGACATCGTCCATGTTCTTGCCTGCGATGAAATAGTAGTCCATGTCAGGAGACATCTCGCTCCAGATGCTCAACTGGTTCTTCTCTGCCTCCGAGCGAGGAGCTGCCACACGCAGACCGCAGTAAGAAACATCGCCATCAGGCTGCCACTCGATGCGGATAGGAGTCTTCACGCCCTTGTTGATGGCGGTAGTAAACTTATAGGAGTTAGGATTCCATGCCGTACGCCAACGCTCAGGCACCACCAACTTACCGTCGATATAAATCTTCATATAGCCGGCATAGTAGAGGATAAACTGGTAGAAGCTGTTGGTTGGAGCCTCCACATAGCCCTCGTACACTACCTTGGATCCATTCAAAGGGAAGCCCTTAGGCAAGTTTTGGATGCCGCCCTTGTCGGTCTTGTTGCAAACCTCGGAAGTCTCAGGCATCGCATACTCGAAGTAGATGCTGTCCTCGCCACGCACAATATTCTGCCCGTCCTTGGCTACGTATGTACCCGTCAACTGTCCTTCCTTGCCGTCCTTGTCGTAGAGCTTGAAGGCACGGTTGAGCTGGAGATAATCATCAGGATTACCCCAACGGCAATATGAATAAGAATCCCAAAGGATACCATAGTTCTTGTTGGAGATGACGAAAGGCACACTCACCTTGGTGTTGTACTGGAAGAGGTCTTCGTTCTTGCCCTTCATGTTGAGCTCCTCGCTCTGGTGCTGACCCAAGCCATAGAAAGCCTCGTTGTCTGGTGAGTCGAAGAGGGCACGCCAAGACCAACCATGCATCTGAGCCTCTGGCACCTTGTCGATGTCAACGCCTATCTCGCGGTCTGGCACGGTGAAAGGCTTGAAGGTCTTTCCGCCCTGAGCCACCTCGTTGAGGAGCACGTTGTCCTTGAGGTCGTAGAAGGTGATGTGGCCGGTACCCTCGTTTAGGACGGCACGCATGGCTGCGGTGGTGATGATGAGGTTGTCGCCTTGCTCCTCTACCTTGTATTTCGCCTTGCTGGTCTGAGGCACAATAATCAGGCTCTGCTTGTTGCGGAATCCTTGTTCCGCCGTAGCCTGCACACGGATAATCTTGTCGCTGACCACCTGAAGGCGAATCTGCGATGGACCCTGGTTCTGGTGTTGTTTCAACTGAACGGTAAGATAGTTACCATTTTGGACGAATCCTGCAGCCTGAGCACCTGTGGCACTCAAAAACAAAACTGCTGATACCAATAACGATTTAGTTAGTTTCATACTGGAATGGTTATTATTGTTTGTTTATTCTTACTAGTTTGTTCTTACTATCGATAGAGCTATCTTCTGATAAAACAAAAGCTTTAGATTGCTATCTTCAAATAAGATGAAAGCTTGTGAGGGCAAAGTTACGCTTTTTTATCGTAACTCATATTATAATATGTAAAAAAAAGGGGTATAAAATGTAAATCTGTTCATTTTATACCCACTTGCTTATCATTCAAATTAGTTCTTATGGGAACCTATATCATTTTTCAAATTGTTTTTTATACTGCGAAGGGGTCATACCGTACTCTTCCTGGAAATACTTGGAGAAGTAACGAGGATTGTTGAATCCCACCTTGTATGCCACCTCGCTGACATTCAATCCCCGATCATGGAGCAATTCCTCGGCTCGCTTGATGCGCTTGGCGCGCAAATACTCCGACGGAGTAATGCCCTTGATGGAAATGAGACGCTTGTAGAGCTGGACACGAGAGATATTGAGATGTGCGCTCATCGACTCCACGGAAGTGTTCGGGTCAGACAAGTTCTCCTGGATGTAGGCATCCACATCCTCTATCAGCTTTTGGTCGGCAGAGTTCAGCACAAAGTTTCCCTTGTTGAGCTGTCCTGTCTTTGCTCCATTCTCCGATTTGAGGGTTGCACCGCCCGAACGGCGCACGAGGTTGAGGAGGTTCTTGAGACGCAAGGTAAGCATGTCGATATTGAACGGCTTGGTGATATACTCGTCGGCACCACTTGCCAATCCCTCCTTGCGATGCTCATCGGCAAGACGAGCCGTAAGCATAACGAATGGGATGGAGGCGGTCTCGTCGTTCTCCTTCACCTGTTTGCAAAGCTCATTGCCATCCATCACAGGCATCATCACATCGCTGAGGATGATATCTGGTCTACGGTCGATCATCTTGTCCCAGGCATCCTTGCCATTCACAGCCTCTATGACGGTATAACTATCGGAGAGCAGACCGCACATAAACTCACGGAAGTCGTCGCTGTCATCCACGAGCAGTAAGACAGGCTTCTCAGCAGCCTCCTGCAGGACTTTTCTTTCCACTGGGCGAGCCATGCCATAGAGGGAAGCAGTCTTGTCGGTATCTTCTTCCTCCGAGTCTTTGCTATCCTCACCCTTATGCAAAGTGGCTATGACAGGAGCCGTGCGCAGAGTGCCCAAATGGGCATTGACCTTGGCGGAACCCGTATCCTCGATAGGCAACTCTACAGTGAATATCGAACCGCCTGCTGGATTGCCCTTCACTGAGGCGGTTCCTCCGTGCAGCTCGGCAAACTTCTTGACCAGATTCAGACCGATGCCGCTGCCACCTGCAGGTTGCATCTCCGTGCCGTTGACCTGATAGAAGCGTTCGAACACATGCTTCTTCTCTTTGTCGCTGATGCCCTTACCGGTGTCTGCCACCGAGATGCAGAGCATATCGTGGTCACCACCCTTCATCTCGTAACGAGTCTTGGCACGCAGCGAAACAGTAATTTTGCCACCGTCTGGAGTAAACTTATAGGCATTGCTCAGAAGATTATTCACTATCTTGCCCACTTTGTCGGCATCCACCGACATGGTGTATTTAGGGAACTCAGACTCAAACTCCAGCGTCACTTTGTTATTGGCAAGAATTCTGAAAGAGGAACAGATATTATCGATGTAGCTGACGATTTCTGTACGAGCCAGGTTGAGTTTCTCCTTATTCTGGTCAAACTTTCGGAAATCGAGTATTTGGTTCACGAGGTTGAGCAAGCGGATGGCATTGCGGTGTATCAACTCCAGTTTTCTGCGTTTTCCAGCATTTTCTTCCTCACGAATCATATTTTCCAATGGGGAGATAATCAGGGCAAGCGGAGTGCGAAGCTCATGGCTCACATTTGTGAAGAAGTTGAGTTTCAACTCGTTCAATTCGCGGGTTTTCTTCATATTTTCCTCCATACTCTGTCGCTCGTACTTATGACGCTGGTGGGCGAACACACGACGGCGATAATAGAGCAAGCCACCCACAATGAGCAAAATATAGACGAAGAACGCCCAAATGGAGAGATAGAAAGGTGGAGCCACATTGATTTCCAACTCGCTTATCTCATCGTTCACAGAGCCGTCTCCGTTGACCACCTTCACCTGCAGTACATAACTGCCTGCAGAGAGATTGGTGAAAGTAACCTCTGGATGATCGGCTGGGGTCAGGAGCCACTTATCGTTAACACCTTTCATTCGATAGAGGAACCTGCTGCGCGCTGGCACTGTGACCTCACTTGCAGCCAACTGAATAGTAAAAGCATTGTCCTTGTAGCTCAGGTCAAGGCGGCGGCAAGCATCGAGGGACTCCTTGAGCACCACCCTGCCCTCGTATTTCTCGCCTGCCGTAAGGGCGTGGTCGAAGAGCACCAGTCCGCTAAAGAGGGCACGCACGTGACTCTTCGCCATCTGGAGTCTCTGAGGTTTGATGATGCTCACGCCATCCTGCCCGCCTATAGCAATGTCACCATTGTGAAGCAAACAGGCTGAGCGATTGTTGAACTGACGATCTTGCAAACCATCGAGCGAGCTATAGGTGGCCATGTTCAAGTTCCAGGAGTCATTCTCCTTGTCGAGTTTGACTCGGGTGACGAGGAACTCGGAGATGAGCCACATGGTGTGTTGTTTATCCTCGATGATGGCGCAACCCACGGCACCCTGGGTACCGTTCAGTTCGTTGATATACTCATATTGTTCCGACTTGGTATCATACATGGCGATACCAGCCGGGGTAGCCAACCAAAGGATGCCACGGCTGTCGAGCATGGCATAGTTGATGGAAGGGCTGATGAAGCTCTTGCCATTGGGCATCTTGTCGATATTAGTGATTTGACGATTGCGAAAATCGAAGATGGAGAGATTCTCCGAATGACCGATGAGCAACTGGTTGGCATTCTGCATAAAGAGCGAGTTGAGATAGTTGCTCTTCAGCTTGGAGTTGGATGTATTGTAAGTCTCGAATTTCTCGGTGACTGGGTTGAAGATTTGAAAACCACCGCCCAGTGTACCGATGAGCAGGCGATGGTCGGGAGCCTCGGCAAGACACCACACGCTGTTGTTGGCGAGTCCGCTGGTACCCGTCAGATAGCTTTTCCATATACCGTGGGAATAACGAGCCAAACCACCGTTGAAGGTACCGAAATACAAGGTACCATCTTTCATCGTCGTGCTGCACACGATGACATCGGACCCTAAATGGGTCTGGGCTGAAGTGAAGCGAGACGACTGTCCCGTGATAGGATTATAGACCACGATGCCCGCATCATTGGTGCCACACCAAAGATTACCATTCTGGTCTTGCGTCACAGAGTTGACATCTCCCAGGGGGATGGTATAAAACTTGGTGGCAGAATCGGAGTAATAATTGACACCATTCTTGTAAGTTCCCACCCAAAGTGCTCCCTTGTCGTCTATATAGACCTTCTGAAGCGCATTTCCGGAAAGGGAATTTTCATCGTTGGGATTATAGATAAACTGACTGAGCTGGTGCTTGGCATAGTTGACGCAAAGTAATCCGTCGTGGTCGGTGGCTATCCATTCGTGCCCTTTCTGGTCTGGCTGCAAGTCGCGCACGATGAGCCTGCTGCCTAGCGAGGCGGGCAACGACACGCCCATGGAAGCCAAGAACGCCTTTGCCCCCAGAATCCATTTTTTCTGGGTTTGGCTATAGACGAAGCAGTCGGCATTGGTTGACATCCAGTAGTTGTGCTGGTTATCCACATAGGTAAAAATGGCATTATCGGTAAGGAGCTTGGAAGTGGCGATGAATCCGTTCTTCCAAACCACCTGCTGTGAATATCCATCGAGGCGATAAATCCAGCCATTGTCGAAGGTAACCACAGCCTGTCCGTTCTGCTCACTGATGCAAGCCACATTGTAATCGGGAATAGCACCCTGCGCGGGTTTCTTATCGAAATGGAAAAGGTAAGCGTTCATGCTCTTGGTATCGACGAAATAGATACCCTTGCCATAAACTGCCATCCACATGTTTTTCTTCGAATCGATGAGGAGTCGGTAAGGGGTACCCTCCACACCGATGGTCTTGAGCCACTCCTCGGGCTTGCGGTCGAACTGCTCTTTGTCATATTGGTAGATACAATAGCCTGTACCCGTGTGTACCCACAGGTCGCCGTTGGCAGCCTGCTGGATTTCATCCACGGTATTATTCGGAATGGAGTTGGGATTCCCGTCATCATAGAGGAAGGTCTTGATGCGGAAGCCATCGAAGCGGTCAAGCCCCGACATCGTGCCAAACCACACGAAGCCCTGCTTATCTTTCAAGATTGCCTTCACCTGACTATTACTCAATCCTTGTCGATTGGTCAGACGATAGAAGCCCACCCCACCGTAGTTGCCTATGGCTGTCACGGGGGCAAGGGAAAGCATCAGGAGGCAAAGTGCCAGGATGCTTCTCATTAGGTATCGCTTTGTTAGTTGCATACAGTTTCGTTGTTGAATTGTTTGGATAGGTTTATATTTTATTCTTGTGATTGTCGTTGATAGTAAGCCTACGTTCGTAGGGTGGCTTAGGCATCAGCACTTGTCTTTCTCCGAACTTTCACGGAGCTTGAGAATCATTGGCACCACCTCCCTATAGATTTTCTCATCGCCATTGATGCTGCGCATGAGCAGCTCGCATGCCTTGGCACCCTGCTCGTGTGCTTGGTCAACGATGGCTGAGAGGCGTGGGGTTACAAATGCCGAGGTGTCTCCATCTGTGAATCCGATAATGGCGACATCCTGCGGGATGCGGAGTCCCTTCGACTTGATGGCATCGAAGGCGGCATAGGTGATAATGTCGTTGAAGGCGAGGATGGCATCGGGGCGGGCTTCGCTCTCAAGGAGTCTGAGGGTTGCGTTGCGAGCTACGTCGAAGTCTATCTTGTCGCATACCACGAGGTTTCGGTCGATGGGAATGCGGTTATCACGGAGTGCCTCCAAATAGCCGTGCTTTCGGCGGCGCACCATATCGAGGTGGTTAGGACCGCCGATGAAGGCGATGCGTCGGGAGCCGGTCTCTATCATGTGCTGGGTCGCCTCCTGAGCCGCCACGTCGCCATTGCCCACCACCTGCGAGAACTTGTCCTCCAGACAGCAGCGGGCAAAGAAGACCAGCGGCACGCCCATGTCGTGCAACTGTTCGAAATGAGAATAGTCGGTGGTGTCTTGGGCGAGACAGGCGATGATTCCCTCCACGTGCATATCGAGGAAGTTGTCGATGGCCTTTGTCTCGCGCTCGTGGTCTTCGTGACTATTGGAACTGATAACAGAATACCCTAGCTTAGAAGCATAATCTTCGATGCCATCAAGCACGGCTGCATAATAATGGGTGACTAGATTAGGCACGATGACACCTATCACCCTCGGCGCCTCCTTGCGAAGACTCTGGGCGAAAGGATTAGGTCGGTAATTGAGTTCCTTTGCCAACTTCTTCACCTTCTTGGTCATCTCCTCTCCTACCTCCGGGCTGTTGCGCAAGGCACGCGAAACGGTGGCGATGCTCACTCCCAGCATGTCGGCGAGGTCTTTTAATGATATTCTGCGTTGCTTCATAATGCTATTAGTTTTGCGTATATATCATACAATTACATTTTTTATATCATGCAATGTTAAGATAATCTACCTGCAAAGATAATGATTTTATCTGAATTCGCAAACGTTTACGTATGTTTTTTATTAAGAACAGGTAAAAAACTCTCGAAAAACTCGTAATTTTGCACAGCGTAAGTAATGAATAGTTGATAATAAAAAGTTAGTTAGAAACGAAAAAGGCTTCAGAGTGTCGGGAGACAACCTGAAGCCTTGTTGTTTTATCTTCTATTCACCATTCTGATTTAGATATAGTATTCCGCCGAATCCACAAGTCCAGCCCTGAGGGCGTATTTCGTGGCCTCGTGCACATTGTTCACACCGAGCTTTCGGAAGATATTCTTGCGATGGGTGTTGACGGTGTGGAAGCTGGAGAATCGCTTCTCGGCTATTTCCTTGGTGGTCATGCCCAGGGCGATGTCCTTCAGAATTTCAGTCTCCGTTTTGGTGAGGTTCACCTTTTCCTCCACCTCGTGCTGAGGAGCGAGGAGCACCTCCATCATACGTTGGCAGATGAATCGATTGCCTGCCACGCAGAAGCGAATAGCCTCCTTGATTTCCATCATCGGACTTTCCTTGAGGAGAATGCTGAACTGCATACTGCTAGCGATGAGCACCCTCACGAAGTCGGCGCTCAGGTCCTCGCTGAACAAGAGCCATCGGGTGTATGGGAAACGCTGGTTGAGGATGAGCAGCTCATCGGCATCATTGATGTCGAAGAGGGTGTAGTCGAGCACAACCACCGTGTCCTCGTTCTCTCGGAGGGCGAGCATCAGCTCTGCCTTGTCCTCCACAAATTTGGTTTCCAAACCTTCCATCTTGCTTATCACGAATTCGAGACCTGCTCGCGTGATGTCTTGCTTGTCTGCTAACAGTATTTTCATAAGTATCCTCTATATTAAAATTAGAACGACATGAGGAATCCCATTCGGATGCCCCACTTATCCACATTGGCGTGGTCTAAGTAATTAAGACGGCGCACATAGTCGATTCCGAAGAACTTGAAGATGTTGTGTACACCTGCCGCAATCTCCCAGTATGGGGTGTTGCCGAAGGTGTAGGAGTTGTTCGGGAACTGGAACAAAACGCCATCCTGTGGATTCTTGGCAGGATTGTTCTTGTCGGTGAGCTGTCCCCAGACTCCCTTCACAGCTACATACTCACGCCACTTGAGCTTCTTGATGAGCGGAATACGGTTGAGAATCTTTCCGTTCATATCCCAAGCCACAGACCAGAATATCTGACGGTCGCTGAGGAACTCCCAGTCTTTCATCATACTGATGGTGGCCTCCTGCTCGAAGATAGAGAGGTTGACTGGTGGCTGAATGAGCATATTGAATGGTACTTTCTCCCACTGTATCTTACCTGTTACATTGAAATCCACATAACCGAAGCTACCGAGCCACTGGCGCTTGTAGATGCCCAAGTTGGTGATGTTGCTCTTATACTGTCCACCCATGAAACCGTCGAAGCCGATGGTATGCGAGAGCATGAACTCTGGGCTGTCGAGGTTGATAGGCAATCGCTGCTGCTTGGTGTTGACATAGGTGACACCTGGGTTATAGTCGATGCCCACGCTAGCCTGGGTGGTGCGAATCTTGCCGACAGGCGTTCCGTCCAACTTATTGTAGTGCAGATTACCCACTGGGCGCTCGCTCTGCCAACGGATGTTGGTATCGAAGCGGAAACCCCAGTCGGTCTCGTAAGTGAAACCTAGCTTCTGGCGCTGATACTGGTACATCTGGTCTTGCTTCGTGGCACGGATGGTCATGAAGAAGTTGTCCTTGTTGTGCAAGAGGTTGTCATCGGAAGGCGAGGTGATGTCGTGGCCCAACTCGAAGGTGAGTTTGCGCATCGGGAACTCAAACGGACTGTTCTTCTTCTTATTGAAAGAATAGGTGAAGATGTGTCCGTAATACCACTTATGACTATCCAAGCCGTAGGCACCATAACCATCCCAGAAGAAGTGAGGGTTGAGGGCTGCCATCGTACGACCCGCCAAGCGCAGGCGAACGCCATCGACGAAGTTGTTGGAGAGGAACGTGTTCACCGGACCCAAGTCGAAGATACTTCGCTTGTCGGTGGCGATGCTGTCGGTAGGATTCTTCTTGCCACTGGTGTGAGCCACCTCCACATAGTTCTCCATCAAAGCACGGATGCAGAAGATGATGTACTTGAATCCCTTGGAGTTCTCCATGCGATGGATAAAGCTATCCATCGACGACTCGCTCTTGGTCAAATCCACCTGTCGATACTTGTTCCAGTAGGCCTCGTCACGATTCATGGCATCCATGTCGTGCCTTACCTTCGCCTTGCCTTTGAAGAGTTGCTTCGGGAGTTCGTCGAAGGCATAGTCGGTGAGTCGGGTATTTCGCACCACGAGCAGGTCTTGCAGGAGCTTGTTCATGTGCATCTCGGCTATCATATCGTCCTTCGAGAGCACCCACTCGCCATTGTCGAGCTTGGTGTATTCCTGTTCAATCTTCATATCCTTCACCCAGTTCACGTCACTGTTGTGAGGCATATAGAGGTTGCACTTCTTGACGTGCAGGGTACTGTCGGCAAGCACATAAAGCTCGCCACGGAAACCGAAGTCCTGGCTATTGGCAGGGATAAACTGCAAGTGGTAGCAGAGGTCTCGCTCCACATACACCGTATCTTCCAAGTAATAATGGTAGAAACTGATGGCAGTTCTGCCGATAGGCGAAGGGAAAGGATACTGGAGCAGGCGCACATAGTCGTCGTAGATATCCACGTCGGTAAACACCTCCTTGAGGGCGGTGTTAAGGATTTCGCCCGTCTGGATAACCTGTCCGATACCATTGCTCTGCTGACCCTTGATAATGTCCTTCTCGGTCTTAGGGTCCTTGCGATAGATGTGCTGCGAAACCGTCTCATCCACGCTGACAGGCAGGGTGAGCTTGCCATTGTATGGCGAAGTCTCCACCTGGTCGAGCAGATACTGACGCTTGCTGAAGAACTTGCCCTCCAGCTGTTCCTTCGTCAGGTCGTTGAGGGCGAGGGTTATCTTCTGATATTTGTCGTATTGATAATAGTCATGGTTGGTGAGGTCGCTTTTCTTCTTGGCAGCGATGACACGGCGCATCAGCTCTACGGCAGGGTTGTCCTTGCGCTTATACTTGCCTTTCTTCGATTTAACGACCACCTCGGTGAGCTTGTGGGTGTCGTCCTTAAGCTTCACCTCGATGAAGTTGGTCTTCTCGTCGATTTTCACCGTAGCGGTCTTGTAGCTCAGGGCACTGACTGTAAGCATTAATCCCGGCTTCTTCTCGATGGTAAACTTACCTTCTCCATCACTGGATACGGCAATCTTGTGTCCCTTGTACTGCACGCTTGCGTACGAAACAGCGAAGCCATCGTCGTCGATGACACGACCAGTTATCTTCTGTTGTGCCATCATCTGGAGGGTAGAAACCATCAAGAGGATGACTACCAAATACAATTTTTTTATACCTTTCATTACCTTATTATATATATAGGGCTTGCAGCCCGAATGAATATTTACTCCCTTTTACACGGATATGATTCCGCGTTTATATGAAACATGAACTAGATGCCGAAGCAACTTTCGGGCTGCAAAGTTATAAATATTCTCTGAATTATCATCGAAAACTATTTATATATTTCAGTTTTTTATGAGATTTTTCAGATTTTCAGAGATTTGGGAGATTCGCGAATCTATAAATTTGAAGATTTTCAGAGATTTAGATAGTCTTCCATCTCTGAGAGCTTTCGGATGATACCGTCTGGAACGGTCTCATCCACGGGCTTTTCCTCCCACTGCAATCCCTTGATCCAAAGCGTGTGGCAGCCTAGCTTATGCGCTGGCACGATGTCCTTGCCGTAAGTATCGCCCACCACGAGCACTTGGGAGGCTGGCAGGTCGAGGGCACACACGCCAAGGGCGAAGATGGCAGGGTTAGGCTTGCGAACACCCACCACAGCCGACTCGATGACCTGCTGGAAATATCCGTCGATGCCCGCATCCTTCAACACCTGGTTGATATTGCCATAGAAGTTGGAAACAAGCACCATCGGATAGCCTGCCTGTCGGAGATGCTCCAGCACCTGCTTGTTCTCCTGAAGCAGTTCGTAGGTCTCTTCATAAATGAATTTCGACATCCAATCTGCTTTTTTAGCCAACGTATCATCTTCCATCAGCAAGGGATAAGGCAAAGCCTTCTGTCGCTCGGCATCATCCTTGCCTGTTGGCAGCAACTCACGATTAGAGAGGAAAGCCAACTGCAAGGAGATTTTCTCCTTCAGCACATCCAGAAACGACATATCGGGAGTTACGATGGGATTCACCGCCAAGGCTCGCTCTCCATAGACGTATGCCTCACGGAAAGCAGATTTTCCAATGGCGATTTGATGCCATCCTGGTGCCTCTTTCTCATCTCTCACCCCGATTCCATATCGGAGGTAAGCTTTCCAAATCACTTCCGACCAATGGTCGCCTCGGGTATCGAGGGTACCGCCATAGTCAAAGATGATTCCTTTGATATTATCTAATTTCTTCATTGTTTTCCAACTTCAAACTTCTAATTTCTAATTTCAAACTTCGAATTTCAAACTTCTAACTTCTCCCTTTCATATTCCTCCTGCATCTTCTTCAGGTCTTTATTTCCCACCTTGATGAGCAGAATACCGATGGCTATCCAAACCAGCTCTCTGAGTCGGGTGATAAGGCCCGTATAGACACCGAGCGCACCCGTCAAGTGCAGACCATCCACCGCCAAGGCCAATCCGCCCTCTCGTGCCCCCAACTGCATTGGCGAGAAGAAGATCAAGTTGCTGAAGAGCGAAGAGAAAGCGAGGATGAGAATGCTGTCGGCGATACTGATGTCAGCGGCGAAAGCCTTCAAAATCAAGTATATCTCCAAGCTCTGCAACACTCGGGCGGAAACCTCGAAGCACAAAGAGCTATAAAAAGTGCGCTTATGCTGACCGTGGAGCAGAGCTATCTGGGAGTCTATCTGCTCCAAGGTCTCCTGCTTTTCCTGGGCAAATCGCCTAGCCCATCCCTTCACGAAGGGGATATGGGTAAGCAGGCGGATGCCCTTCTGCGCCATGCCCGTCTTGTAACCTCGTGAGAAAAAGTAGATGCCCAGCATACAGAAGGCTGCTATGACGGCAAGCATGATGCCCATAGGAACACCTATCGGATAGAGGGCGATGTAGAGGAATATCGAGAGAAACCAAAACCAGAAGTGCGAGAAGATATGCATCATCACGTAGAGAATCACCGATGATGTAGCCTTGCTCACACCAGTATAGGGTTTCAGCTCCATGATGCGATAAGGCTCTCCGCCCATCAAGCCACAAGGGGTAGTGTAGTTGAGGGCAAAGCCACTCACGGTGAGCTTATATACTCGCCAGAAAGACAAGCCCTTCACCTTGCCCTCGTCGTTGATGATGAGCCACCAAGACACGGTGTTCACCAGATATACCACGAGCCAAAGGCCGAGGATGAGCGGGAAATAGATGCCCGCCTGCTTCAGGTAGCGCCAGATGTCGGTATAGTCCATATCCATCGTGCAAAGCATGATGACGATGGCGATGATACCGAACGCCATGAATATGTTTCTGAATTTATTGTTCATTGTAGTCTCCGTTAAGCACCTTGGCATGAATCTTCTTGCAGAGTGACTCATGGCTCCAACGCATATACATAAAGATGCAAGTAAACACGATGATTTCCACAATAGGATAGAGGGCTGGCTCGCCCAACAAGATGGCAACGAAGAGCGTGATGCTGCGCCAGTTGAACGTCAAGATGTTGGCATACTTCATCAGTGGCAGACTGCCCTCTCGGAAGTCCTTGCGCAACTGCTCAGGCAACTGCTGTGGATACTGCTTGCGCAACAAGGCCTTGAGCATCTGAAACTGTGGTGTGTCGTTCTCCTGGCCCTTGGTATAGTTCTTATAGAAAAACTGGAAGAGTTTTTGTATAGGCTGCTTGCTCCAGCTCATCTGCTTGTATAGCTCCACCTGCTTGCTGGCATCATCAAGCTCGCTACCCTCCTTGCCCTTGAGGAAGAAGAGGTGTATCTGGCGGTAATAGTCTGCCAGTCGGCTCTGTGGCGAATGGCATAAGAAGCCGCTCACGATGCAAAGCAACCATATCTTCCACCCCATCTCAGGAGTGAGGCGAATGGCGATGGCCACATAGATGCTGACAAACCAGAAGTCGCCAGCGGCACCATCGAGGATTCTGCCCAGGGCACTCTTCTGATTAGTGAGACGAGCCAACTGTCCGTCGCAACTATCATACATATTTGCCCAAATGAGCAAGAGGATGCCCACTATATTGATTTTCATATCATCGAAGCCAAAGCAGATACCCGCTCCCACTCCGAGGAAAATACTGAGAATGGTCACCACATTAGGGGTGACGTGAAGCATGCGGAAGAATCGCGCCCACTGGTAGCCAATGGGGCGATAGAAATAAATGTCGATGTGCTCCTCGGTGTCCGCAGATTTCAGAGAAGCCTTGAATTCCTGATTCATCTTTTTACTATTAAATGAATAACTATATCTTTGTTATCTTTAAGTCTCCTTTTTCTCTTGAGCCTTTACTCTTGTATCATTTTGGTGGCGATATAGAACGCAGCCTCATCACGACATGGGGCAAAGCTAGGCCAATCGTTGAAGTCGATGATCTTCACACTACCATCCTCGCCTACCACACAATCGCCTCCATACACAGGCACGCTGAGCATATCGGCAGCCTTGTCGGCCTCAGCCTTCAGACCATCGGCATCGAAAGAGATACCCTGCGCATCGCCATTGATGACCTCCAGTCCGAACTTAGAGCGATGACCACACTTCGAAGGATAGAACCAATAGAAGAAATCAGTGCCCGAAACGCCATAAAACTTGATGAGGTCGCCCTTGAGATGCTCATTGACCACCACAGATGTGATACCTCGCTGCCAGAAGTCCTTGAGGAGCTTTTCAGCCTCATCGGGACTCTGCACATAGCAGGTATCTTCCTTCTGCTGGGCGCAACCATCGCCACGCTTCAACCAGCAAGGATAATGGATGTCGGCTACCATAGGCTCGTTTCTGCCAATGATGCGGCTCTCAGGGGTAGCGATGTCACCGGCGATGAAACGCTCGGTCATGATGCGACGGATGCAGCGGTTCACGCCCAGACTGGAGTTTACCACGAGCACGCCTTCCTCCTCTATTCTTCCGAGCACATCGAGCGCCTGCTTGCTACGAGCCATCGAGAAGAATCCATCCACGCCCGCAGCCACACGGCAACGAGGCCATCCGTATGCTCTCTCCAGCACGGCTGCCTTGCGGCAGAATTCATTCTCGCACATCAGCTGCACGTGGGCACCCAGTGCCTCCAACTGTCCCTTCACGGCATTCATAATGGCAGCGTCGTTATCCACACAGTTGGGCGAAAACTCGTTGCCACGGCATACGCCCACGAGGTTTTTGCCCTCCAGAGGATGGATGAAAGCCTCAGCCTTGGCGATGTCTTCCTTATGATCGACATCGAGAATCTTATTGATAGGATAAGCCTCTAGCTTCAATCCCTCTGCGACCAACTGGCGCTGGAAGTTGCGCATGCGGCTCATGCCCTGCGCCATGCAGTGGTCGAGCACATCGAGTGCCTTGTCGCCCAAGCAGTAGATTCCTCCCGAGATGAGGTGGTCGTCGCCCTCCTGCTTATCATGGAAGCCCGTGATGCGAGGCTTCTTGTGCAATCCCTGCTTGTCGAGCAAGCTGGCGTCATCGGCATCCGTCTGCTGTTCAACGCCCACCCAGAGCGGTTTTTCGTCATCCACGTAGGGTGTAACAGCCATACATCCATCTATGTCTTTCGTCTCCTGGAAGTGGCGGATGTACTTCTTGAATTCCTCCTCACGGAAGATGGTATCTACCGTGGTTAGGCAGAATCGCTCGCCCCTGAGGTAAGGAGATAGGGCATGCAGACTGTGCATTGAACTAGGCGTGGTCTTCACCACCAAGCGCAACGGCACAGGCAACTCCATCTTCTGCAAGTGTTCACGCACAGCCGTGCTCCACTCGTTCACGATGACTACTATCTCGGTAGCTCCGCAATCTACGAAGATGCGCAAGAGGCGCTCTATCATAGGCTCGCCACACAATGGCACCAAAGGCTTAGGTTGCTCCACGCCCTCCTGGGCCAGTCGGCTTCCCTCGCCAGCGGCTATAACTGCAAATCTCATTCTATTTCTTTTCTATTTCGATGTTTATATTTTAAAAAAGTCCTACTTCAGATTTCTAACTTCAGATTTCTAACTTCAGACTTCTAACTTTCTACAACTTCCTCTTGTAGCAGCGATGGCGTCGATGCTGTTGGCTCTCCAAATACTGCCACTGGCTCTGCACGCCCTTGTTGCCCTCCATCTGCGGCATTGCCTCCGCCCACTTGAATCCGTAGCGACGGTACTGCTCGATGAGATCGGCAAAGATGAGAGCATTGGCTCCCTTCTTGCGATACTCCGGCAATACGCCGATGAGCACCAAATCGACGGTATCGGTGTCGTGCCACTTCAGCGTCTTGAGCAGTCTGAGCCATCCCCATGGCATCAACTTACCAGTTTTGATGCGCTGAAGCGTATCGGTGAGCGATGGGAAGGAGATACCGAATCCGATGAGTCGATTGCCATCATTGCCATCCACCACGCCCGTGATGAGATTCATATCGGCTATCTTGATATAGGAATCTACATACTGCTGAATCTGTCGGTCGGTGAGCTGCTGATAGTCGTAGAGATCCTTGTAGGTCTCGTTCACGATTTCGAACACCTTGCGCCCCATTCCTTGCTTGATAAGCTCGTGCTTGGTAAACTTATGCACATGCAGATTGTATCTGCTCTCAATCAGCTCGGCTGTCTTGGCAAACTTGGCAGGCGTCACCTCTGGTACCTTGATGCGATACTCCAGCCAGTCGTTGTCCTTATGCATCAGTCCCATGCCCTCGATGTGCATCGGATAGTAAGCATAGTTGTAGTTCACGTACATGGTAGATTTCTCGTGGAATCCCTCCACAAGCATTCCCTCGCGGTCCATGTCGGTGAAGCCCAGAGGACCAGCCATCTCGTCCATGCCGTGCTGCATGCCCCATTTAGCCACCGCCTCGATCAGTTTGCCCGACACTTCGGTGTTATCCACGAAGTCGAACCATCCGAAGCGCACCTGCTTCTTGCCCCACTGCTCGTTGGCACGATGATTGATGATGCCAGCTATTCTGCCCAACACCTTGGGTATGCTATAGTCGATGGCAAGGAAATATTGAGCCTCGCAAAAGTCGAAAGCGGGATTCTTGTCCTTGCTCAAAGTGTTCCACTCATCAAAACGCAAGTAGGGTACGGAAAACTTGTTGCCATCATACAAGTCGTAATAGAACTGTATGAACTGTCTAAGCCCTTTCTTGGTTGTGACGGGTACAATTGTAATATCGCTCATTACTTATCTTTTATATTTCTATTTTCTTTTATTCCTTACTTCTCTTTTTATTTTCTTTGTTTTCCTTTTACCATTCACTATCATCATTTCACAAATCCTTTCCAATTTTTCTTAATTATAATAATGTGAATCAGAAAAACGGTGCAAATTTACGAGTTTTTTCCGAGACGGCAAACTAAAAGATGGAATTTTTGCTCCAACTACGTTAAAATGAACGAATAAAAGGAATTTTAGAGAAGATATTGGAGCACATTTGGAAAGAAATGAGTAACTTTGCACCCCGAAAACAAATATAATATGGACTTAGCACCCCGAGAACAAATATAACGTAGATAATGAAAAAAACGAGAGATAATTACACCTTCCTCACCCATGCCCCCATCCACAGGGTGATATTCACGATGGCGATACCAACCATCATCAGTATGCTTTCGACGAGTATGTACAACCTCGCCGACACTTATTTTGTGGGCAGTATCAACACGCAGAGTGTGGCAGCCGTGGGCGTTTCGTTCGCCATGATGGCAGTGATACAGGCAGTAGGCTTCTTCTATGGTCACGGAGCAGGGAATTATATCTCTCGCCAGCTAGGTGCCAAGGAGATTGAGAATGCGCAGAAGATGGCAGCCACGGGCTTCGTACTGAGTTTCCTCACAGGTCTTCTCATCGCAATCCTGGGGCAAATATTTCTCTCACCTCTCTGTTTGCTGCTAGGCTCCACACCTACCATTTTGCCCTACACAGAGCGATACTTAGGCATCATTTTGCTGGGTGCTCCATTCATGACCACCTCATTGACACTCAACAACTTGATGCGTTTCCAAGGCAACACCATCTATGCAATGAAGGGCATCATGTCGGGCGTGTTGCTCAACCTGCTGCTTGCCCCATTGCTCATCCTCTATTTTGAGATGGGCATTACGGGTGCCGCCATCGCCACGCTCATCAGCCAGTGCTTCGGCTGCGCCATGCTCTTCTGGATGACCCACAAGGGACAGAACATCCGCATACACCTCAAGAACTTTACGCCGTCGAAGGCTTTTGCTAAGGAGATTATCTTCGGCGGCACACCTTCGTTGTCGAGACAGGGATTGGGCAGTATCTCCACCCTGGTGCTCAACGTGGCAGCCGGTGCCTACGGCGATGCCGCCATTGCCGGCATGAGCATCGTTACCCGAATAGCCTTCTTCACATACGCCGTAGTGATAGGTCTTGGACAAGGCTTTCAGCCGCTCTGTGGCTTCTGCTATGGTGCCAAGTTCTATGCTCGCGTCAGAGACGCTTTCTACTTCTGCATCAAGTGTGGCACGACTTTTCTGTCAGTTTGCGCCATCATCGGCTTTATATTTTCCGAGAATATCGTAGAGCTGTTCCGCAGCGATCCCGACGTGGTGGCGGTAGGCTCCATAGCCTTGAAATGGCAGGTTATCAGTTTTCCACTAGTAGCCACCATCGTGCTCACCAACATGCTGATGCAGACCATCCGCAAACCTATCCGTGCCAACTTGGTGGCAGCAGCTCGAAGCGGTCTGTTTTTCATTCCGCTCATCTTCATCCTGCCCCATTTCTGGGGATTGCTGGGTGTGGAGATGTGCCAGGCGTGGGCTGATGTCTGCTCTTTCCTGATGGCTGTCCCGATAGCTTGGAGCGCGTTCAGGGATATGAGAATAGAAAAGGTGCGCGACAAACGTTAACATTACCCTTACTGTAAGAGCATGACATATAAAGCTACTTCAAGAATA
>DBLF01000033.1:0-1714 GCA_002297965.1 Candidatus Segatella papionis
TCGGTAGAGAGCTTTGGCCAGAGTGCCTGGTCTGCCAAGTAGTTCTGGATGGTGTATGGCAATACGAAGTAACCATCAGCCAAACCCTGCATCAATGCAGATGCACCAAGACGGTTGGCACCGTGGTCAGAGAAGTTACACTCACCGATAGCGAAGAGACCTGGGATAGTGGTCATCAACTCGTAGTCAACCCAGATACCACCCATTGTATAGTGGATAGCAGGGAAGATCATCATTGGGTTGTAGTACTTCACACCATTGATCTCGTTAGCGAGCTCGCCTGGGTTAACGTCTGTAATCTCCTCGTACATATCGAAGAGGTTGCCATAACGCTGGAGGATAACGTCGATGCCGAGACGGTTGATAGACTCAGAGAAGTCGAGGAATACGGCGAGACCAGTGTTGTTCACACCATAGCCCTTGTCGCAACGCTCCTTGGCTGCACGAGAAGCTACGTCACGAGGAACCAAGTTACCGAATGCTGGGTAACGACGCTCCAAGTAGTAATCGCGGTCTTCCTCTGGAATATCAGAACCCTTCTTGGTACCTGCCTGCAATGCCTTGGCATCTTCCAATTTCTTAGGAACCCAGATACGACCATCGTTACGGAGTGACTCTGACATCAAAGTCAACTTACTCTGGTTTGTACCGTGTACTGGGATACAAGTAGGGTGAATCTGAACGTAAGATGGGTTAGCGAAGTCAGCACCCTTGCGATAGCACTGAACGGCAGCTGTACAGTTACAACCCATAGCGTTGGTAGAGAGGAAGTAAGCGTTACCATAACCACCGGTAGCGATAACTACGGCGTTGGCAGAGAAGCGCTCCAACTTACCTGTAATCAAGTTCTTGGCGATGATACCACGAGCGTGACCGTCAACAATCACAAGGTCTTCCATCTCATAACGTGTATAGAGCTTAACCTTGCCTGCCTCTACCTGGCGGCTCAATGAAGAGTAAGCACCGAGGAGGAGCTGCTGACCAGTCTGACCCTTGGCATAGAATGTACGAGATACCTGGGCACCACCGAAAGAACGGTTAGCCAACATACCACCATACTCACGAGCGAAAGGAACGCCCTGTGCCACACACTGGTCGATGATGTCGTTGCTCACCTCAGCCAAACGATAAACGTTAGCCTCACGAGCACGGTAGTCACCACCCTTCACTGTATCGTAGAAAAGACGGTAAACAGAGTCACCATCGTTCTGATAATTCTTAGCTGCATTGATACCACCCTGTGCTGCGATAGAGTGAGCACGACGTGGAGAGTCCTGGATGCAGAAGTTCAAGATATTGAAACCCATCTCGCCGAGAGAAGCGGCTGCAGAAGCACCTGCCAAACCTGTACCTACGACGATGATGTCGAGCTTTAACTTATTCTTAGGGTTAACCAAACGCTGGTGAGCCTTGTAGTTGGTCCACTTCTCAGCAACTGGTCCTTCAGGTATTCTAGAATTTAATGTTTTTGCCATAATCTTTTTTAATACTTAAATGATTACATGAATTATGCGCAGCACAAAGATGGAGCGCAACCAATAGCGAATGCCAAAACGGTAATGATGAAGAGTGCAATCAAGATGGTAGTATATACCATGCCGATTACCTTCCAACGGCAGAACCAGATCTTACCGCTCCAACCGAGAGTCTGAAGGGCACTCCAGAAACCGTGAGTCAAGTGGAACCAGAGAGCTACCAACCAGATGATGTAGAG
>DBLF01000033.1:1807-11932 GCA_002297965.1 Candidatus Segatella papionis
GTCATGCCTGTCAACTCAGCGAACATCATGTTGAACCAGAAGTTGAACAAGTGGAGCAACAAACCGAGAACGATGATGATACCGAGCACCAACATGTTCTGGCTAGCCCACTCTACCTTCTCTGGCTTAGCAGTTACCTCGTAACGCTGGTTACCACGAGCACGACGGTTCTGTGCTGTCAGGATGAAAGCGTAAACGATGTGAATCACTGCCAATGCTGCCAAACCCAAGGTTGCAACTACGGCGTACCAGTTAGCACCCAACAACTCGCAAATCATGTTGTAAGCCTCTCCTGAGAAGAGTGCAGCAACATTCATGCAGCAGTGGAATGTCAAGAATAGAATAAGCGCGATACCAGTTACAGACATCACTACCTTTCTACCAATAGATGAATTGATTAACCACATAAATGATTGATTTTAAAATATTTAACTGTTTGAAACTAATTATTATTTCTTATTTGTTCTACATCTATTTGTCAAGCGCGATAAGGAAACATTTTGTTTCCGCAATCCCCATTTTTAGGTATATTCTCGCAACTCAGCTGCAAAATTACTATAATTTAATGATTTATCAAAAGATTTTTGCTAAAATTTCAATTAAAAATAGTACTTTTGCCGAAAATTAGAAAAAGTATAGATTAAATACAGATTATGAGATTCAATTATGACGTACTTGTTATCGGCGGCGGGCACGCCGGATGCGAGGCTGCTTCTGCCTCCGCCAACATGGGTGCCAAGACTTGCCTGATAACAATGGACATGAACAAGATTGGCCAGATGAGTTGCAACCCTGCCGTCGGCGGAATCGCCAAGGGACAAATCGTACGAGAGATTGATGCGCTCGGCGGACAGATGGGTATCGTGACCGACAAGACTGCCATCCAGTTCCGTATGCTCAACATCGGAAAGGGTCCCGCCGTATGGAGTCCTCGCGCACAGTGCGACCGTGGCAAGTTTATCTGGGAATGGAGAACCATCCTCGACCACACCGACAACCTCGACATCTGGCAAGACCAAGCCGACGAGCTTCTCGTGGCTAACGGCGAGGCCATCGGCGTGCGCACCATCTGGGGTGCCGAGTTCTATGCAAAGAGCATCATCATCACTGCGGGAACCTTCCTCAACGGTTTGATGCACGTGGGCAGAAAGATGGTGGAAGGCGGAAGATGCGCCGAACCTGCCGTGCATCATTTCACGGAGAGCATCACCCGATGGGGAATTACCTCGGCGAGAATGAAAACGGGAACACCTGTTCGCATCGACAAGCGAAGCGTACATTTCGAGGACATGGAGGAACAACCTGGCGACAGCGACTTCCATCAGTTCTCTTACATGGGAGAGCATCGAGTGTTGAAGCAACTGCCTTGCTGGACGTGCTACACCAACAAGAAGGTTCACGACACGCTGAAGAGCGGTCTCGCCGACTCACCTTTATATAATGGACAAATCCAGAGCACGGGTCCTCGATACTGTCCGAGCATCGAGACCAAGCTCGTCACCTTCCCCGACAAGGATCAGCATCCACTCTTCTTGGAGCCTGAAGGCGAAGATACCAACGAGATGTATCTAAACGGTTTCTCGTCGAGCATGCCGATGGACATCCAGTTGAAAGCCCTTCACGAAATCCCAGCTTTGAGAGATGCGAAGATTTACCGACCGGGCTACGCCATCGAGTACGATTACTTCGACCCTACCCAACTCAAGCATTCGCTGGAGTCGAAAATCATCAAGGGTCTCTTCTTCGCCGGACAGGTAAATGGAACCACGGGTTACGAGGAAGCGGGAGGTCAAGGCACTGTTGCTGGAATCAACGCCGCTCTCCACTGCGTCGGCGACAAGACATTCGAGATGAAGCGAGACGAGAGTTACATCGGCGTACTCATCGACGACCTCACCACGAAGGGAGTGGACGAACCTTATCGCATGTTCACCTCAAGAGCCGAGTATCGCATCTTGCTCCGACAGGATGACGCAGACGCACGTCTCACCGAAAAAGCTTACGAGTTGGGCATCGCCAAGCGCGACCGCTACGACTGGTGGATGGAGAAGAAAGAAGCCATCGAAAGAATCATCGACTTCTGTGCCAACCATCCTATCAAGAAGGACGAAATCAATCCGAAATTGGAAGCCCTCGGCACTACTCCACTTCGCGCCGGTTGCAAGCTCATCGACCTCGTGGCACGTCCTCACTTGAACTTGAAAAACCTCTCCGAGATTATCCCCGACTTGAAGGCTGCGATGGATGCGCCAGCGAATCGCAAGGAAGAGATTTCGGAGGCAGCGGAAATCAAGATGAAGTACAAGGGATACATCGACCGAGAGCGACTCATCGCCGACAAGATGCACCGCTTGGAGAACATCAAAATCAAGGGTCGTTTCAACTACGCTGAACTTCATGAAATCTCCACCGAGGGACGCCAAAAGCTCGAACGCATCGACCCAGAGACGCTGGCCCAAGCGAGCCGCATTCCTGGCGTATCGCCAAGCGACATCAATGTGATGCTTGTCTTGATGGGTAGATAGTAGAGAAAACAGCCCACAAGAAGTGCGAAACATAGGGGAAACAGAAATGTTTCACGTGAAACGTAGTACATATAAAACATTTGGTTTTCAAACGCTTAAGTTGTGTTACATTAAGTATTTCCACGGTTAAAGTAAAACTTCAGCCGCACGTGAAACAAAAGCGTTGCTCCCCTGTAAAAACAAGAAAAAGGACAAATGATTCTGCAAGATTTCCGCAAGATTTCCACAAGATTTCCACAAGGAATATTGCGGAAATTCTCAAGGGAAAAAGTATTAATATAAAGGATAAAAAAGAGATGAACAATCAGCTATTATTAGACAATCTGAGAAGTATTCCAGATTGGCCAATCAAGGGTGTAAACTTCCGTGACGTGACCACCCTTTTCAAGAATCCAGCAGCTCTGAAAGAGATCAGCGACGAGATGTACGAGCTGTACAAAGACAAGGGAATTACCAAGATTGTAGGCATCGAATCTCGTGGTTTCGTGATGTCTTCTGCCCTCGCCATTCGCCTCGGAGCAGGTGTCGTTTTGTGTCGCAAACCAGGTAAACTTCCATGCAAAACCGTGCAGGAAAGTTATGCCAAAGAGTATGGTATCGACACCATCGAAATCCATGAGGATGCCATCAATGAGAACGACGTGGTACTCCTCCACGACGACCTTCTCGCCACTGGTGGAACCATGAAAGCAGCTTGCGATTTGGTCAAGAAATTCCATCCAAAGAAGGTGTATGCTAACTTCATTATCGAGCTTGTAAACGAGAATTTCGAGGGCAGAAAGATCTTCGATCCAGACGTAGAAGTTACCACTTTGATGCAATTGTAATTGATAGAGCGTTGCAGTTTCACGTGAAACCGCAACACTCTTTTACCCTATTTCAACCCTTAAAAATATGACGAAACAAGAGAATGAGGAACGTTTGGCACGATTGAAAAACATCGTTTTGAGCATGCCAGAGAAGCCGGGAAGCTATCAATATTACGACGAAAACCACACAATTATCTATGTGGGAAAGGCGAAAAATCTGAAGCGAAGAGTGTCTTCTTACTTCCATAAAGAGGTGGATAGATACAAGACAAAGGTACTTGTTTCGAAGATTTTCGACATCTCTTACACCGTCGTAAACACGGAAGAAGACGCTCTTTTGCTTGAGAATAGTCTCATCAAGAAGTACAATCCTAGGTATAATGTATTGCTGAAAGACGGCAAGACCTACCCTTCCATTTGCGTCACAAACGAGTATTTTCCTCGCATTTTCAAGACTCGCCATATTAATAAAAAGGTGGGAACTTTCTTCGGTCCATACCCTCATATCGGCAGTATGTATGCCGTGTTGGAGGTCATCAAGAAGCTATATAAGCCCCGTACTTGCAGGTTTCCTATTACCAAGGAAGGCGTTGCGGAAGGCAAATACAAGCCCTGCTTGGAATACCATATTCACAACTGTGGAGCACCTTGCATCAACAAACAGAGCTACGAGGAATACCAAGAAAACATGCGCCAAGCACGTGAAATCTTGAAGGGAAATACCCGAGAAGTAGGCAAATATCTCTACGATTTGATGATGAAAAATGCCGAACTTCTACGCTTCGAGATAGCCGAAGAGTACAAGAAAAAGTATCAACTGCTGGACGAATTCGAGGCGAAAAGCGAGGTGGTGAGCCATACAATTACCGACGTGGATGTCTTCACCATCGTAAACGACGATGCCAACAAGAACGCCTTCATCAACTATATTCACGTAAAAAATGGCACCATCAACCAGAGTTTCACTTACGAATATAAGCGCAAGCTGGAAGAAAGCGACGAGGAGCTTTTGATTACTGCCATCCCCGAGATTCGGGAGCGTTTCCACTCCACTTCGAAAGAGATTATCGTGCCCTTCGAGATGGAATGGAAGCTAAAAGATGCGTCCTTCTTCGTACCGCAGAGAGGTGACAAAAAGCATCTGTTGGAACTGTCGGAAATGAACTGCAAGCAGTATAAATTCGACCGTCTAAAGCAAGCCGAAAAGCTGAATCCGGAGCAAAAACAGACCCGTCTGATGAAGGAATTACAAGCGAAACTGAAGCTTCCGAAGCTCCCATATCAGATAGAATGCTTCGATAACTCCAATATTTCGGGTACGGATGCCGTAGCTGGTTGTATCGTATATAAAGGTATGAAACCATCCCGTAAGGACTATCGCAAATACAACATCAAGACGGTGGTCGGCCCAGACGATTACGCCTCGATGCAAGAAGTGGTTAGACGTCGATACAGCAGAATGATAGAGGAAGAAACACCGCTGCCAGACCTCATCATCACCGATGGTGGAAAGGGGCAAATGGACGTGGTTCATGAGGTCATAGTCGATGAATTGCACCTCGACATCCCTATCGCCGGTCTCGCCAAGGATGACCGTCACCGTACCAACGAACTCCTCTATGGATTCCCTCCACAAACGGTCGCCCTCCCCCCAGAAAGCGAACTTTTCAAGGTATTGACACAGATACAAGACGAGGTGCATAGATACGCCATCACCTTCCACAGAGACAAGCGAAGCAAACACGCCCTCCACTCGGAATTGGATGACATCAAGGGCATCGGTCCTAAGGCAAAAGAAGCCCTTCTGAGCAAGTTTAAGAGCGTCAAGAAGATGAAAGAGGCAAGCCAAGAAGAGCTGACAGAGGTACTGGGACCACACAAAGCGGAAATTTTAATAAAATATTTCGCAGAAAAAGAAGAGAAATCCAAATAAATGTCGTATATTTGCAAAGGGAATACGCTCTAAACAAAAAACATTTAAACAAGCAAATGCATTTAAGCCGTACGGCTAAAACGGACTGTAAGCCCAAAAGCACCTAGCCCAGGGCAACGCTCCTAACATTATTATAAAGAAAGAAAATCAATATGAGAATCGTAATACAGCGTGTAAGCCACGCCTCCGTAACCATCAATGGCGAGGTGAAATCAGCCATCAAGCAGGGTTATCTCATCCTCCAAGGCATCGAGGAAAGCGATACTTCGGATGATGTAGATTGGCTAGTCAAGAAGGTCATTGGTCTCCGCGTCTTCGACGACGAGAACCACGTGATGAACCGTTCCATCATGGATATTCAGGGCGAAATCCTGGTCATCAGCCAGTTCACCCTATTCGCCAGCTACAAGAAAGGCAATCGCCCTAGCTGGTATCGTGCAGCCAAGCACGAAATCAGCATTCCACTCTACGAGGAGTTCTGCAAGAAGCTATCCGAAGCCCTAGGAAAACCCGTAGGAACAGGCGAATTCGGAGCTGACATGAAGGTGGAATTGCTCAACGATGGTCCTGTCACCATTATGATGGATACCCACAACAAGGAATAATCCCCCTATTTTGGGAAGAACGAATATACATATAAAACGAGAAAATCATGACGATAAAAGAAGCACAAGAAGCTGTAGATAAATGGATCAAGGAGTACGGCGTTCGTTATTTCGGCGAACTGACCAATATGGCTTGCCTCACCGAAGAAGTAGGCGAATTGGCTCGTGTCATCGCCCGAACATACGGCGACCAGAGCTTTAAGAAAGGCGAAAAGCCTAACCTTGGCGAAGAAATGGCAGACGTTCTCTGGGTTCTCATCTGCCTCGCCAACCAAACAGGCATCGACCTCACGAAAGAACTCCAAAAGAGCTTCGAAAAGAAGACCAAAAGAGATGCCGAAAGACATAAGAACAACCCGAAATTAAGCGAAGAGGGAAAAACGAAGAGTGAAAATTCTAACAGCCTAAAGGCGCAAAAATAAACATTAACAAAGAAACAATATAAAGAAATGAGCAGTATCAAAGACCAAGTCCTTGCACAACAGCATCAGCAAGGACAGTATAGCGAGGCTGACGATAAGTATTTGTCAGTTCTCAAACAGTATAACACAGACCTCAAAGACGAGGAAGTGGCAGCAGAAGTCAAGAAGATTCTCGACGAGAAAGTTGCCGATAACGAGACCTTGGAGGTGAAAAAATTCCTATTGGGTAGCGTTGAGTTGACCTCTCTCCATACAGAGGATACAGAGGAAAGCATCTTGAGAATGATCGAGAAGGTCAATAAGTTTGACAAGGATTACCCTGATCTCCCTCACGTTGCCACCGTCTGCACCTACCCTAACTTCGCCAAGCTCATCAGCCAAAGCTTGGAGGTAGATGGCGTAGAAATCGCCGTAGTAAGCGGTAATTTCCCTTCTTCACAGACCTTTATCGAGGTAAAGGTAGCCGAGACTGCATTAGCTCTCAGAGATGGTGCTACAGAAGTGGATATCGTAATGCCTGTAGGCAAGTTCTTTAGCGAGGACTACGAGGGAATGTGCGACGATATCCAGGAACTCAAGGAGACCTGCGGTGAGCACAAGATGAAATGTATCTTGGAAACTGGCGACTTGAAGAGTTGCAGCAACATCATGAAGGCTTCCATCCTCGCCATGTACGCAGGAGCCGATTACATCAAGACATCCACTGGCAAGGAGAAGGTTTCTGCCACTCCAGAAGCAGCTTACGTTATGTGTCAGGCTATCAAGGCTTACTATGAGAAGACGGGCATTCAGATAGGTTTCAAGCCTGCTGGCGGCATCAATACCGTTCACGATGCAGTGGTTTATTACACCATCGTCAAGGAAGTTTTGGGTAAGCAATGGCTTACAAACCAATGGTTACGCCTTGGCACATCACGCCTCACTAACCTCCTATTGAGCGATATTTTGGGTAAAGAAATCAAGTATTTCTAACACAAGTCTTAGAATATTTAAGACAGGTCTCAGAACGATTTAAGACAGGTCTCAGAATGATTTTGTAGAAACAGAATAAAGGGTTGGTTTTCTTCACGAAAACCAACCCTTATTGTCAATAAATTAATATGATAAGTCGCTTGATACAAACGATAAATGAAAATTTCTCCTTATGCTTTACGCTCTATCACAAAGTCAAGATAAGCTTTCAAAGCATTGTAAATAGGCTTATCCTCCACATAAGCATCGAGGAAACTCATCGCCTCAGCATGGAAGTCCCACATCCGTTTATCGGCATATTCAATGCCTCCATTTTCCTTGGTGAAAGCCACCAAACGAGCGATTTCCTCAGATGTAATCTCACGAGACTTCACCTTCCTAGCCAGTTTCATCATCTCTTCATCACCCGTAGATTTCAGAGCATAAATGACAGGAAGCGTTAATTTACCCTCAGTCATGTCGTTCCCTGTAGGCTTACCAATCTCCCTGGAATCGTAATAATCGAAGATATCGTCACGAATCTGAAAGATGATTCCGAGGTTCTGACCGAAACGCTTCGCCTCCTCCACCTGCAATTCAGAAGCATTCGCCGACATCGCACCGATACCCGCGCAAGCCTCAAACAGAGCTGCTGTCTTTTGCTTAATCACCTGATAATAAATCTCTTCCGAAATTTCTTCATTGCTGATACTATTTAATTGGAGTATTTCGCCATTCGACAAGGTACGCCCCAATTCTGCCAAATAACGAACAATCGCCTCAGAATGAGAATAAGAAACATGAAGAAGTGCTGTGGAAAGAATAAAATCGCCCACAAGTACCGCCACCTTATTATTATAAGTGGCATTCACACTTGCCTGTCCTCTACGCTCACCACTCTCATCCACCACATCATCGTGAACCAATGAAGCCGTATGCAAAAGCTCCAAACCTACCGCAGAATGCTGGGTTACACTGGAAATCTTGCCAAAATTGCGTGCCATCAACAAAATGAGCATAGGACGCATACGCTTTCCAGCGCGCTGACGTATATGGTCGAGCACCTGGGAAAGGAGTCCGTCACTGTGCATCAAGGACTTGTTAAACAAATCTATGAAATCTGCTAATTCTGCCTCAATTGGTTGCTTGATAAGTGATAAATAGTCCATTATTTGTGCTTAAATCTACTTAATTTCTGAAATTTGTTACAAAATTAATCATTTATTCTTGAAATATCGCATTTTTTTAGTAATTTTACACCATAAAAATGAATATTATGGATAAATTGTTCCTTTTAGACGCTTATGCGCTCATTTATAGGTCGTATTATGCCTTTATGAAAAGCCCTCGAATCAACTCGAAGGGTTTGAATACTTCGTGTGTGATGGGGTTCTGCAATACCCTCAATGAGATACTTACCAAGGAGAAGCCTACCCATATTGCGGTGGCTTTCGACCATGGTAAAACCTTCCGTCATGAGGCCTTCCCTGCCTACAAGGCGCAGAGAGAAGAGACTCCGGAAGACATCAAGCTCTCGGTGCCTATCATCAAGAATATCTTGGAGGCTTACCACATCCCTATCCTTCAGGTGGATGGTTTCGAGGCAGATGACATCATCGGTACCGTTGCCACCAAGGCTGGCGAAAAGGGTATCGAGACTTACATGCTGACACCGGATAAGGACTATGGTCAGCTAGTGCGAAACAATGTATATATGTATCGCCCTCGCCATGGTGGAGGATACGAAAAGTTGGGCGTTGAGGAAATCGAGGAGAAGTATAGCATCTCTTCCCCACTCCAGGTCATCGACCTCTTGGCCTTGATGGGCGACTCTGCCGACAACTTCCCAGGTTGTCCTGGTGTCGGCGAGAAAACTGCCGTAAAACTGATCAATGAGTTTGGCAGTGTGGAAGGCCTTATAGAAAATTCTGCCAAGGTGAAAGGCAAGCTTCGCGAAAAAGTGGAAGGTGCCATCGACGACATCAAGATGTCGAAGTTCTTGGCAACCATCAGAACCGATGTTCCGGTAGACCTCAAACTCGACGAACTGAAGTTAGTGGAGCCAGACCAAGACAAACTCGACGAAATCTTCACTGATTTGGAGTTTAAGTCGTTTGCCAACCGAGTTCTTAAAAAGTCTCAAAAAGTGCAAACAAAGGCTACAGGAGAGCTTGATCTCTTCGGCGCACAGCCAGCCGATGGTCAAGAAGAGCAAAAAAATACGAGTTTTGAGAGTATTAAGACTGTAGCTCACGATTACAAACTCATTGAAACAGAAGATGATGCAAAGAAACTTTATGATTATTTATTTACATACAAGATTCTTAGTCTAGACACAGAGACCACTTCAACTACAGCTGTCGATGCAGAATTGGTAGGCTTGAGCTTTGCCGTAAAGGAGAAAGAAGCATTCTATGTCGCGATTCCTGCTAATCGTGAAGAAGCCTTAAAAATCGTAAATATCTTCAAACCACTCTACGAGAATCCAGAAATTCTAAAAGTGGGACAAAACATCAAGTACGATTACGAGGTGTTGATGAATTATGGTGTGGAGATACAAGGCAAGATGTTCGACACGATGCTCGCCCACTACATCATCCAGCCAGAGCTCTACCACAACATGGACTATCTGGCGGAAGTGTTCCTCCACTACCAGACTGTTCACATCGAAGAGCTGATAGGTCCAAAGGGCAAGAACCAAAAATCGATGCGAGACCTCGCTCCATCCGAAGTATATGAGTATGCTGCCGAGGATGCCGACATCACACTTCGCTTGAAGAACGTACTCGAACCTAAGCTCAAAGAGATAGATTGCGAGGATTTGTTCTGGAACGTAGAGATGCCACTCGTGCCCGTACTCGCCCACATGGAGATGAACGG
>DBLF01000018.1:0-21507 GCA_002297965.1 Candidatus Segatella papionis
GTCAACTTCTTGCCTTCCTCGCCACCGAAGATATTGATCATGCCTTCCACGTTCTTCGCCAGTCGGCTCTGATAGTGGGTAGCCACTGGGATGATGTGGTTCATCGAGAGATCGCCCATCACACGAGCCTCAATCTGAATCTTCTTGGTATAGGTCTCCCACTTCACCTCGTTGCGCGCCTTGAGCTCGCTCTCGCTCATCACGTTGGTCTTGGCAAACATCTCGATGCTCTCCTTGTCGAGATAACGGTCGAACACCACTGGGCAAGAAGCCTCACAGTCCAAGCCACGCTTCTTAGCCTCTTCCTTCCATTCGTCGCTATAGCCGTTGCCATCGAAGCGAATAGGCTTGCAGGTCTTGATGTCCTCGCGTACAATATCTATAATGGCGGAAGTCTGGTCTTCGCCCTTGGCTATCAAGGCGTCTACACGAGCCTTGAAGTTTTCGAGTGCCTCAGCCACGGCAGCGTTGAGCACGATGAGCGCAGAGGCGCAGTTAGCCTCACTACCTACGGCACGGAACTCGAAGCGATTGCCCGTGAAGGCGAATGGAGAGGTACGGTTGCGGTCGGTGTTATCTATCATCAACTCCGGAATCTCAGGGATGTCCAGCTCCATTCCCTTCTTGCCAGCGAGGGCGAAGAGTTCGTCCTTGTCAGCCTTCTCGATATGGTTGAGCAGGTCGGTGAGCTGCTTGCCGAGGAAGGAAGAGATGATGGCAGGTGGTGCCTCGTTGGCACCCAGTCGATGCGCATTGGTAGCACTCATGATAGATGCTTTCAAGAGACCGTTGTGCTTATACACACCCATCAAGGTTTCTACGATGAAGACTACGAAACGGAGGTTGTCCTCCGGGGTCTTGCCAGCGGCATGGAGCAAGATACCTGTATCGGTACAGAGACTCCAGTTGTTGTGCTTACCTGAGCCATTCACACCCGCAAATGGTTTCTCGTGCAACAAGACACGGAAGCTATGCTTGTGAGCCACACGCTTCATGAGGCTCATCAAGAGCATATTATGGTCAACGGCAAGGTTGCACTCCTCGTAGATAGGAGCAAGCTCGAATTGATTAGGAGCCACCTCGTTATGACGGGTCTTACAAGGGATGCCGAGTTCGAGGGCCTGGATTTCCAAATCCTTCATGAATGCCTGCACACGCTCAGGGATGGTACCGAAATAGTGGTCGTCCATCTGCTGGTTCTTTGCCGAGTCGTGTCCCATGAGGGTACGGCCCGTGAGCATCAAGTCTGGGCGAGCCGAATAGAGACTCTCATCCACGAGGAAGTACTCCTGCTCCCAGCCCAGGTTGGTCTGTACCTTCTTCACGTTAGGATAGAAGTAGTGGCACACCTCGGTAGCCGCCTCGCTCAGTGTATGGAGCGAACGGAGCAGAGGAGCCTTGTAGTCCAAAGCCTCACCGGTATAGGAAATAAAGATGGTAGGGATACAAAGGGTATCGTCGATGATGAACACAGGCGATGTAGGGTCCCAGGCAGAATAGCCACGAGCCTCGAAGGTATTGCGGATACCGCCGTTAGGGAACGAGCTGGCATCAGGTTCTTGCTGAACGAGCAACTTGCCGGAGAATTCCTCTATCATACCACCCTTTCCGTCATGCTCCACGAAGGCATCGTGCTTCTCGGCAGTGCCCTCGGTCAATGGCTGGAACCAGTGTGTGTAGTGAGTTACTCCGTTTTCCTCAGCCCAAAGCTTCATGCCCGCAGCCACGGCATCGGCGATGGAACGATCCAGACGAGTACCGTTGTCTATCACATCGACGAGTTTCTCATACACGTCGCTTGGCAGATACTTGTACATCTTCTGGCGGTTGAATACATACTTGGCGAAGTACTCCGAAGGGCGCACCTTTGGAGTCTCCACCTCTACAGGTCTTTTCTTAAAGGCCTCGGCTACAACCTCAAATCTCAAATTAGCCATTCTTCTTTTACTGTTTAATTATAAGTTTGCGGGTGCAAAGGTACGAAATAATTGGCAAAATGCTAGCGTTTTGCCAATTATTTACGCAAAAACACATAAAAAAACGATCCCTTGCGACATTTTACAGCCGCAAGGGATTCTTTTTATAAGATTCTGCCCACAATCTGGAGTTTGAGCACAGGATAGAATTTCCAGTTATCGATGAACTTGGAAATGTCGTCAGCATCCTTTCCCATCGAGTCATTCAAGGCTTGCTTGACATCCACTTCCTCTCCATTCTGATAAACCTTCAAGCTACCCATGAATTGGCATCCCAATTCCCAGCGGAAACCCAAGCGGTTCTTTGGCACCAAACGTCCGAAGCCCAAGCCCAAATATGGGCGGAAATTATTGCATCGAATGTCTCCGTGAACATCACAATTTTCATCTAGCTTTATGTTATAGTCGTCAAGATTCACGCTTACATGGTCTAGTATCGTTTGCTTGTAAGCTGGATACTGATTGATAAGATTTTGCAGTTCATCACTATGTCCGCTCAACTTTGCGATTTTTGCACCGCCAAAGGAGAAGCCACCCGAAACGAAAAACTTGCTGTTTCCTCCAAATGGATAGACGTTTGCCTTCACATTTACCGCCGTGCGAGAAAAATCCGCCTTCACATTCATCTCATTCGGAATAGAAACCTGTTGTCCTTGTATATTTACCGACTCATCTACAGCAAGATCCACTTCTGTATCAATCTTCAAGATAGAAGGCAAGATGCTCACACCAGCCTCAACCTCAAAGAAATTGGAGAGCGGTGCAGCCACACCAATATTGATTCCTTCCGTACCGACACCAGCATTGAGTCCCACATGATTGAACAGGGATCTTTGAAACTGTGCGAAGCCACTTGTCGCAAACATCAGGCTACAAATAGCCACCATTACCATTCTTCTCATCATACTATAAAAATCTTAAAAGTTAGTACTCTCTATATCAAATTATATTGAAAAACTATTTTTTCTTGCCTACCTTCCACTCAAAGAGATAATCTATGCCCTTGATCTTCACCTTGACAAAAAGGTCTGCCACCTTGCGGTCGGACGTATAGAGATACCCCGACACCACCTCTCCCGGGTGGATGGTCGTACGCTCCAAATACCCCAAATCTTCTGGCATTTTCTCAGAATACTTCATACGATTTCCCGCCTCCAGTTGCTGCATCTTGCAAATACGCATCTGGAAATTCTTCAAGGTGTTAGACGTACCTGCATCAAATACCTGAGCGCCCAAGTTGGCATTGACATTATTCTCACGCTCCACCTGGACTACAGCCTTGTTCTTGACAGATCGTTTAGCCACTTTCTTCTTAAACTTCAGAATCTTCTTGTCGTACTCGTCTGCACCAACTAGTTCGAAGTTCTTGCGTTTTCCTCCTTTCATCTCATAGATTTCTATCTCGGCTGGATCAATATCTACATTGATCATACTCTTGTTGACAATGAAGACCCCTATCTCACGATAATCGCCTATGTTCTCATCGACCATGGAATTGCTGACACCCACAATAAGACCATTCTTGTTATAATAAGGCCAAGCTACTCCGTTCTTGTATTCCGTGAGTATCTCGTCTGGTGATGGAGTCTCCAAGACCGGCTGATGGTCTGTAATGGAATACTTAGAGTAATTGCCGTCGGCATCTACCACGACATAATACCCTTCCGTAACATCATTTTTATAAGGAGTAAGGGTACAAACGCGCCCATCTTCGGAGAAAGAAGCACCAACCCCCATTTTCTTGCCGTCTGTCATAAAATAATGTTCACGCACATTGCCATTGCTATAGTAAGTGGTATGTTCACCTGTCAGCTTGTTCGCCTGATAGGTTTTCTGCTCTTCCAACTTGCCATTCTTAAAATACGAGGTTACCGTACCGACGAACTCGCTCTTTGCATCATCCATTTTGTCGAGCAAGACAAAGCTACCCTCACCTTGCAGTTCACCACTCATATAGTAGGTTCGAAACTCCTTTACTGCCGAAGAATCAGCAGGATAGAGTGCCAACCGATAATAATTGGCGAAAGCCTTGTTGGAGGTAACCTTCCAATTTTTGTTGTAGTAGATAGTATCCAGTCGGTCTTGCGGCACAGGGGGTGCTACGGGAGCCACCACCTCTTGCGCCACAGGCGCAGGCTCTACAACAGTTGCAGACTCAACCTTTGCGGTTTTCTTCACTTTCTTCGCTTTTTGAGCGTATCCCACTTGTCCCAAGAAGAGGGAAATCATCACCATCATGATGACAGAATGCTTTTTTCTCACCATACCTTAATCTTACTTTTAAACAATGTGTTTACATAACAAAAGGCATCACAGAAAGAAATCCATCGGCATAACGATTCTCGAGCTCTTTTGCTATGTTCATTTTACCTATCATTTTTACTATCGCTTTGCAAAGATAATGATTTTTGAGCAAACCAACAATTTTTCTAAGCACTTTTATCAATCGAAGCACTTCCATCTTACACTTTAATAGCACACATCGGAAACGGATAAGCAACAAAATCAACATCATAAACACGATTTCACGCCGAATAAGCACAAAAAAACAAATAATAACCTACCAAAGTATTTTCGCAAATTATTCAAGATTTATAGAGGATAAATAAAATATGGGGCCAACATAGGAAAGCTGACCCCATATTACTATATAATTAATATTCTTAGAAGCATAAATAATATTCTTAGAAGCGATATACCACGAAGCTATTCGCCTTCATCTTTACATTCAAGACATTGCCATTAGCTTGGGCATCCGATACAACAGGAACAACTACGTTCTTGTTGTCGATCTTGTTTTCTGCCTGAATATCATCAGCATGGAGAACTGTCATCTTACCTGCCTTCAAGTTCTTCAAGCCATTGAAGGTAACGTTAATTTCCTTCTCCTCGTTAGAGGTGTTGGCAATCTTCACGATGTAGCTCTTGGTGTTCTTGTCGTAGCAAGCAGAAGCATACAAACCATTCTCACCAGCCACTACCTTGCCATTCTCAGTGAGTTTCAACACATTGGTACCCTTGTTCAAACCGTAGAGCTGCTGTACATAATAGTTAGCTGAGCGAACAGAGCTCAAGTTGTCGAACCAAATGAGGTCTGGGCGCCACTGCCATCCCTCGACATGGGCGAAGAGAGGAGCATATGTAGCCTGATAAACCACGTCGGCATTGCGCTCCAAGCCTGTCATAAATGCAGCCTCAGAGAGTGCTGCCTCCCAAGAGTTAGGGTCGTGCTTGGCATGAGCCGCATATTCACCAGCGAACACCTTAGGACCCTTGCGGTCGTAGTTGTCATAACGCTTGGCGTTGTCGCGGAACCATTCAGGGCTCTTATAGTAATGCTCATCCACCAAATCTACGCCGAGCTTGCGCATCTGCTCCCAGCCATAGTCAAAGTCCTTGCCATCGGCAGAAGGACCAGATGAACCACAAATCTTCATCTTAGGATACTTGGCACGAATCTGCTTGATGAACTCCTGGAGACGCTCTGGATACATAGGTCCCCACTGCTCGTTACCAATACCAATCTGCTTCAGATTGAATGGAGCTGGATGTCCCATGTCGGCACGGAGCTTACCCCACTTAGAGGTAACAGGACCATTGGCAAACTCGATGAGGTCGAGTGCATCGTCAATATAGCTCTGAAGATCCTTCAATGCCACGTGGGCGTTAGGATCCTTGTCGTCGTTCTGATACTGACAAGCCAGACCTACGGAAAGGATTGGCAATGGCTCTGCGCCAATCTTCTCAGAGAGGAGGAAGTACTCATAGAATCCCAAGCCCAAGCTCTGATAGTAGTTAGGGAAGAGGCGATGTGGGAAGGTGTCGCGCCAACGGTTCTCGTTCAATGGACGATTCTCTGGAGCGCCCACAGAGTTTTTCCACTCATAGCGAGTGTCGAGGTCGGTACCCTCTACGATACATCCGCCTGGGAAACGGAAGATGCCTGGCTTCAAGTCAGCCAAGTCCTGTACGAGGTCGGCACGAAGACCATGCCAGTTGTCCTCTGGGAAGAGAGAGATGTGGTCGAGATCCACGCTCTCGCTGCCTTTTTCCAAATATACACGCATCAAGCCCTTGGCGTCTGTCTGAGGAGAAGTCAAGGTAGCGGTATGTTTCTGCCACTTGTTGTTGGTTATCTCGATGGTCTGCTTGGCTATGACATCGTTCTTGGAGTTGACAAGTTCCACGCGAATCTTGCCACTCTTGCCATCCAAGAAATGGAGGCGACCATATACAGTGAAGTCGTACTTCATGTCCTTCTTCAATCCCATGCCGAAGAAACCACGGTTTTCAAGACCCGTCTGCTTCTCCTTGGCGCCAGCGCTCTCCAACGTTACATAGTGAGGGTTGCGCTCGAAGGCTGGCTTCAAGTCGTTGACGGTGACATTACCAAATGTATTCCATCCCATCAAGCGCTGTGGAAACTCAAAAGAGCGGTTCTCCACCATCTCTGCATAGAGACCTCCATCAGCTCCGAAGTTGATATCCTCGAAGAAGATACCATACATGGTTGGCTGAATTTCTACTCCAGGCTTGTTGGCCTGTACTGTGAACTGATGCTGTGCGAAGGCTCCGAGAGAGGACATCGCCAACAGTGCGGCTGCGAAAATCTTTGCTTTTTTCATTCTATCGTTATTGTTGTTTTATAGGTTTAAATTACCATTATATGATTATATCGGTTGCAAAGATACAAAAAATCCACCCGATTGGGGGTGGATTTTCTGTTCAAATATATTGGATTATAGTTACAATCCAGTTTTTTCTATCGTTTTTTCTTTATTTTCCCTGTGGAATGAGCACGAAGTTGAAGGTCTTGTTGCCATAGTGGATACGATACTTCTCCAATGGCCAAGCGCCCCAAGAATTCTCGCCACCTACACCCATGTGGGCTGCATCGAGGAAGAGATTGGTAAACTTAGACTTCTTCAATTCGTAGCTATGACGCTGCTCCTTCTCATCGCCGTCATCGAGTTCGTCGGTGTCAAAGTGGAGGGCACTCGCATAGAATGGTTCGCAGCTCTTCACCTGCAAGCCCAAGCCTGTGGCATCGGTCTGCTTCCACCAGCGCATGTCGCTCTTGGTGCCACTCTCCTGTGGACGGATGTATGGGAAGTACTGGTTGTCGGCATCATCGTTGTAGATTCCGATGCGCATGCAGTCCTTGCGGTCGGCATAGTTCTCGATAGGACCACGACCATAGTATGTGCTCTTCTCCATGCTGTATGGCATCTGCAGCAACATACCGAAGCGGAACAAATCGCTCACCTTGGCACCTTCGGTAGCCTTGAAGTCCTCAGTTACCTTCACTGCACCAGTATTAGCGAACACGAGATAAGTAATATCCAACTGACCCTGTACCTCTGGCATATCGAATGATGTTACCACAGTAACAGTGTTAGCCTTCTTGTCCTTCTTTACGTCGATGTTCTTCAAGTTCATCTGAGGGTTCTTCCAAGCCTTGAACTTCTTCTGAAGCTGAGCGCCCATATCGTTGTCGGTAGGAGCACGCCAGAAGTTTGGCTTCAAGGTACCGCCCTCGCCAAGCAATGACTTGCCATTGTAAGCATACTCAGAGATAAAACCTGTAGAACGATTGATCTTGAAAGTCAAGTTAGGAGTGGTCACAGCCACCTCATTGTTCTTCTTGTCGGCAAGCTTCATCTTCTTCTTGCCATTGCCCTGAGCCAACTGCTTAGCACAACCGTCACAAGCCTTTGCTGGAGTTACCACTGGCATTTGAGCATAAGCCACAACCTGACCTGCCTGCATCAAAGGCTCGGCGTTCTTCAAACGGAAATCTACATTAAGGAGCACTTCCTTGCCTGTCACCTTGCTCTTGTCGTAAGGAATGGTGATGTTCTTGGTTTGCTGGGCAGGAACATCGAGATTATCGATGGTGCCCTGCTGAGTCTCTACGCCATCTTCCACCAATGTCCAAGCCAAAGAGTAATTGCTCAAATCACGGAAGAAGTTCTCGTTATAGACACTTACCTCGCCAGTTTCGGCATTAACCATCTTAGCCCATACATTCTGGTACTGATAAGCCAACTCGTAAGCATGAGGATTAAGCTGACGGTCTGGACCAACGATACCATTGCAGTTGAAGTTGTTGTCGCTTGGGTCATACTTGTTGTAGTCACCACCATAAGTATATTCTATCTTGCGGAGTTCCTCGTTGTTCATCTTGCCCACACGGATGCTCATAGGCTTCACGATATTGCGATGCAAGCCCTGGTCAACGAAGTCCCAGTCGAAACCACCCTGGAGGATAGGATACTTACGAATCAAGTTCCAGTAGTCCACCAAGTTACCACCCGAGTTACCCATGGTGTGGTTGTACTCACACTGGATAAGAGGCATAGGGCTGTTAGAATCCTGGGCATACTTCTCAGAAGCATCCACAGAATAATACATTGGGCAGAAGATGTCAGTACCCTCGCCACGGCGAGCCTGCTCATACTGCACAGGACGAGTCTTATCCTCGTTTTTAATCCACTTATAAGCCTGCAAGAAGTTGTCGCCCATCACGGTCTCGTTACCCAAGCTCCATGTTACGATAGAAGGATGGTTGTAGAACATAGACACATTGTGCTGGTTGCGCTCCAAGATTTGCTTAGCGAACTCAGGCTTCTTGGCAGCAGCGTCATCACCATAGCCGAAGCCATGGCTCTCTTGGTTGGCCTCAGCCACTACATACAAACCGTACTTATCGCAAAGGTCGTACCAACGTGGGTCATCAGGATAGTGGCAAGTACGAACAGCATTGATGTTCAAGCGCTTCATCAGCATAATATCCTGAATCATACGCTCCTCGCTCACATCGTATCCTGCGTCTGGGTCTATCTCATGACGGTCGGCACCCTTCAGGAGTACAGGCTGTCCATTCACCAAGAATTGCTTGTTCTTGATTTCCACAGTGCGGAAACCTACCTTCACCTGGACAAGCTCGTAAGGTGAGTACATACCGCCATTTTGGATAGGAGAAACCACGAGGGTATAGAGGTTAGGTGTCTCAGCCGACCACTTGCGCACGTTCTTCACACGAAGCTGATACTTAGCCACACCATTTCTTACCTGATCGGTACCAGTAACGATTACTTCCTTGCCATCAGGATCGTAAAGACCCAGATACACGGCAGTATTGCCCTGTACCTTGGCAGTGATGTTGAGCGCACCGTCCTTATAATTGTTTTTGAGTTGTGTCTCCACACGAACATCCATCAAGCGATGCTCCTTATTGCGAGCATAGAGATAGTTCTCACGAACAGGACCGCTCAAACGCCAGAAGTCCTGGTCCTCGCACCAAGAGCCATCGCACCAGCGGAATGTCTGGAATGCAATAAGGTTCTTTCCTTTCTTCAAGAAAGGAGTGATGTCGAACTCGGCAGCCACTTTGCTGTCCTCAGCATAGCCAGCAAACTGTCCGTTTACATAGAGATAGATATTAGATGTAACACTACCGAAGTGAGCAATCACACGCTTTCCATCCCAGTTGGCTGGGATATTGATTTCACGGCGATAAGATCCCACGTGGTTGTCCTTGGTAGGCACAGCCGGTGGTTGCTGGTCGAAATGACCACGCCAAGCGAACCCAGAGTTGACATACTCTGGCTGGCCATAGCCCAACATCTCCCAGTTGCCAGGCATCTGGATGTTGTCCCACTTTGAATCATCAAGATTGGTCTTGTAGAAATCTGCAGGACGCTCATCGGCGTTGGCAACCCACTTGAACTTCCATGTGCCGTCTAGCGACAAATAGTTCATACTCTGCTTCTTGTCGAGTGCCTCGGCACCAGTACCGGCAAAGTCACTAGGATCGTAAGCAAAATGCAAGGTGTGCAAAGGCAAACGATTGATTTCATTCACTTGGAGGTCGTGCCACTCCGTGAAAGTAGGCTGCTGGATAGTCGTTTTTACAGACGACTTAATGGCAGCCTTCCGTTTCTTTGCACCGAAGGTTGCCATTACCAAGCCTGCCATACATAATGTAACGAACAGTCTTTTATTCATTCCTTAATTATTTTGTATTTAAATATTTATCATATTCACAAGCCGCCAGAAGCACTGCACCCACACCGAAGTTTGCCTGAGAGTTGGCATCCACGGTCTGACCAGGAATGGCGCGCTCGCCGATAGGCTGCACATAGCCTACCTTGCCATCTTCCTGAACAGCAGTCTCTGTGAGGTAAGTCCAAGCACGGTCGATGGTCTTCTTGTACTCCTTCTTGGCAAGATAACCATTGTTTACTCCCCAAAGCATACCGTATGTGAAGAAGGCTGTACCGCTGGTCTCTGGTCCTGGAGCATGGTCTGGATCCATCATCGAACGAGTCCAATATCCCTCAGGCTGCTGAATCTCAGCCACAGCCTTTGCCAATTTCTGGAACTTATCCACAAAGAACTGGTAGTGCTTGTAATCCTTAGGCATGTCTTGCAACACCTTTGCCAAACCAGCAAGAACCCATCCATCTCCACGTGCCCAGAAGTCCTTCTTGCCGTTGGCACTCTTGTGCTTAGGATAGACGTACTTGCCATCACGGAAATAGAGGTTGGTCTCCTTGTCGAGCATAATCTCGTCGGTGGTCTGGAGGTTATCGTAAAGCTTGTCGAGATACTTTGTATCGCCAGTAAGCTTATACATCTTGGTCATAACAGGCATTACCATATAGAGGGCATCGCTCCACCACCAGTAGTCGGTAGGCTCAGAGTAAGCCTCGTAGTGCATCACTTCCTTGGCACGCTTCACCATGTATTCGGATGCAGCGGCATTGCCCTTGGCTGCTTCGATGTTGTAGAGGTCGATGTAAGTCTGGAAACAAATCTGCCAATCGCCGAAGAGCACATGGTCCTTGCCCTCGCCGTATGGTTTGTACTTCCACTTGGCAGGGTTTGCCTCCGTGGCACCCGTCCAGTCGTTGTGCTCTGCCCAACGGATGGTGTAGTCGAGCATCTTCTGGTCCTTGAGCATCTTATAGACCTCCATGTTGCCGGTGTGATAAGCAGCATTATCCCAGAAAGCACGAACCTCAGGCTTATTGTTGGTCTGCCAGTAAGTATTCACCTTATTAATAAGTGCCACCACTTGCTCGTGGTTCCACTTTTTGGAAGCTTTCACTTCCTTCTTAGCCTCCTTCTTGACCTTTGCGGTCTTCTTAGCTGGTTGTGCTGCGCTCAAAGGCAAAGCCAAAACCGCAGCTACCAACATCAAAAATATCTTTCTCATGTTATCATTCAACATTTAACATTCAACACTTAACATTGTCTCTTACCACTTGTCAGCAGTACGAATATTGTCCTTCCACTGATGATCCTTAGGGAACTGCTGATTGTTCCAAGCCTTCACCTGAGTCCAAGGCTGTGCAGCATCCGTCCAGAAAGGATGGTTGGCTGGCAAGCCAAGCGGCATAAAGGCGAGGGTCGTCATATAGAGCGAGCCATTGTTGGTGTACCAATCGGCTACATTCTTCTGGTTGGTTCCGCAGAAGCCGATGCTCAGATAGCCCTTCTCATTGAAGTTGTTCTCCTGATCGAACATACGGTGCATCACCTTGGTCAATGCGGCACGAACCTGACCGTTGCTCAAGTCGCTAGGTAACTTCTGGTACCAAGCTAACAAAGCTAAAGGCTGCATAGTAGCCATACGATAAGGAATGCTTCTGCCGAAAACAGGGAAGGTTCCCTCTGGGGAAATGAATCTTTCGAGCACGATGCTGTACTTCTGGCAGCGCAGCATCTCTCTATCATAATACTTCTGATAGTCGAGACGCGTATTAGCCTTGGCGTCTATCATAGCCTGGAGAGTCTCCAAGTACATCGGATGGAACACATAACTGCTGTAATAGTCGAAAGCGAAGACTGGCCCATCAGAGTACCAGCCATCTCCTACATACCACTCTTCCATCTTGCGGCAAGCCGAGTTGACACGATACTGGTCGTAGTCGCCACCCGCCTTTGCCATGAAGCTCTCGATGGTAGAAGAGAAGAGCAACCAGTTGGTGTATGGAGGGTCGATGTGGCGAAGCTTGGCAAACTCTGTCAAGTAACGCTGCTTGGTCACCTCGTCCAATGGTTTCCACAAGGTATCGTATGCACGGAGGAAGCTCTCGGCGATATAAGCGGCATCCACCAAGTTCTGTCCACCGATGCCCCAGCAGAGATAGTCGGGGCTCTTAGGGTCAACGGCATTCTTATAAGAAGCCAAGGCCCACTCACGTAGCTGCTTGCGCTGCTTGCCCTCGGCGGTGTTATCGTCTGGCAAGGTGAGCCAAGGAGCCACACCTGCCATCAATCGTCCGAAGCACTCCATATAGAGCACCTTCTTGTTGCGATTGTCGAAGCTAGGGCTGAACTCGGTCTGCATATTTTTCTGCAGCTCGCCCTTCGCCATATTCTCCAGCACAGGTTGTGCCATCTTATAGGCAAGCGAGCACCAATATTGGCGGTCGCTCTGCTGCCCTGCTTTCTTCTTGGCAGCGCTGATTCCCATAAATGGAACGAGCGCCAAGAGAAGCGTTATCATGATATTCTTGTATATATAATTCATAGATAGTTGTGAGTTTGTAATTTTGTTTGTTATTTAATCTGCAAATATAATAAAAATTAATTAGAAACGAGCAGAGCGACCGTATTTTTTATCATTTTTTCAATACTGGAGCACCATTTTCCCAAGAAATAGGTACCCAGAGGTGACGGCTGTCGCTCAAATGCTTCGGATTCCACATGTCAGCCATAAACACATAGTCGGCTCCATGGAACATCTTCTTCTGGGCAGCAGTTTCCACCTTATATATATAGGTACCCTGTGCACCGAAGGTCTTGTTGGCCCCTTCACCACGACAAGGGTTAGGCAACTCCTCCCAAGGGCCAAAGATGTTTTTCGCCTTGAACATACGTGCCGCATTCGGTGCCCATCCCGTACATCCACTGGTTATCATCCAGTAAGTGCCATCTTGCTTGAAGATGGTTGGAGCCTCGTTTTGTCCTCCTGCCGCCACACGTACATAGGAGCCATTGTGCTGCATGTAGTCGTCGGTGAGTTGAGCTATCTGGAGCGTCAAGTTGTCCTCGGAAGAATAGATGTGGTAAGCCTTGCCGTCATCGTCGATGAAGATGGTCATATCGCGAGCCATCTGTCCTCCCTCGAAGTCACGCATCCAGAACATGCCTCGTTCTATCTGCTGACGCCATTCTGGAGTCCACCACTTTTTCATCTCTGGGAAGAGAAGTTGGTGCTTCAAGTCAGTAGTGTCTGGCTTGGCGAATCCGATGGGATAAAGTCCTGGATTCACTCTGCCCGAGCGGATGAACTTGAAAGGTCCGAAAGGAGTCTTGCTGGTAGCCACCGCATAACGAGCGGCAGCATAGCCCTTACCTTTCAATTCGAGGTGGAACCACATCACGAAGGTCTGCGTCTTCTTATTGAAAAGCACTTTAGGGCGCTCGATGATGCAACCACCCTCGATGTCTGAACCTGCTTCCTTGGAAACAGGGAGCACCAATCCGTGGTTGGTCCAAGACTTGAGGTCTTTCGATGTAAAGCAGCTTACGCCGAGCGAGCTGTAAGGCTTGCCATCCTCCGATCGACTCTCGCCGTACCAATAGTAGGTACCTTTGTAGTTGAAGATGTTGCCGCCGTGCGCATTGATATGCTTGCCGGTATTGTCCTTCCATACGCCGCCATCCATCGGAGCTTGCGCTAGCGAAGGCAGAGCCAACACCATCATCAACATAAGTAAAGTGAATAGTTTATTCATTGTTGTTGACATTATTATTAAGTTAGTGAATACTCTCATTGTTTGTTGTCTATCTTCGAGTGCAAAGGTAGGGAATAAATACGGCTTGATAGTCCAATAATCGGTATTTTAAGGATGTAAATCGTGAAAAAGGCTGGTTGTCATAACTAACAACCAGCCTTTATAACATTAATGCCTATTGCATACTATTATTTATCTCCAACTTCATAACCTGGATTCTGTTCCAACTTAGCATCCTTATTCAGCTGTGTCTCAGTGAGAGGGATAGGCAGCAAGCAATGAATATCCTTGTTGAAGCCAGTAATACGCTTGTTTTCTGACTTCTCTGCCCACTTGGTCATCATCATATTCACACGATTAGCCAATTCGCCTGTACGCATCAAAGTGAATCGGCGATTCTCCTCACCTACCAGCTCGCGGATACGCTCATCAAGGATAAAGTCGATGTTGATATCAGATGCACTCACCTTACCAATAGTTGGGTCACCCTTTTCTGCACGAATGTCCTTAAACGCACGGTCACGGAGTTTGTTAATATCTTCGGCAGCTCCCTCAAGGTTGTTCTGGCGGAAACGAGCCTCCGCACGCAAGAGATAAGCCTCGGCAAAGCGCATCAAAGGAATATCCTTCACCATTGCATAACCGAAATCATCAGTTGGGTCATAAGCACCCCATTTTGTAGTATGAGGATACATCACATTCAACGTATCTGCCTCATGGCAATACACCTTGTCGCCCAGACCAATAGTCACTCTCTTCACGATCTTACTTTCATCAGTCTCCCAATATCCATTTGCATTGATACCGATTGTTGCCTTATCGGCAGAAGGTTGCTTGTTACAATAGATGGTGCGACGGATATTAAAGTTAGAGTTACGAATATCACCTTCCTGGAAAATACCGTACTTCACATAGTTGCTCAAGCGAAGACGACCATTACCACGACCTCCGATAGAATCTGCATTCTGCATGAAGTCTGAGAGCTTATGGAAAGCTGGCACCCAGTTACGACGCTGTTGGGCATTATCGATAGTACCACCAGAAACAGAAGTATTGTATTCCTGCTCATAAGTCCAAATACCCTCTGTATTACCCTGGCTACGACGCTGATTGCCCCAACGGAACATATCATGATAGTAATCACCAGCCTCACCAGTAAACTTACCATAACGAGCCTCTATTAATTTATAGTTGCCCTCGGTAATGGTTGGCGTAATCGCATTCTCTGCTTTCTGGAAGTAGGAAGCATCTCGCATACCCATACGAAGGTAAGCCTCGGCAGCCAACATTCTGGCAGCGTCCTTGCTGATACGAGACTCCTGTTTCAACTCAGTAACAGCAGGAAGACCTGCGATAGCATCTTCGATATCCTTGGTTATCTGCGCATCAACCTCAGCCACAGGAGTACGAGTGTAATCTGTCTTAGGAGACTTTGCTGACTCTGTCACCAATGGCACTGCTCCCCAACCTGTAACCAACTGATTATAGCAGTATGCACGGAAGAACTTTGCTTCTGCGACCAAAGCCTTAGCACTTTCATTACCTTCGTTGTCTGCAATAATTTGGTTTGCTTCATTAATCATATTATACATACGATTCCAAAGTACACCAACACCATTGTTCTCAGCGTTCAACTGACCATACTGGTAGAAAGGAACCTCCGTACCCTCTGTATCACCAGGAGCGCCAACATCCGTACCATCTTGCCAGATACCCCAATAGCCCTGAGGCCAAGAAACGCCCAGCAACTGTCCTAACTGATAATGCAAGCCCAAAACCTTGGCGTTCACATCAGTAACGTCTGTACCATAGTTAGAATACATCTTCTCATTCAGGAAGCTATCGCTACAAGAAGTGCTCCCCAATGACACCACCGCAGCAAGTGCGGATGCCATAAATATCTTATTTAGTTTCATTATTACTCAAATTTAGAAGGTTAAGTTGATTCCGAATGTATAACTCTTAGTCATAGGATAGTTGTCCTCCCAGTTTCCAGAACCACGACCATCCTGGCGAGTCTCAGGATCCCAACCAATCCAATCGGTAAATGTAAAGAGGTTACGACCGGTGAAATAAACGGTCAAGCCTCCCAATCCTGCCTTGTGGATGATATTCTCAGGCAATGTGTAACTCAAGGTAATATCCTTGACACGAGTAAAGTTTGCCTTCTGAGCGAAGCCATAACCATGCTTGTTTGAGTTCTTGCGCAAAGAACGCCACTCATTACTCTTGTTTTCTGGTGTCCAATAACCAATCTCGGTTGTGGTGTTACGACGTCCCATCTCATCACCAGCCATACCAATCAAGTTATTATTCTTCATCATACCCTGAACGGTCTGAATGAATACGCTCAAAGACAAGCCTTTGTAAGTAAAGGTATTGGTCATTCCGCCTATCCACTTAGGAGTAGTCTGTCCCTTTACATGGCGGTCGTTATCATCGATTTTACCGTCACCATTGCGGTCTGCAAGTTTCACGTCACCAGCCTCTGCCTGTGGATCCCACTTCAAGTGATCGCCACGCTCGATTTCATCTTCCTGCCAGATGCCGACCATATCATAGTCGTAGATAACTCCAATAGGCTGGCCGATGAACCATCTGTTGCCTAAGTCGTCCTTACCATCACCATAAAGGTCCTTGATTTCGTTCTTGTTCCAAGAGAACACCAAGGTTGTAGCCCAAGTAAAGTCTTTGGTTACAATATTCTTGGAGTTGATGGTAAACTCAACACCCTTATTGGCTGTTTCACCCATATTGGCATAAACATCCGAGTAACCAGAAATCTTTGGCAAGTTACGCTTCAAGAGCAAACCGGTAGTCTTAGAGGTATATACATCCAAGTTACCGTTGATGCGGTTGTTGAGGAATCCGAAATCGAGACCCACGTTGAAGGTCTTGGTGGTCTCCCACGACAGATTTGAGTTACCCATTCGGGTGGCTGGAGTAAGTCCCACTACAGAATTCTTGCCCATGGCAAACTTCTTCACCTCCAACTTAGCCAAAGTCTGGTAAACGCCAATAGCCTCATTACCTGCCTTACCATAAGAGAGACGAAGCTTCAAATTATTGAGCCACTTCTGAGTCTTCTCCATAAACTTCTCGTTGGCGATGTTCCAACCCAAGGCTACAGAAGGGAACGTACCATATTTATTATTCTCACCGAATACGGAAGAACCATCTCGACGAACGGTAAAGGTAAACAAGTAACGGCTATCGTAAGAGTAGTTCAAACGTCCCATCTGAGAAACCGTAGTGTATAAATCAGCATACGACTTAACGTATGGAGATTCTGCGCCCTCAAGGTTATTGAAGCCTAAGTCGTCATTGATAAACTTCTGTCCTTGTGCGGTAGATTCAGAATATTTCTTGCGAGAAGCTGCATACAAACCTGTAAGGTCGAAGTGGTGCTTGTCAATGTCCTTAGCATAAGAAACAATATTCTCGATGGTATAAGTCTGAGTTTCTGCATTGAAAATCTTACCTGTACCATTCAAGTCGTTGGCAGCAGCACCCGTATAAGTATTCTCACGCTTAGGAGCATAGGAGAAACCAGCATTCAACTTATATTTCAAGCCAGCCAATGGCTTCCAAATGTGTCCAAAATCGACCTCAGCAAAGCCATTGATGCTCACATTCCACTGGCGACGCTCAGCCTGCTTGTTAGTACCAATCATTGGGTTAGTCCACAACTGCTCGGAAGCCATAGGATAGATGCAATAGCTACCATCATCGTTATACATCTTGCCCCAAGGAGACATAGCTTCGGCATTGAGGAAGTTCACGCGACCACCATCACGGTTATGAGAAGCGATATAAGTGTTAGTACCCACCTTCAAGTAGTCTGTCACATCCATATCCACATTGGTACGGAGAGAATAACGCTTATAGTTGAATCCCTTCAATACACCTTTTTGGCTCAGATAGTCGCCAGATACATAATATCTCACTCGTTCTGCACCTCCGGCAATGCTTACATTGTGGTCGGTGATGATACCAGTCTGTGAAGCCTCATCATAAAGCCAATCTGTCTGAATTCCCTTTTCGTAGTTCTCAGCCTCGTTGGCATACTTCACATTGTCATTATACATAGTCTCGCCAGGATTGATGGCAATATAGTCCTTATAACGCTGGATAATTTGGTCTCCATCGCAGAATTTCAACTTATGAGAAAAATCCTCAAATCCTACATAACCACTATATTTGATAGTAGGTTTGCCGCTCTTACCATGCTTGGTAGTAATCAGGATAACACCATTGGCACCATTTGTACCATAAATAGCAGTAGCAGAAGCATCCTTCAAGATTTCCATAGACTCGATATCGGATGGAGCGATATCATTGAGCGAACCACCCGTCTTATTGATAGGCACACCATCTACTACGATATATGGACCCGAGTTGGCATTGATAGAGTTTTGACCACGCACCAAGGCATCAGGTGCATCACCTGGAATAGAAGATGTCTGGGTAATAGTTACACCTGCAGCAGCGCCCTGTACAGCCTGCAAGACATTGGTTACAGGAAGTTTCTCCAAACGGTCTTTGCCTACAGAAGTAACGGAACCCGTTACGTCGGATTTCTTCTGCACACCATAACCCACAACGACAACCTCGTTGAGAGCTTGGTTATCATCTTCCAAACTTACCTTCATCTTGCCAGCGGTAGCTTTCAATGACTTTGTCTTATATCCGATATAAGATACTTCCACCGTTGCGCCAGGTGCAGCCTGAAGCGTAAAGTTACCATCAAGGTCGGTAACCGTACCCGTCTTGGAACCTGCCACCTTTACGGTTGCACCAATAACAGGCTCACCAGAAGCATCTACAACTTGTCCTTTGACAACACCCGACTGCTGTACAACCTGAACGGCTGGAGCTGCCATCATGGATTGCAGCGGAAAAGCAACGCCTGAGGCTATTGCTGCCAACGCCATCAATCTTCTTGATGAAGTAATTAGATTCACATTTTTCATTAGTTGTTGTTTTTATATTGTTAGTTTAACATTTTATACTTATCACTTCGCCTCGCCTATATAATAAGGAGAGACTGCGTAAACGTTTGCATCGTTGATACCGCCGAAAAGTTTACAACTGCAAAATTCGCTCATTTTTGTTAAAAGCAGGTAGAAATATCGTTATTATTAGGGAACAAATCATTAAAAAAGTAGGGAAAAGGCTATAATATGTGAAAAATTATGTATATCTTTGCATCCAAATTGTTAGCAAACCGAAAACAAAATTATAAAAGAAATGAATATGAGACAACTATATATATTGCTCTTATGGCTAATTTGTATTACTGCGAAGGGACAAATCTTTCCTTATCGCTACCTTTCTCCATTTATCATTTCACCATCAGAAGACACCAACTGTATGCTTTTCGACAAAGAGGGAATGATGTGGCTAGGAACCAACGCCGGTCTCAAATCGTATGATGGCTATACGGTAAAAACATTCAAGTCGGATGCCTACTCTCCAGGCATCCTACCCAACAACAACATTCGCTCTATCATAGAAGACCACCATGACAACTTATGGTTGGGTACGAAAAACGGGCTCGTACGTATGAACAAAAGAACTGGCACCTTCAAGACTTATCACCTACCATCGGAAAAACAGAGCGTCATCTACACACTCTATACGACAAAAGACGGAACGCTGTGGATTGGCACCGATGAGGGTCTCTCCTATTTCAATCCAAAAAATGAGTCATTCTACACCTACAACCACCAGAACTCCTGGCTTATCGACAGTGACGGAAGGAAGCAAAAGATGATAGGGTACAGTGTAAAAGCCATCTTAGAGGACAAGAATGGCGACTTACTGATAGGCACCTGGTCGTCTGGACTCATGCGATTCAAGCGTGGAAGCCATGTGATGCGCCGTTATCCCAAGATAAACGCCACAAACTCCGCTTACTCTCTCTTTTTCGACAATCATCATCGTCTCTGGGTGGGCACCTGGGGATATGGCGTGGTGCGCATCGACAACCCACAAGACGTGAGAGGTGCAAACTATCACCAATATCCTTACGAGACAACCTTTTTTGACACCTTCTACAAGATAGTAGAGGACCCCGTGAGCCAGAAGCTATGGGCTTGTACCCGAGAAGGCGTATGCTATCTGGACGAGAATGACCCAAAAGCCACTTGGCAACGCCATACCCAGATAGGGAACAACAAGCTGACCTTTAACAACGACATTGCCACAGATGGGAAAGGCAACATTTGGCTCTGCACCCAGCTTGACGGTATCATACAGGTCACCACAACGCCTTCGCTCTTCCACAACTGGTACCTAGACCGAAGTCACGTCCTCAACATCAACTTCTTGAACAGTATGTTCACTCAGGATGGAGAATGGTTCTGGCTAGGGCTCAACCCATACGGCATAGCCCTATACAATCGCAGGACACAAGCCACCTATTATAATAAGGAGATACCAGGTTTTGCATCGCTCGATGCCAAAACCCTCACTACCTCTATATCTAGTATTGCCAAGCGAAGCAACGGCGAGCTGTGGTTTGCCTGCAACAGCTATGGTGTCATCGTAAAGCCACAAGAGGGAAACGTAAAGAAGCTAAACCATCAGAACACCCACTTCATCAAAGACGACTTCGTAACCACCATATTCGAATCGAGGGACAAGACGATGTGGATTGGCTCGCGAAGCGGAATGGGTATCGTCTTTCCCGACAACAGGGGGCTAACGCTAACCATGAAGGAAGGCAAGAAGGACTTTAGCAAATGCGATATCCGACACATCAACCAAGATCGTCAGGGTAACATTTGGTTAGCCACCGACAATGAAGGAATCATCCGCATATCAGGAAATCCCAAAAGCATCAAGTCTCTGCAATACAAACAATATTGCGCAGACAATCACAATTTTTCCATCAACGATGCCACCGCATGTCTAGAGGATAGCGAGGGGAGACTATGGGCCATATCCAATAGCGGCGGACTTTTCTTATATGACAAGGAGAGCGACTGCTTCTACCCCAAGAACAGAGACTTTCATCTACCTAACGAAAGAGTTTTTAGCATTCAGGAAGATGCTAATCAGAATCTGTGGCTTGCCACCGAAAGGGCTCTCGTACGCCTCACATTCCCGAAAGGAGACCTGCATCCAGAAAACATCACTTACTATACGAAGGAAGATGGGCTTGAGGACGTTTTCTTCCCTGCCAACACCAGCTGCAAATATGGAAACGAACTGTTTTTCGCAAACCGCACCAGCTTTTTCTCCTTCCTACCCGAACAGGCGAACCGTAGCATCAAGCAGCGAGGCAAGAGTCCTATATCCTCAAACAAGAAACTCGTCATCACAGACATCTTGATAGACGATGTTCCCTTTGAATTGCTAGACTCCGCCAGCATGGAAAAAATAGCCAAAGAGATGCCAGGCTATACCCACAACATCAAGATACCATCTAGCGTCAAAAAGTTTAGTGTGGAGTTTTCCCTTCTCACTTATGGCAACGCCAAGAAGAATGTCTATGCTTACCAACTAAAGGGATACGACGAAGATTGGCAATACTGTAACGGCGAGACCCATCAAGCTATCTTCCAAAACCTCCCAGCGGGGAAATATCAGCTACTACTAAAAGCCACCGACAGCTACGGCCACTGGCAGGAGCTACCCTACGCCATCACCATCAAGGTATTGCCACCTTGGTATGCCTCACGCCTAGCCTACATGGCATACATCCTGCTGCTCATCGGCGGAATCTTTACTACAACCCGTTGGTACAAAGACCGACTGAAGACGAGGAACAG
>DBLF01000018.1:21584-31033 GCA_002297965.1 Candidatus Segatella papionis
CTCAAGGAGATGGCACCGCAATACGAGGAGGACTACCAGGTGATGGACAGCAACATCAACCGAACCACCCGACTCCTGCGACAAATCCTGGAAGTGAGAAAGTCGCAGGCTGGCCAACTGCGCCTTCTCGTGAGCAACAACGACCTCATCGCATTTGTGAGAAAAGCTTGCGAGAACATCCGACCTATGGCGGAACGACAGCACATCACGCTCTGCTGGGATTTGCCCAACAGGGATGGCTCTGCCTGGTTTGACACCGACAAATTGGACAAGATACTCTACAACCTACTCTCCAATGCCATCAAATATAACAACAAGGATGGCAAGATAGATGTTTCTCTCCATCTCAACAGGGAGCAAGCCTCCATCACCATCGCCGACAACGGCATCGGAATGTCGAAAAACAAGCTCAAACATCTATATACCCGTTTCTTCGATGGCGACTACCGAAAGCAGAACCAACCAGGTACGGGCATCGGACTTGCCCTGACCCACGACCTCGTGAAACTGCACCATGGCAACATCGAATGCGATAGCACAGAGGGACAAGGTACCACGTTCACCGTCACCTTCCCTATCAAGAAAAGTGACTATGCAGAATCTGAAATCGACGACTCTGGCAAGAGCAAGAAAGTGGACGAAGAGTCTATCCGACTGGCGAGCCTATCGGAACAAGCCTTGCCCCCTATGCACCAAAGTATCTTCATCAGAAAGAACGTGAGCAAGATACTCGTGGTGGAGGACAACGAGGAGCTTCTCGCCCTTATGCTACAGGTATTGAGCAAGAATTACCACGTCTTCACCGCCAAGAACGGCAAGCAAGCCATGAACATCATCATGAAGGAACAGCTCGACCTCGTGGTGAGCGACGTGATGATGCCTGTGATGGACGGCATCGAACTGACCAAGCAGATCAAGTCAGACAAGAGTTTTTGGCAGCTACCTATCATCCTGCTCACCGCCAAGAACAAGGACGAGGACAAGACTGAGGCTTACAGCATCGGAGCCGATGCCTACATCACCAAGCCATTCAAGTTTGAGGATCTCGAGGTGCGCATCAACGCCTTGCTCGCCAACCGCAAGCGCCTCATAGAGAAAATAGAAACCGAAGTGTCACTCTCCGCCAACACCCGAGGCGACAATAAGGAGGATGATGCACACCTCAGCAATCCAGACCAAGCTTTCATCACTCGTGCCACCGAGATGGTGATGCAGCATCTGGATGACTCCGAGTACGACCGCAAGTCGTTCGCCAAGGATATGGCGATGGGCGAATCCACCCTATATAATAAGGTGAAAGCGACCACCGGGCAGACGGTAGTGGAATTCATCACTGCCATCCGCATGAAGGAGGCTCAACGCCTGATGCAAGCAGACCCTAATATTCTGATTAGCGAAGTGGCGACAAGAGTGGGCTTCAATACGCCAAAGTATTTCTCGAAATGCTTCAAGAAGGAGTTTGGGATTTACCCAAGGGAATTTGCAGATAAGCTAAAGAATTCCTGAGAGAATTCCTGAGACAACAAAGATTCTCTTTTCTACTACACACTACACCAATGGCACATAAGTCACTAAAACACAAAATGTTACACTGGTGTAGTGTCATTACTGGCACTACACCCATACTACACCCCACTACACCCTCATTACTTGAAAAGGTGCAGTGTGGTGTAGTGTGGGTGCAATGTCAAGGCGTACACTACACCACCGCAACTCTATGAAACACAGCGACTTATTAGCTATCGAGTGTAGTGTGAAGTAGAAATGAGGATTCACCATCATAAGAAGAGAACGAATCCCGAATGAAGCCTATTCAAAGTTCTGCCAGGCTTCTTCAAAATCCTGCCTCACGCCATTCCATTTTTTGTCTCGCCTAGGCAATATATTGCCCTGGCTAAGGCAATAAATTGCCTAGGCGGGAGCAAAAAGGAAAAGTCTCGTACTTTCCTTTTACTATTTTGCCTTCACAAATCGAAACATAGGCTATATTATTTAAAGGCATAGTTTACTAAAGAGCATTCAGCTCCAGTTGATTTTTTACCAACCCATAATAATATCCTTTTTGTGCAAGGAGCGTTTGATGAGTACCATGCTCCACTATCTTACCTTGTCTCATAACTAGTATTTGGTCGGCATTTTTCACTGTACTGAGACGGTGGGCAGCAATTACCACCGTCTTACCATAATAAAAGGCAGCTAAATTATGCATAATTTCCGTCTCATTAGAAGTATCAAGTGCATTGGTTGCCTCGTCAAAGAAAATATATTCAGGATTTTTGTAGATAGCACGAGCAATGAGGATGCGTTGACGCTGTCCTTGGCTTACGCCACTTCCCTCCATACCTATCCTAGTGTAATACCCCATTGGCATCTTGCAGATAAACCCATTGGCATTCGCCAACACCGCTGCTTGCCGTACTCGCTTCATGTCTAGCCGATCTGTATCCAAGGCAATATTATGGGCGATGGTGTCGCTGAAGATGAAGCTATCTTGCATCACAGAGCCTGTAACACTTCGCCAAAGGTGAGGATTGATGGAAGCAAGGTTAGTGTCGCCCACCTTAATACTTCCATGATTTGGCAGATAAAAACCCTGTAAAAGTTTGATGAGCGTGGTCTTTCCACTTCCACTCTCTCCCACAATGGCAGTTACTTTTCGCTCCGGTATCTCTAGACAAACATCATCCAGAGCATAGTTTCGTTCCGCACCATCATAGCTGAAAGTCACATGCTCCACACTGATGGTCTTGTCATCGGGAAGTACTAGGTTCTTTCGCTCTATGTCTGTGTCCTCATCTGGCTGAGAGTGAATTTCATTCAGTCGCTCCAAGCTAATCTTGGCATCCTGTACAGATTGAATAAAACTGATGAAATCGTTGATAGGGGCAGACAACTGACCAATGATATAGGTAAGCGACATCATCATACCCAGCGTCATATCGCCAACGATGACATTTCGAGCAGCAATAAACGTGATGAGAATGTTGGTAGTTTGGCTGAAAAACACAGAACCAGATTGCTGAAACTGTCCTATTCGCAGACCTTTCACACTGATGCGGAACAACCTCATCTGCACCCGTTCCCATTCCCAACGTTTCTGCCTTTCGCAGTTGTTGAGCTTGATGTCCTGCATTCCCTGAATCAGCTGAATCATCTTGTTACGCTCCGTCGCTGACTGGTTAAATCGCTTGAAGTCCAACTCACGGCGATACTTCAAAAAGAACATAACCCATAATATATATAAAGTGTTGCCCAATAAAAACACACCCAACACCAAAAGATTGTAATATCCCAACACCGCCGAGAAGACGACGAAATTGGCTAGCGAGAAGACAAAGCCAAGCGAGTTGCCCATCAGAAACGACTTGATGCGAGAATGGTCGTCTATGCGCTGCATCAAATCACCAATTCTCTTTGTATCGAAGAAGTGCAGTGGCATATTCATCAACTTGATGAGAAAATCAGAAATCAAAGCAATGTCTATGCGAGTGTTTACATGTAGCAATATCCATCCACGAATAAAATTCACACTGAGTTGTGCTATGAAAAGCACAAGCTGGGCTATCAAGATGAGCGTGACGAAACCCAAGTTTTTGCCGTTAACACCCTTATCTACTAAAGCCTGAGTCAGGAAAGGGAACGCCAGTTGGAGCAAACTACCCATCAACATTCCCAACAAGAGTATGCCTATCTGACGATGATAAGGCTTGAGGTACTTGAAGAAGAAACCGAGGCTTTGCTTATCACTCTCACATTCCTCCTTTCGCTTGCCGAATTTTACGCCAGGCACTATTAGCAGAGCCATTCCACAATCTTGTCCTTGTACTTTGGTGCTAAGCCAACAACGCATAAACTCTTCCTCTGTGAAGCAAAGTTTCTGCGAGGCAGGGTCGGAGATGTAAAAGCGATAGCGACCGCTTCTCCCCTTCTTTATCTTATAACAAACCACAAAGTGGTTCTGATTCCAATGAAGAATGCAAGGAAGCGAGGCATCATGGGTTAGTTGCTCCATGGTAATCCTTACCCCTAGCGTACGAAAGCCGAGATATTCGGCAGCCTCGCTGATGCCAAGCATCGACACGCCATTTCGGGTGATATGACAATGCTGGCGCAGCATCTCCGCCGAGTATTCCATGCCGTAGTACTTGGCAATCATCCTCAACGAGGTGGAACCACAGTCCATCTCGTCGAGTTGCTGATAATGGGGAAAACTTTTGTACATCTTATATTTCTAAATTCAAGTGTTGTCGAATCTCAACTTTAGAGGATTGAACAATTCTGTCCTTTTCGTAGGTTGTGAACTTTCGCTGTTCTTCTGAGTTATGCTGCCCATTAATATCACGAGGATGAGTGAGGTGAAAAAGCGGTCCTTCTACAGACAGAACTTTGTACCCCAAGTTTTTCCATCTATCATAGCGTTCCCAATCCTCGGGTCCCCACCCATAGAAATTTTCATTTTCCATTCCTACATCCAAATACGTTTTCCTTTTTGCGAGAAAAGCCCCACCTTTCATATTTTTTCCATATGGTAAAGACATATACCGATTCAACTTTTCTAAAATAGTAATCTCTTGAGTCTCAATAAACATTTGTCGTATAAGTGGACTTGTATCAAAGAATAATCCATTGTAAGGATAGACAAAATCTGCACTTCCACATCGCAAAACCCTCATAGCTAAAGACATTTGTTTTATAGGAAACACGACATCTGCATCCCAGACGGCCAGATAATCAGTCTGTACAGTTTGCGCCATTTGGTTTATGTACTTGGTTCTATAGAATACAGGATCGGCATCCTTGACGAAAGTATATTCTACAGAATCTGGCAAAAGACCTCGTAATATTCGGTTATCAAAAGCTGATGCCTCTAGGACTTTAACATTTATGATAAAATATTTCTGCAAGTATTCAATAATAGTCAGAAGATTTTCGAGCCGAACCAGCGATTCCACTCGAATAGGCAATAACACCGTCAAATCAGCGAAATTAAGTTTTGTCTTTATTGTCATTATTCTCCCAAATTCTAGTTAACAATTTTATGCCACAGTAACTATTTAAAGAATAGTTACTGTATAAGAATTCCTCATCCATATCTACATGATTCCAAAACGAACTATTTTCGATACGTTGCTTCAATTTTTCCATATCAAAGCCTATCGGAGATAGTGATTTTTGATTATACCACCAGGTCAACGCAAACAATCCAAGCACTCCGTTCTGCAACATAACACTTTGATCAAACAAGTCGTTTGACAGCAGATGGGACATATCTATTTCCTTCCTCAAATTCTCTGAGAAGCATTTCCATTGCGATTGGCTTGTAACTTGTGCAACTAATGAAGAGGCCAAAAACAGACAATATTTGTTCGGATGCAATACTGGGCGCAATGAAAAAAGGAAAGGCTGCATTTCTTGGAAAATCCGATCAATTCTTTCTGTGCTAATTCCCAAATTGCGGATTTCTACTAGTGCAAATAGAAAAACAATTAATCGATTGTTAGCTTTGAAAGGCATAGCCTCACTATAAAAATCCAAAGGTCTATTCATATAAATTGTATTAAACAATTTCTCTATAAATCTCTGGCAGAACTCTTTTTCCACCCCATTATCCAACCGCCAATATCTATATATCTCAAAAGCCAAGACATCTATCAATGGAGCTGTCTCTTTACCCTGCAAGTTCATTTCTATCGCATTCATCGCTATTTTATATATATACGCATCTATATCTAACAATAATTTCCCCGAAGAATCAGATATATAGTTATTCTCAACTAAATATGATATGCCGAGATAGATACCTATCAAGCCATTATTCAAATCGATGTTCTTGACTGTTTGAATTTTTGAAACAACCTGAGTGAGAAGTTCTTTACCTATCTGAAAATTCTCGTTTTTTTCATTATGATTGCTCATAATAAAAAAATAGACGCAAGCCCCCAACTTGCCTTGCAGTAGCCCCAACTTTTGATCGTTGAGGGCTACTATTTTCAATTTTGCATCAATCTCCTTTGTCATATTACTTTTCTGCATCTACAGTGAAAGAATTTTGTCTCATTCTCACTTGCTTTCCTCCATGCAAGAATACCTTGCATCCCAATACTGCATAGGGACCACAAGCATTAATATTAGAGGAATTTGTCATATTAGTAAAATATGGCAAATGATAGTCATAGCCAAATTTTCTCTTCCCTATGCTAGCTGGCGTTATTGCGGTCAAAGATGCCTCAATCTTACCATTTGCAAGCATTTTGTTCAATATAATCTTTGCATACCCAACATGCTTTGAAAACTTGCCTTGCAAAGTTGGAGTTGTAGTATCATTTAAATCGTAAGACCCTTGTACATTCAAATTCAATGGACTAATCTTATATCTAGCTTGTATATACAATCCCCAAACATCCCCACTATTTCTGATACCATCTGCCCCAGATACGACATCATGAAAATAAGAAAGATTCACCCCGAGATTACAGTCTTTAAAAAGTTTGTAATCGCCAGCCAACCTAAACATCATTCGATGCCAATCTGCATTTTCATAACTTTCCTTAACCATACCTGTTGGCAATAATGAATAATAGGGTAACTCATTCATGTCTTTATTATAAAAGTTAACAAATAATATGCTAAACAATTTGTCTATGTTCACTGTGGCATCCAAGTAAGTTAATCTCGAAGATCTCAACAATGGGTTTCCGCCATGAACCATCTTTGAATCTATTTGATACTCCGTAGATGAAAGCTGGTCTAAGTTAGGATACATTGCCGAAATATGAAAATTTCCCCTGACTGTTATCTTACGCCAAGGTTTATAGAACAAACGTCCCATCGGACTCCAAGCATAGTTTGCCATATGACCAATGTTGTTATCATCAGAATTGCCAAGCCAAAGCGCACCACCACTTACAAAAAAGCTACTTACAGGATGCCAAGTTAGCATAGCCAACATAAAATGACGGGTATTCTTTGACCAATAATTTAATTGATTAGTGGCTCTATCCGTATCATTATATTTTCTCCACGCTAAATTATAATCAGCATAAAAGTCAAAGTGTTTGGATATGGTCCTACTTAAACTAACATCATAAAACACATAATTTTTATCGCCCAATGTAGGGCTTGCACTTACGCTAGCATTACCATAATAAGTTCTATTTTCTCTAATATTATAATAGTCGTAAGTCAAATCACTGCTGACATAGAATTTTCCAAAGCTTCCACGATAGAACAATCCTACATTATAGTCATTGGAATAATATTTATCTTTATTCCATTGTTCATATTGCGACTCTAGTCCGTTGTCTTTCTCTGTTATAAAATATATGGTTGAATCCAAAGACTGATTAAAAGTCCCCTTTGCCTGAATAGAAACACTATGATTTTTCGCCAACTGATATTCTGCTCCAAAAGCCAAGTCATACCCCAATTTATTATTGAATTTGTTTGGCTTCCCAGAATCATACCCCTGAGTACTTTTCGCATAATCCTCACCATACATACGAACAAACGTATCACTTTCTTTCTTCGCTGTATTTGTAAATGCAGAAGTAAGATTAAATGTCATTTTTTTCACACTATATGTATATGAAGCCCCAACTATTTCCTGATTCATATTATTTTTTCCATATTGCAAGCTCGTATAAGGCACAAAATCCCACCCAATATAATCATCAAACAACGATATATTCAACAGCATTCTTCTTCCTTCATATTTCCCCGTTGGATTATACGTAATTTCAATTTTCTTGATACGCTTTGGATTTATGCGCATAGCATATTCTGAAGCTTTTTCCACCTCATTAACCAAGAGAACGACATCCTCCTCACCGTTAACTCGCAATTTGTCATTTTCCCAATCACGCAAAACTCCAGGTATTTTCTCTAGCAGTTGAGCACTACTCGACGTACCTTTACGCATAGAGTCTGTGACAAGGTAAATATCTTTATCAAATGTTTCTTTCTTTAATGTCCCAACAACTGTCACTTCTTTTAACCCAACATTTCTGGAAGACATATTTATCACACCAAGGTTCTCTGAAAGTCCAAGACTATCTTTCCTTACATACGTTTCAAGTCCCATATAGCTGACAGAAATCTTAGTCGCTTTTTGCTGAGTATTAACATTAAAAGAACCATCATTGTTCGACTTACATCCACCAACAAAGATATCATTGTAAAAAAGCTGAATTGTAGCATCGGCTAATCCCTGTTGATTATCACCAGAAACAATCTTCCCGTAATAGTTGTCCGCATTTGCCATGGCAGACACTAACAGGATTATACTTAAGAATAAAAACTTTCTCATATCTTTTTATATTTTGAATTTAACAGACACCTAAAACAGTAATCCAATATATTGAATTCTACATCTTGCTTCCTTTTTTCAGAACAAGTAAACTCCTTTCCCAAGCGCAATCTCTTTTCGCGTTTGGCCATACACTCCCCTGTACAAACTGGATAAAAAGAGCATTTTGCACAATATGCATATTCCTTGTTCCCATGCATCCTGGAAGTTAAAGAAGAGTTCCAACTCACATGACCCTCTTCCCCAATAGAACCTCTAGCCATATTGGAAGCATAATTATCACAATAATCTACCTTACCATTATAATAAATGGTTTCAAAATATTTCTTCTCCACATAACATGCAGAAAAAAAGGCATTGGTGGAGAGCAAATATCCACTCTGCGCAAACAAGCTCATAAGCGCATACAGTTCATTTAGATAAATCTCATCTTGTTTTGCTTGCCAAATCTTCTGAAAATCAACAAAAATTCTACTTCTTAGTTGATACGGAATTATCTCATTAATTTGTTCTACCATCCCTAAATCTTTAAGTTTTTCTGCATTGTAGTTATACCGAAGAACCACAACTGAGGATTTATTTAACTCCAGCAACATCCTAATGTTGTTTAAAATCAAATCAAAAGATGATGAGCTATCATTCTTATTTTTGGTTTTATTATGTTTCTCCCTACAACCATCTATTGTTATTTGATAGCTATCTATCTTCACAGAACTTAGTTGGCGTATTAACTTTTCATCAAGAAGAGCACCATTAGTAGTGATTTGACCATTAAACGCAATATCGTTCTGCAAACAATAATGATACAAATTGTTTGATATTTCTAAGACTCTGTCTTTTTGCATTAACGGTTCACCCCCGAACCAACATAGACGATAAGCCAAGATGTTATTCTGCTCAATATAAGAAACTATATGTTTTACAATTTTCTTCACACTCAAATCACCGAACACAGTCTGTTGATGTTTCTGAGTGCAATACCAACACGAATAATTGCAATCATAGGTAGGAATTATAATTGATTGGTACTCTCTAGCCTCTATATATTTTTTTTCTTCTTTCCTAATAAGTTCTAATTCGTCAACGTTCTCTTCTACGACAAAACCGGCATTAACCATTTTCATGAAAAATGGCATATATTTTG
>DBLF01000018.1:31113-33084 GCA_002297965.1 Candidatus Segatella papionis
GAGAAAGAATTTCTTAGTCACACCACTAAACATTATTGATGTTTCTGAGTTTGGCGCTAATATATAATTATACTTACTTAGTTTATACATTTCCTATTTTAAGAAATTTAGAGAAACCAACGCCTAGTTATTATAGGCATTGGTTTCTTAAAAGTACAAAATCTTTATAAAAATTAACAGCCTATATAGATTTTGCAGCTACTTTGATTAATTACATACACAGAGTCTTGACCACCTAACACTTCCAACATGTCTGCTTCTGTCAACAGACTTTCATCCAATGGTTCTAAACCATTAAAATTAATTTTTGATAATTCTAACATAATCTCAATTATTTAATTTATAAAACCTTCTACATAGCCAAGACTAAGGAAGGACTTTTTCTAACACATTTAGTTTATCTGCCAACCTAGCAGCAACATCCCAACTTGCATGGTCATTCCATAAAATAGAATCCAACATTAAGGCGTAAACAGCAAAGGTTACTTCCGACTTTTTCATTTTTAGCAGTCCACCGTTATATAGTTTTTTTCTCACCTTTTCACTATGGACTCTTAATTCATCAAAAGCCTGCTTGCTACTTGAATTAACGCCCTCCATTATTACACCACCATACTCTTCTATACTCCAAGTCAAGTTGTGTTTTTTAAGATATTCATCTAGTTGCATTTGACTTGTGGCATTCCATGACTGAACTATTCGAGTATGCTTCGCACTAACAGCATCAAAAATCGCTATATCTTTATGATTTGTTTCGACAAGAACGGGCCAATGTATTTCTACACCAGACCATCTTACTCTAGCTTCGAATGTAGGCAATACATTTTTTAAGGCATTTCTAGAGAAGCAAGGCATCATCATTTCCACAAAATTCGTATAACGAAGGATGTAAAAAGGATGAAAAGCCGTATGCTTGTAAGTATAATAGGACATTACCAAAGATGGTTGTGCTATCTTCAACTGATACTTTCTCATCATTGCGAAAAGCCTATTTACATCCTCCGTACTAATCACTATATTATCGTCTAACAAGAAGAAATATTCATATTTTTCCAGCAGTTCTGGGTGACGCTGAAGGTAGCGGTAGGTCATATCCATCTTATATCCTGCATCACAAGCTATAAAATCCGTATCATTACAAAACTTGTTGTAGGAGCCATCATAAATGAGCAAGTGCAAGTCGAAGTCGGCATCGCCTTTTAGTAATTGGCGATGCAAGCTGTCCTTGCCTGCTGTAACAAACACAGCGTTTTTCTTATATGAACCATCCTGTCTTACTTTTTCCTCCTTTACAGGATGAAACAGATAGTTCTTCCTGTCATCAGGCAATATTGGGGCAATGCGCATTGAAGTCTGGTCATAAAACTTAACTTTATTTTCAGACTTTACGAATGAACCATCTCCCCCAAAGTCCTCTATACGAAATCCCTTACTAAACAATAAGGTAGGGAAAAGGACTTCATGATGTCCCATCCAACCTTCTCTCAGATGTCCATCAATACATACCAATGCCTGATGAGACAGACGATAGATGGGATTAAAAGAACGCAAAAGCTTATCCTCAGAAATTGCATTTTCGCCCGCTTTAAGATAAGTCCACCAATACCAATTAGGATTTTCCTCTTTAGTCTCAAAAACAGAAGACAGGAAATCAGATGTGTTCGAAGCAAAGCAATTGAAGAAATCTTTCCATTCTCCTGAAAATCGGACATCATCCTCTACTAGCCAATAATAATCATATTCTTGATTCTCTTTAAAGAATTTCAAGAGAGGGAAATGATTACTACCTGGTACTAGTTTACCCTTTTCTATCGGAGTATATCCCAAATCATCAAGAATGTCAGAAGTAAAGACAAAAAGATTCTTTATAGCTTGCAAAACTACAGGCAATTCATTACCTTGCTGATGGTATGCAAAATACACATCAGCCTCCCCCTGTAGGGATTGTTCCAAAGCATGAAAGGCACTTAA
>DBLF01000018.1:33147-55746 GCA_002297965.1 Candidatus Segatella papionis
TATATTTCTATTTTCGATTTCTACTAGAGACTGATTTCTCCCTTGTAGGATACACCATTCACTTCTATCAATAGCTCGTATTGACCATGCACATCTGATGGTAGGACAACGACTTCTTGTGACGATGCCACACAAATATCAATATCTTTTTCATTAGATTTTTTTGTTTGCAAAGATAATATTTTCCGCAACTTAGATATATCACATCTGCTAATTTTAACATTTCACGTTTTCACAAGGAGCTGTATAACACCATAAATAACAAGTAATTATATAACCTTTTCACAATTTCACAAATTAACCATCTATTTGAATTTTACGTATTTCATCATCAAATTTGCTCGTTGTCATATCCCTGTCGAAAATTTTTTTAGCCAAACGTTTTCTTATGTTCGAGATGTTTGATGATGACATATTCATCAACATCTTCATCTGATTAGGAGTAAAACCTAACCAAACCAACATACATATCCTGTACTCATTCTCGTTTAACTTACAATGTTTTTCCAATGTCACTCCAAATTGCTTGAAAAATGAATTGAAAATATTTTCCAATGTATCCCATTGTCGGAAAGAAGGCTCTATACCTTTTTCTGCCAACTGCTTAAATTTTATAACCATAGCTTTGTGCTGGAGCTCCTCACATTTTTCATTTTCCTCATAGGGTTCGTCGTTAACCAACACATCAATTTCATCCTTCAGCATCTTTATTGATCTTTCCTTATCCAATACCAAGGAAGATTTTAAAGAGAGTTCTTCTTTCATTTTTGTCAATTCATCCTGGCCTTTCAATAATTCTAGTTCCTTCAAGGCTATTTGCTGCTTAACAAACAACATCTGTTCTTTTCTTATCAATCTTTCTTTTCTTATATTTTTAACATATAGCATTATCGCAATAGCAAATATACCAACTATTATTGTCAGAAGAATAATAATTATATGAGCATTATCTTTCTCGACTTCTTGCACTCTGGCTTTTCTTTGCCATAAAGAGTAATTATACAAAGCATTCATTTGTGACATAGCTTCGACCTCATCATGCATCCTTACACTATCGCTGTATTGGATAAATAAATCAGCATACTTTATTATAGAATCCAATTGATGCTTCTGCTTGTAATATCTATACCATCCGTCAAAAGCTATTCTTTTGGCATTAACACTCTCTGCCATATTCAAACATTTTTGAAAATAGACTTTAGCAGAATCTAAATGTATATTTAGATAATATAGTCCTTTAGCATAAAAATAGGAATCATAACGAATACTCGGATTCAATTTTCCATCAAAATATCCTGATTTATTTTCATATATGTCTATATATCTTTTGACTTTAGCATATTGTTTTGTCTGAATCAAAGACAACATAGGTACTCCTAAAGAACGAGCCGCCTCCTTAGAATAACCGTATTTCTTATATTTTTTGTATATCTCCTCAAATTGTTCTATAACTTTCAGAGGAGGCATAAACTTAGGCAATATGTTTACCTGAGCTTCTGCAGATATCAAAGCACCCAATGTATCTTTGGCAAGCCAAGAATATTTTTCTGATTTTCTATAAGAATCTTTTGCATTTAATATCATCCTTTTCCTTTGATATTCCTCTCCTATTTGTCCATACACCCTCGCTAGTGTAAGATAATCACAATCTCGGCTTGTAGTATCAGCTTGCTCTACCGCCAGAAGATAGTTCTCCAAGGATGCAGGAGAGTCATCAAGGTCGCGATATGCACAGCCCAAGAGATAATATGCAAGCATACGTTCGTTGGCTGAGCCATGCTTGTCGTAATAGGCTACCACTTGCTTCATCACACTATCCGTGGTAAAATCGACAAATCCTTTGTTCATACCCTTGGCATAAATAAGCTGATAGCGCATTTGCTCTCTCTTAGACATATCGGGATATTGACGACACAACTTATCCAGTATAGCAAGGGCGACTCGTGCCGAGTCTTGATTTTTCTCCATCAAACTATCAGCATGAGCTATCGACTGTTCTATCTTCTTATTGCCGCAACTAGACATAAGTAAAAGTGACATGATACATACAATCAAATATGTTACGTACTTCATATCTTTTCTGTTTTAAATTTCACTGAAAACATGATTATTTTTGTCCATCCACAAATCGATACTTCACTCTCGCCATCGGATAGTTGTCATTCAGACGGAGGATGATGCGATACACGTTGTCTTTCCACTGTGTCTTCATGATGCCATCCGTCATCTGCACCTTTTCCACAGATGCAGAGAGATACTGAGCATCATATTCCAAGCGAACAGCACCATTCTGCAACAAGATGCGACCTGCCTTCTGCACCACAGGTTTGCCATACGCCATGAGGATGATTTGGTTATCGAAGACCTGACCATTCAAACGGTCTTTCTCGATTTCCAAGGAGTCGAGCTTGTATTGCTCGGTCACTTCTACCCAATCATACTCTCTATCAAGGGCTATCGTACGCTTCCAACTATCCACATGGGCAGCCTCGGTGTATGCTTTTTCCAAGTTCAAGGTAAGAGAAGATTCTGATGCATCAGCCACATGGCTCACCTTGTCGGCACGATACTTCTTGCCGTCTTTCTGCTCCATACCGTTAATAATCGGAACGTTGTGGTAAGCCGATCGGCAATTCATCAGTTCGAAACGGCGAGAGCTAAACGACTGGGAGGTATAGGTGTCACGCCCCAAGTCGATGACCACGGGCTGATTGTTGTGATAAACGATGAAGTTGCCAATGTCGTTGTGATTATGGCTCTCGGCATTGTTGCCACCCTTTGCCGCAACAAACCAATGCTTGTTGCTCGCCACCATGATTTGGGAGTTCTCCAGATAAGCATCCTCCGTTCGGGGCTGCACCGCCTGGGTCTGCTGATACTGAGGCAACATGGAGAGAAGCATCAACTCCCTGCCCAACTTCGGATAGTTGCCCGATTTCAGGAAAAGTGTGGATGGTTTCTGCAAATACAGATACTTCTTGCCCACATATGCCGCCAACTGCATCATCTGCTCGTTCTGGAGGTAAGCTCCGTATGGGAAGAGGATGTTGATGTTAGGCGTATTCTTCGCCTGGGCATCAGAGAAATTTACGAAGGTAAGGTCGTCGATGTACATCGTGGTGATGAACCTGCCCATATTCTCCACCTTTTTCTTCTGTGCATCATTCAGTTCTAGCTTCGCCTGTTTCGGAGCGAACTGCATAAAGTAGAGCGACTCGAAGAATGAGGCACCGGCACAATCCCAATAGCTCACGCCTTCCTCGCATCCACCATCATCGGGATAGCCTTTCATAAAGGTACGCAAGCATTGCTGTACACCCTTGAAGGCAGCGTCACGCTTCTTGCCGTCCTGCTCACAGATGAGAGCAGTCTCCAGCCAGTTGCTCGTAATCCAGGTATTCCAGTTGTTGGCATTGTTCTTCCATCCTTGTGGCTGGTTCAAGGTAGGTTCCAAGAAACGGCGTTCTATCTCCGTTCTAACGGCATCCGAAAGTCCCTTTTCCTTCTTGTTGATTTCGTCTTCGAGCATATAGAGCGTCCAAGCCAGCATTCCGGCTGTCTCGGCATTAAAGAGATCCACGGGCTGGATATCTCGCTCGGGATGGTCTTTTGGGTAATGCGCAGGGATTCCCCACCAAGATTCCTTCTCGATGAAATAATGGAGTCCCTTGCGGATGGAAGGCAAAAAACGTCCCTTACCCTGCATGATTTCCGCCATCACAAGACATACGAACTGCTTGCGGATGCCAAAGCTCGCCGCCTCGTATCGGGTGCGATTACCATTGGTGCGAAACTCCGCAAACATAGTATTCGGGATGGCATTCCAAGGCTTGTTGTTATAAAGATTGCCCAGTCGGATATAGTCGTTGCGCATAGCAAGGGGCACTTGCTTCAGCCAATACTTATCCTTTGCCTTTGGGAAAGGAGCGAACGTCTCATCTGCCCTCATCGCCATCGCAGAAAGCAAGAGGCACACTAAAACCAAACACTTTGCAAATATCTGTTTCATCATTTCGTTTTTAGGAAAAATTGTTACCATTATTGATTACTTGTTTTGATTGCTCGTATCGAATACTTAATTACTCGTATCGAATACTTGGTTACTCATATTGATTACGTTGGCAAAAGTAACAAATAAAAATAAGAACAAAGGGAAGAAATAGGCAAAATATGTACATAAAAACGTTAAAAATCTTCCCGTGGAAGTTTTTTTAGGAAAAATCAGCTTCGTTTCGCAAAATTAACACTGAAAAACATCCTTTCTATACAGAAAAAGCTTATCTTTGTAAATTGAATATAAGTTGAATAAACAATAACCCAAAAGTAACTAACAATAAAAAATAAAGAAATAGAACTATGCGTGTAATAATCGAAAATGACTACAAAGCACTGTCTGAATGGGCAGCCAACCACGTGATCGAAGCCATCAATGCGTTTCATCCTACAGCACAGAATCCCTTCGTCTTGGGATTGCCTACAGGTTCTTCGCCAGAGGGTATGTACGCCAACTTGGTAAAGGCAGTGAAGGAAGGCAAGGTTTCCTTCAAGCACGTCTTGACATTCAATATGGATGAATATGTAGGTTTGCCAGAGTCTCACCCAGAGAGCTACCACTCTTTCATGGCTCGCAACCTCTTCGACCACATCGACTGTCCTAAGGAGAACATCCACATTCTGAATGGAAACGCCGAGAACCTGGCTGAGGAATGCGCCCACTATGAGCAGATGATAGAGGATGCCGGCGGCATCGACCTCTTCATCGGCGGCATCGGTCCTGACGGTCACATCGCCTTCAACGAGCCTTTCTCTTCTCTGAGCTCCCGCACTCGTGTCAAGACCTTGACCACCGACACCCGCATCGCCAACTCTCGTTTCTTCGATGGCGACATAAGCAAGGTGCCAAGCACTGCCCTCACCGTAGGAGTCGGCACCGTGATGGATGCCAAGGAAGTGATGATTCTCTGCAATGGTCATGGCAAGGCTCGCGCCCTACAAGCTGCCATCGAGGGACCAGTGACACAGGCTTGGACCATCAGTGCACTGCAAACCCACAAGAAGGGCATCATCGTTTGCGATGAAAGCGCTTGCGACGAGTTGAAAGTTAGCACTTATAAGTACTTCAAGGATATAGAGAAAGACAATTTGTAAGCTAGCAGTAAGTTGGCAAAACATTGACAATTTGTAAGCTAGCAGTAAGTTGGCAAAACATTAACAACTTGTCAATCCTGCATAAATGCAATAAAAAAAGCTTGGGCAATGCGTTTGCCCAAGCTTTTTTATTTTTACTTTATTATCGGATATATTTTCTTTCGTTACTTATCCAACATCGACAAGCTCTGGATAAACCAAACGTTCATCTCGTTGGCGCCACGATGATTCCATGCATAGTAAGGAATCAAGGTAAGCTTGTCGTTCTTCACAGAGATGCCATTGGCACCCTCTTCCAATACCTGCGCATCGGTCTTGATCGCTTTCACAGAGAAGGCAGGAGCACCCTTGGTCTCTGTATTCTGGATGCTGTAGTTATCAACCAATGTGAAAGTAGGCTTCTTAGCCATCACGGCACGGAGCACAGGCTCATTGTTGTTATCCACAGCCTCAGCGCAATATACCAATGGGCCACGCTCCACAGCAACCTTGCCCTTGTCGTCAGCTACCTTGTTATTAGCTACCACTGTGCGGATAGGCATGTCGAAGTGGATGCGGATGACATCGCCCTTCTTGATGTTCTTCACAGGCAGATAGCCCTTGTTGGCATCGAGATCAGCCTCCACAGCCTTGCCATTCACGGTTACGGTGTAAGCTGGTTTCTCCGCATCGCTATACTTGTAGAGGTCGCTAGGCACCACCTGGTTGCGAGCCCATCCAGGGATACGAACGAGCAAGTTGGCATTCTTCACACCACTCTTCTTCACGCTAATCTTGATGTCGCCATTCCAAGGGTATTCGGTGGTCTCTTCGAGAACCACATCCTTGCCCTGTACCTTGATGGTAGAGGTGTTGCCTGCGAAGAGGTTTACGTAGATATTATTATCCTTCACACCATAGAGATAACCAGGAACGGAAGGGATGAAACGGCACAAGTTGCTAGGGCAGCAAGCGCATCCGAACCAAGGCTGGCGAGTCTTGGTGTTGTCGGCGTTGAAGGCATACTTGCCATCGCTTGACAGTGGGTTAGGATAGAAGAAACGTCCACCGTCCATGCTCATACCTGAGATGACACCATTATACAAGGTACGCTCCAAACAGTCGATATACTTGCTCTCGCCATGAAGCAAGAACATACGCTCGAAGAGATAAACCATAGAGATGGCTGCGCAAGTCTCGTTGTAGGCAGTCATGTTTGGCAACTCGTAGTTCTCGCCGAAAGCCTCGCCCCAATGGCGGGCGCCTACACCACCTGTGAGATAGTACTTCTTGCCCACGATGTTATTGAAGATGCGGTCGATGACCTGCATATAGGCAGAATCCTTGGTCAAGGCAGCCACATCGGCGATACCGGCATACATATAGCCAGCACGAACAGCATGGCCTACAGCCTCTTTCTGTTCCAAGATAGGAGCCTGACTCTGTGAATATGAGTTGCGGATATGAGTCTTGCCACGATAGTCGAGCAGATACTTAGCCTCATCGAGATACTTCTTCTCGCCAGTCAAGGTATAGAGACGAGCCAAGGCCATCTCTGCGATCTGGTGGCCAGGCACGATGGTAGCCTGTCCCTCCTTAGGACCTACTTCCTTGACTACACAATCAGCATAACGCTTGGCAATATTCAAGAACTTGGTGCTACCCGTAGCCTGATAGTGCGCGCAAGCTGCATCTACCATATGACCGAGGTTGTAAAGCTCATGGCTCAAGTCCTCGTCCTTCACCCAACGCTTATTGCCCGACCACTGATGTGGATGCTTTGGATTGATGGTGCGAGCGGTATAGAGATAGCCATCAGGCTCCTGGGCTGCGCCCACTACATCGAGCACACTGTCGATATAAGCCTTCAACTTCTTGTCTGGGTAAGTCTGAAGGATATAGCTGGCTCCCTCGATGGTCTTATATACATCGGTGTCATCGAAAGAGTAGCCCATGAACTTGCTCACGTCCCACTCTGGGGTATCCAATCCCTTGTGGTTAGGATGCTGCAAGGTATAGGCAGCCATCTCAAAGTTCTTGTAACGGTGCTCGCTCTGGCACTTGCTGAAAGCCAATGGCACGGTTACCTCACGAGCTGCCTTCAAACGGGCACCCCAGAATGTATTCTGTGAAATCTTCACACTAGTGAATGGAACCTGAGTGAATGGATAGCCATTGCTCAATGTCTTGGTTGCCTTCTGCGCCATCGTTGGCATCGCCACGGCAGCAGAAAGCAATACTGCTGAAATGATTCTTCTCATTATAAAATAGGTTTATTGACTTATTATTGTTATTTGCTATTTGTGGTTGCAAAGATAATAAAATCATTTGAATAAAGTGTAAACAAAACAACAAAAAATAGGCATTTATCGGTCAAAAGCGATAAATACCTATCATTTTTAGATTACAGAATATATTTTTATTACAAAAAAAGAGAGCACTTTCACAGCGCCCTCTTTTTCACTTTTCTAAAAAACCTAAAACCTATTTATATATAAATATTGAAGATTTGGAGTTTATTCCCATCCTGGGTTTTGCTCTATTTTGTTTCCTGTATTACTGTCTATCACGTTTTGTGGGATTGGGAAGAGTGTCCACTTGGTAATTGGTGAAACACTTGGCTTAAAGTAACCACCCCAATAAGGCTGATCCACCATGTACATGGCGTGGGCATTGATGCTCTTGATGCCATCTTCACCCATGCGAAGCAAGGTGTTCCAACGACGCTCCTCACCAAACAGCTCTCTTGCACGCTCATCAAGGATGTACTGCAAGGTCATGTCGGAAGCCTGTGCCTTCACCTTGCACTGTGCACGGTCGCGCAGGATGTTGACATCGGCTGCGGCGCCTTCCTTATCTCCCATTCTCAACTTAGCTTCAGCTCTGAGAAGCAAGGTCTCAGCAGAACGATTGGCATACTGGTCGCAATACATATTGGAACGGTTACCACCATCCTTGAGGTCGTCATAGCCCCAGTCGTCAATAGGAGCCAACTTGGTCCAGATAGGGAAATACTCGGTAATCTTCTGCGTAGAGAAGTCGAGCATGCTCATCGGAACCTCCTTGCCATACATGGAATGCTTCTTGTCGATGCACTTGAATGTACGGCGGATATTACAAGCCGCATTACGGATGTCACCCTCGTCATTCTTCCAAATATCGGTGATGACATAATCCGTAGGTGTCATAGTAGCAATGCCACGACCACCAACGTAGGCACAGGTGTTGCCTCCTGGATATTCCATAGCATCAATGTTGGAACCTGTCCAAGGGCCATCAGCGGCACCCTTGTCGGTCTCCTTATATTCTGCCTTCCACTGCACATCACGCAATACTGGACTCATTTGAGCTGGCGTGTTGACATAGTTATCGCCACCATACTTGTGATATACGGTATAGTCATTCTCTAGAGTCCACAGAGCCTCGGTGTTACCCTCGCTATAATCGTAGTTGCCTTCCTGGAACAAGTCGAAGAAGACATTGCCATCTGCATAGTAGGCAGCCACGCCATTTTTCTCTTCCCCTGCGCCTTGGGTGGCACGTGTGCCGAAGCGCTGGGTCATCAATGGATGCAACTGCATTACCTTGTTGGCATACTCTACTGATTTTTGCAACAATGTTTTGTCATTGTCCTTGATGGTAGCCAACGCCAAGTAAGCTTCTGAGAGGAAATGATATGCAATACCCTTGCCCACCTTACCTGCCTCGGAAGGATAATCTGGAAGATTCTCTGTAGCAGACTCCAAGTCCTTGATGGCGAAGTTGTAGGTTTCCTCGCGACTGGAGCGTACGAAGTCGAGTTTCAAGTCCTTGTTGAACTTATCTACCAATGGCACTCCGCCGAACAATTCGCCCAAAGAGAGATAGGCATATCCACGGAAGAACATGGCCTCGCCATACATCTCTTTCTTCTTATCCGCATCAGTCCATGTCAAGGTTGGAACATTCAAGCCCTCCAAGGTCTGGTTGGAATAGTTGACCAACATGTACATGGCCTCATATACCTTATTGGAAGAATTGGAGGTAGAAGACCATTTGGCGAAGTTACAAGAGCCACCCGAAGAATTGCGAAAATAAGGCGTGTCGAGAATATCCGAACCTTGCCCCTTCAAAAACTTATCTATCTGATACCAGTAGCGAATGTGCTGATACATATTGGATGCCATGGCTTCCACCTGGTCGGTGGTGTTGTACGCATCATCGGTAGTAAAGATGGTCTTTGGCTTCTCTGTCAAGAAATCTCCGTCATTACAGGAAGTCATCCCGAAGGACGCAGCAGCCAAAGCCAAAAGCAATATATTATTTGTTTTCATCATAAATGCTTTTTAGTATAAATACTTTCTAAGAACAATACTCTTAAGAACTAGAATGTGAGATTCAAGCCCACAGACACCGTTCTAGACAATGGATAATCGTATGAATAGCCTGTTCCCAAGGTCTGCTTGACCTCTGGGTCGCCACCATCCCAACCCGTGAGGGTGAAGAGGTTCTGGGCGGTAACATACAACTTGAGGTTGTTGATCATCGCCTTCTTCAACCATGCCTGACGGAAAGTGTAAGAGAGGCTCAAGCTCTGCAAACGAATGAAAGCATAGCTCTGCAATGGGCGATACCTACCATCGTTGTAGTCGATGCGTGGATACTTGTTGCTCTTGTTCTCCGCAGTCCACCAGCCATGGTTCAAGTTATTGTCATCAGCATTATCTGAATTGGTCTGGTAAGCATAGAGATTGACAGCCTTGGCATAGCCGCCACCACCGAAGAGACCAGTGAAGAGGAAGTAAAGCTCGAAATCCTTGTACCTCAGCGTATTGCCCAAGCTCATGGTGAAGTTAGGCTTATTATATCCCAAGATAGTACGGTCTTCAGCCGTAATCACACCGTCCTCGCTGCCATCCAAATTGGCAAATTTCACATCACCAGGCTTGGCACCATTGGCTTCTGCATAAGCCTTGTCTGCATCGCAAACTTGCAGATGACCGTTGGCATCATAGAGAGGTTTGCCGTCTGCCCCATAAGCCGCCTGTACTATGCCCACTGGCTTGTAGCCATAGATGGCACCGAGCGACTTGCCAAGGAACAAAGAGTTGCTGATGTCATCCTTGCCATCGCCATAAAGTTCCTTCAGCTTGTTGCGGTTCAAGTAGAAATTGAGCGCACTCTCCCAAGAGAAGTCTTTGGTCATGATGTTCTTGGTATTGAGATTGATTTCAATACCCCAGTTGTCAACTCGTCCCATCGTAGCCTTCATAGAGGACAGACCATTGATCATCACAGGAATGGTACGATTGAATATCTGGTTGGTGGTCTTGGAGTTGTAGGCATCCAGCTGGATGTTGATACGATCCTTCAAGAGTCCGAGTTCAAAACCATAGTTGAAAGACTCTGTAGACTCCCATCCCAAGTTAGGGTTGCCCATGGAAGTGATACGCTGTGCCCAGGTTACCTCGGAGGTATTGCCGAAAGGATAGCTGAAACCACCCATCTGTCCGAGGGTAATCTTCTGCAAGGTCTCGTATGGACTAAGCGACTGGTTACCATTTTTACCCCAGGAAGCCTTCAACTTCAAGTAAGAAATCGGCTTGACAGCCTGGATGAACTTCTCGTTGCTGGCAGTCCATGCCAAGCCTACGGCTGGGAAGTTACCCCACTTATGGTTGGTACCAAACACTGAGGAGCCGTCACGACGTAAGGATGCACTGATATGATAAGTATCCTTGTAGTTGTAATTTATACGCCACAAATAACCCACATCGTTCTTCTTGGTATAACCCGTATTGCTGATTTTTTGTGTGGCAGCATTGTTGAGTCCGTATGCGCCCTGAAAAGTGTTGCCCAGTGCAGAGAAATCCGAGCCACTCATGCCCCTGTAGTCATATACCTTGGAGTCACGAGTATATACGAAAGTAGCATCCACATAGTGGTCGCCAAACTGATGGTTGTAATTGAGAATGTTATCCCAAACCCAGTAAGTGTTCTTAGTACGAGCATTGCTACCATTGGCCTTAGCCAAGAATCCAGAGATAGTTGCCTGGGAGTAGCGGTCATCGGAAGAGCCCTCCTGCACATAATATCCCTCATGAGTGAACTGGTCACGCTCCACATTCTCTATAGAATAAGTACCATTCATGCGGAAGGTAAGGCCATCCAACCAGGGACAGGTAAGCAATACATGTCCTTTGAGGTCCAATGTATTATAGGTATCATGGTCATCCTTGGTGCCACTCAACACATCCCACATTGGGTTGACACGATATTGTCCCTCCGTCATAGGAAACTTCTCCAAGCCTCCGCCATCGGCACGCTCCGCACGTCCGTATGGACTCAAGCGAACAGCCTGGTAGAGGTTATAGACAGTAGGACCTGAATAATCTCGGTAAGTATAAGCAGCCTGACCTCCTATCTGCAACCACTTGGTGATGTCGCTCTGCAAACGCATATTCAGAGATGTACGAGAATAGTCATCGCCCTTGACCACACCTTGTTGGTCGGCATAGCTGCCAGAGAAATAATAGTTGACTTTTTCTGTAGCTCCAGAAACAGAAGCCGCATAGTTCTGCATCAAGCCCGTGCGAGTACAGTAATCAAACCAGTCAATGGTCTTCCCCGCCTTGTAGTTTTCATACTCAAAAGAGTGCATCCAGGTAGGGTCTGCATCCTCCGCAAGACCATTGAGGGTATTCACCTTCTTAATATAGTCTTGTGGACTGAGCACATCAGGTTTCGATGCCGCAGTCGAGAACGACCAGGAAGAGTTGACATTGATGACAGGCTTTCCCAGCACGCCCTTCTTGGTAGTAACCATGATGACACCATTGGCAGCCTGGGAGCCATACGCTGCCAAAGAAGTAGCATCTTTCAGCACGCTCACGCTCTGAATGGTGTTAGGATCAATATCAGAATAAGGTCCCATATATATAACACCATCAACAACAATCAATGGGGATGAACCACCATTGACAGACTTCTGTCCACGAACTTGGACAGATGGATTCTGACCAGCACCTTGCTCCTGCGACATGGTAATACCCGTCACAGTACCACGCAATACATTCAAAGCACTGGCGGTAGGAATGTTGGCAACAGGCGAGTTGGCAACGTTCACTGTAGAAACAGAACCCGTGAAGTTTTTGCGCTGCACGGTACCATAACCAACCACGACCACCTCATTCAAAGTCTTACCTTCTTCCTCCAACTTGATATTGAGTTCCTTTCCTGCCTCGACCTTGAGATTTTGAGTTTTATACCCGATGTATGAAATTTCCAAGTCTGCACCAACAGGAGCATTGAAACTGAAGTTTCCGTCAATATCGGAAACAGCTCCATTAGAAGTACCTTTTTCCTTGACGGTGGCTCCAATGATTGGCTCACCCTTGTCGTCTACAACCTTACCTTTCACGAGATTGTCTTGCTGTGCTTCTTGCACCGTTCGGGCTGCCATCATTATTTGGCATGTACCTCCCATAAGTGCCAAGGCAGATGCAAACATCAATCTACGCGACGAAGTCAAAAACTGCTCTTTTTTCATTACTGTTTTGATGTTTAAAGTTTAAAATTGTTTGATCGTAATCAATTATATCATTATGTGTATGTCTCAATTGGATGGCGCAAAATTATATATTTTTTTCCAAACAGCCCCAATGCTTTTGCGCTATTTTCCAAACGGCAGTAGAGTTTTTGTGAAATATCACGATAAACGTACAAAATCTGTTATTATTCGTACACTATAAGTCACTTATTAGCCTATCTATCATAAATTTAGCTAAATTGCACTAGATTATTACCCAAAACTTTGTAACTTTGCCAAGGAAATAAAATTATAAACATAAACATTTATGAACTATATGAAAAAAGTGAGTACTCGCTTCACTAAGATAGTTGTTTTCATGCTCACTATGATAGCATTTCATCTTCCACTATGGTCTATCTCCATACCTTTCGAAGTACGTAATGCGGTATATCCTGCGACTTCAGAGGAGCAAAAGTGCATGCTCATTGACAAGCAAGGATTGATATGGATAGGATCAGACAATGGCATCAAGACCTACGACGGCTATCTCTTCAAGTCCTATCGCAATCACTCCAAGTCGCCAAGAGTGCTCCCAAGCAACAGCATACGCTGCATGGCGGAAGATCACGACGATGGCATTTGGATAGGAACAGAAGGAGGATTGGCGAGAATGGACAAAACCACACAACGCTTTACTATCTACCAACTGACCGTCAAGACAGCAGGCAAGAGTGTGTTTCCGCTTTTCACCGCCAGCAATGGCGACGCGTGGATGGGATACGACAACCTCTTGGTGAGATACGTCAGAAAAAACAAGAAATTCAAATTCTACCATCAAGGCAACACCCAAGTGATAGATGCCAACGGCAAAAAGCACAGCCTCGATTTTTCCGATATTCAGAGCTTTGCCGAAGACAGGCAGGGCACCATTTATCTCGGCACGTGGCAACATGGCATATACCGTATCGGCAGACAAGGGCGCACCTTGTACCAATTGCGACTGCCCAAAGGGAAAAACATAGCCGCCCACACCATGTTGATTGACAGAAAAGGGCGACTTTGGATTGGAACGTGGGGAGAGGGGGTATGCTGTCTCAACACGCCAAGCAACACGACCAATCCAGGCTACACCGACTACAGCAAGCATAGCCCAGAATTCTCCATCAACTACCACTTGATAGAAGACCCCACTTCGAAGACCATCTGGACTTGCACAAGAGACGGTATAGGCTTCATCCAAGAGAATCATCTCAACGAAGGTTTCACCTATCTAAAGAATATCGGTATCAGGAAAGAATACCCTGTACAAAGTACGATGGACCTGGCTACAGACGGCAAGGGAAGCCTATGGGCTCTTACCCTCAACCAGGGATTGCTGCATCTCAGCACCCAACCTTCCATCTTTCAAATGCACGACATCGACACCGATCGCCTCACCATCAATGGCATCAATAGCATCTCTACCAACGATGGCACCCACTTGTGGATGGCATTGGCTCCCGCAGGCATCGCCCTCTACAACAAGGACACGAAGAAAGCCCTGTACAATCAGGAAATTCCAGGACTGCAAGGCATCCCCTACAACATCATCAACACCCATGCCAACAGTATCATGCAAAAGGGTGCCAACGAAACGTGGATTGCCATCCATGGTTATGGTATCATACACATCAAGAACGGAAAGGCGATTCTTTGGAACAACAAAAATTGTAAATTCGTAAAGAGTAATTACGTGAAGTCTCTCCTCACCAGCAAGAGGGGAATCACATTCGTTGGCGAGAACGGCTGGCTCAATTACATCTTGCCATCGGGAGAAATCATCAATAAGAAACTGGATGCCAGCGTGTCAAACATACAGGAAGACCATCTGGGTAGAATTTGGGTATCGACCGAGGATAAAGGCATCATCTGCATCCATGGTGATTTTTATCATCCCAGCAAGCTCAAGCTGACCAACTACAACCTCGCCAACCAGCGACTAGACATCCCAGACGTGACCAATTGTATCGAAGACGCGCACCACCACATACTCGCTATTTCGAAGAGTGGCGGACTGTACCGTTACAATCTTGAAAAAGACAAGTTCGACTGCATCAGCAACTTGTTTCCAGGCAAGTTGGACCGTGCATTCTCTATCGTCAAAGACCCAGCAGGACATATTTGGATAACTACCGACGATGCTCTCACCATGCTGTATATCAGTAAAAAGGGCAACCTGCTATACAACAATTATACCAGTGAAGACGGCCTAGGAAGCATGTTCTTCCAAGCCAACTCCTGCTTTCAATTTGGCAACCAGATATACCTGGGCTCCGGCAAAGAACTAGTCTGTGTCAATGCGACCCTAGCCCAAGCACCACAAAGCAGCAAGTCGCCCTACAACATCATCGTGACCGACTTGTTACTCAACGATAAACGCCTTGCCACTATCGACTCTACGCAGCGAAAGAGGATATGCGAGCAAAGCCCTTCCTACATGCGTCGCATCGTACTGCCGCCCTCCATCTACAAGTTTGGAGTGGAATTCGCCATGCTTTCCTACAGCAACCCTAAGCAATGCAAGTATGCCTATCTACTGGAGGGGTACAACGACAAATGGCAAACCGTAAGTGCAAGCTATCGTCAAGCCACATTCGAGAACTTGCCTTCTGGTACTTATCATTTGCACCTCAAGGCGGCAGACAGCCGTGGAAGATGGAGCAAGCTACCCTACAGCATCGAGATCAAGATTCTGCCGCCTTGGTATGCTTCATGGTGGGCATACATTATATATATAGGCATCGCCATACTGGCCATACACATCTCCATCCGTTGGTACCGTGCCCGCATTCGCACCAAGAACCGCCTACAGATGGCCAATGTGTTCACCAACATCACGCACGAGCTGCTCACACCATTGTCCATCATTTCTGCAGCGGCGGATTCCATCCAACAGGGAATTCCTTCTGCTGCACAGGAAACAGGAATTATCCACAGCAACATCGACCGCCTGAGCCGTATGCTCCGCCAGATACTGGAAGTGAGGAAGTCGCAGGCTGGCAAACTCAAGCTACAGGTTAGCAAAGGAAACTTAAGAGATTTCTGTCAACAAACGATCAACGACATCATGCCGATGTTCGTACAGAAGAACATCCAATTGGATAGCTATATAGACATACAGGAAAGTGAGATAGAAGAATGGTTTGACGAAGACAAGTTGGAGAAAATACTCTACAACCTATTGAGCAATGCCGCCAAATACACCCCTATGGGTGGAAAGGCAAAATTGTCGGTAAGAACCCAAGACGACCAAGCTTGCATCAGCGTTTCCGACACGGGTATCGGCATGTCTGCCAATAAGCTAAGACACTTATACCAGCGATTCCTAGACGGAGACTACCGCCAAATGCAAACGGTAGGAACAGGGCTAGGGTTATCCCTTGTCAAGGACTTGGTGAAATTGCACCATGGCACCATCAAGTGTAAGAGCAAAAAGGGCAAAGGAACCACCTTTACCCTCCATATCCCCATCAACAAGAACTGCTATGAGCCAAGCGAAATTACACAGACCAAGAAGATGACCCGGCACGAGGAAGCCGTGCAAGCCATTGCTGGCACTCATTCGATTCTGCCAAGGTGGGATGAAGAAAAAAGCAAGAAGATTCAAAACGACCAGGTAGAAAGCGATGAGGAATATACTATCCTGCTCGTAGAGGACAATATGGAACTGCTTGCACTGATGAGCCGTCTGCTAGGCACTCGCTACCATATCAAGACAGCCAGCAATGGGGAGAAGGCACAAAGAATCATTCAGAAAGCTCCACTCGACATCGTGGTGACAGATGTGATGATGCCAGTGTTGGATGGCATCGAACTGACATATTGGATTAAAAATTCCAAGGAATATGCCCAGCTACCTGTCATCATGCTCACGGCAAAGACAAAGGGAGACGACCGAAACGAAGGTTATCGCGTCGGAGCTGACGATTACATCACCAAACCTTTCAACATTGCCGACCTACAGGTACGCATAGACAACATCATTGCCAACAGAAAACGTATCAAGGAAAGATTCCAAATGCAAACGGAATACAAGGTGGAAGAGCAGCACTACAGCAATCCAGACGAGATATTCCTTAAGAACGCAATAAGAATGGTACTTTCTCATATTACAGAAAGCGACTATGGTAGGGAAGACCTCGCTGCCGACCTCTGCGTCAGTGGCAGTACCCTATACAACAAGTTACGCGCCATTACAGGCACCAACATTAGTAGCTTCATCAACAGCATCCGTATGAAGGAAGCCTGCAAAATTCTCAAGCAGACCCCAGACATTCGTATTGCCGTACTGGCCGTCAAAGTAGGATTCGCTACCCCACGCTACTTCAGCCAATGTTTCAAGAAAGAATTTGGCATGACTGTAAGAGAGTATGCCGATTCCATCGGTAAGGAGAAAGGGTAAGAAACATTCAGAAACCCACTACCTACCATGTCACCAAGCCTTTATTCACGCAAATAAAGTCTATATTTAGTTAAATACAGCTTATATTTAAGCAAATATAGCTTAGGCGACATAGTAGGTAGTAGGCTTCTACAGGTTTTATACTTAGATGTCTACTACTTTATATCAGTAAGAAGAACACTTTACATCTAGGCTAGCAAGCTAGTACAATTACTTGTCGCCTGCAACACCATTATGTGTAGGCACCACTCGCTTGATAGTGCCATCGGCATTGAATTCCATCTTGTCGATACAAACCTCACGATGAACACCAGGTTGATTATGCAAGTAATCCTTATTGATGCGATGGTAAACGATGTACCATTCATCCTTACCAGGCTTCTGAATCACAGAGTTATGGGCTGTGCCATAAATCTCGTGCTGAGGGTCTTGTATCAAGACGATTGGGTCTTTCGCCACCTCGATAGGTCCGAGTGGGCTCTTCGATGTACCATACGCCACATGATAGTTGGCTGCACCGGTGTCATCCACCGACCACATAAAGTAGTACAAGCCATTACGATAGAATACGTATGGCGCCTCGCGATAAGCATAATCCTTCAAGCTTCCGCCCTTCGGAGTCATCACCTGGATGGTATTCTCCTTAATGGCAGTCATACTAGGCACCAACTCAGCACCAGCCATATAGCCATTTCCCCAATAGAGGTAAGGTTTCTTGCTGACAGGGTCGATGAAGACATCCACATCTATCTGCTGCCCATGTCCTACTGGCGACTTGCTCACGATAGGCTTGCCGAAATCAACGAAAGGTCCGACAGGGGAATCCGATACAGCCACACCTATCTGCTTGCCACCTTTCTCGATAGGATTGGCACTATAATAGAGGAAATACTTATAACTACCATCCTTCTGCTTCACCTCGATGGCTGCAGGAGCCCAGAGGTTGCCATTCGCCCAAGCGATTTGGTCGCTCTTGGCATCAAGTACCACGCCTTCATTCTTCCATTTTTTCAGATTCTTCGAAGAATAACAATAATACTGCCATCCTCCCCACCCTGGAGTACCATCTGTTGTAGAATAGATATAATACTTATGGGTCTTGTTGGAATACAATATCTCTGGGTCTGCATGAAAATCAGGCAGAATCGGATTACCCTTGCCCGAATAAGAATGGTTAGGGGCGGTTGGTTGCTGGGCATCAACGGGCAAGCAGCAAGACATTGCAGCTAACACCAAGCCCAAAATTGTTAGTCTTTTGTTCATCATATTCTCTTTTTAATTGTTTATTCTCTTTAATATTTTATTCTCTGTAATAGTTTATTCTCTGTATCCATAGCTTCTTAGTATATTCTCTGAAAAACTAAAATAGCTAGTATTTTCTTTTTGCTGTGTGCAAAGTTACATCATTAAATACGAAGCGATAGGTAAAAATCATTATAATTTTAGGTATAATTCATCAAAATGTAGGTTTTTCCTAGCCTCTATATACGCTTTTCCATTATTTTATCTTAACTTTGCAGCAAAAAAGAGAGACAGATAGCAATATCGTACAAAATAAAGACAATACATAAATATCATACGAATATGAATCAACTTCCATACCGTGCCATCGCCCTCGACCTGGATGGCACCTTGACAAACCACGACAAGGTGGTTACCCCAAAGACTCGTGAAGCACTCCTCCAGGCGGAAGCCAAAGGAGCCACTATCATCCTCGCCTCCGGTCGCCCAACCTACGGTATCGAACCCGTAGCCGAATGTCTGGAACTGAACCAGCGAGGTGGATATATCCTTTCATATAATGGTGGCAACATCGTAAATGCCAAGACGGGCGAAAAGCTTTTCTCCCAATTCTTGCCCGATGCCGTTATACCTATATTATATAAGTATGCCAAGGAGCACAATCATGCTCTCCTGGGATATGCAGGCAACGAGATTATCACCGAGATGCCCGACGACCAGTATGTGAAAGAGGAGTCCCGCATCAACAAGATGAACATCCGCAAGGTAGAGAACCTGCTCGATGCCTTGGAGCCTCATCCTACCAAGCTCCTCATGACTGGCGACCCTTCGGATATGCTCAAGGCGGAAAACGAGCTCGTGGAACTATTGGGAGAGAAGATGGACATCTTCCGCTCCGCTCCATTCTTCCTGGAGTTGGTACCCAAGGGCATCGACAAGGCACAATCCCTGTTGCGACTCTTGGCGAAAATCAATCTCACGCCAGCCGATATGATTGCCTTCGGTGATGGTTATAACGACCTAAGCATGCTGAAACTAGCAGGCATGGGTGTGGCGATGGCGAATGCAGCACCAGAGGTAAGAGCCGAAGCCGACTACGTTACTCTATCGAACGAAGAGGACGGCGTGGCTGCGGCATTGGAACACTTCGGGATGTAACTCTAACGAATGAACACTAACGCAAAAAATTGAAGAGTACGAATAATTGAAGAGTACGAAAAAGCTCGCTGTAGTTAATTCAGCGAGCTTTTTTGCATTTATTAATTTTATGGTTCAATGTGAACCTTCTAATTATGGATTTATATAAATCTTCTGGTCGAGCAAGCCATTGAGGTAAACGCTCAACACTCCTGCCTCATAATCCATCTGCAAGTGAACCTTGTCGAGCTTTGTTGGCTCATACCATTTGCCTCCAGTACCGCGATCCTCGGCCTTCCAGCAATCGGATGTCGCCAACTTATTGGTGCTCTTCCAAACCTGCTTCTTATATCTCACCTCTGGCTTCAAGCTCTCGCCATCCAACCAGTAAGACAACTTACCCAACTTGAGCAAACAACCTTGGTAGTTCTGCTGTTTCAAGTCTAAGTCAAGAGATACATGGAAATCTTTCTTGGCATCAAACTTTACTTTCTTGGCATCATACTCACCGTTCTTCATGCCGTAGGAATTAGTTACTGTATTTACAGCATTCTCGAATCCTGCGAAGTCAGCATGCAGAGCAGTGCAATAGCCTCTTGGACGCTGCTTACTCACAATCCAGTCGTAATAATCACCGTTCATCCATGTCAATCGCAACGGAGTATTCTCAGAATCAGGCAAGATGTAAGGGCGCACATTGTTCTTCTTCGAGTTTTTGGTAATTTGCTCCGTACTGACAATCTTGCCGTCATCACCGATCGTATATTTAAAGATTTCATACACTCTTCCATACTTGCCCACTACTGGCATGGAGGCATAAACGATGTTGACATGGGCAGGGTCGATGGCCATGCCTGCGCTGTAGCAACGTTCCAAGTTAGGACTCTGATGGAAATGACCACCCGAATTGCCGATGTAGGTCTTCTGCCATTTTTTGCCATTCCAGCGCATATAGTAGAAATCGTGCAACTTCTTGTCGGTGGATATTCTTACCATCGCAATTACAGGGTTTCCTTGCTTGTCTGGCGTAACTTGAAACACCCAGTTCCTCTCTTGTGGTGCATCCACGACAGTTTCAGGATGTTGCTGTAGATACTCAGCCTTTCTCGTTACCTTCAACGGACCGTCAGCAATATTGGACAACACCTTGCCATGGATGTCTTGTAACTGGAGCTTATTGATGTCAACATAATTGAAATACAACCAGTTGGGTGACTCATTGTCAGGATGTCCCGTGGTATAAGTAAGATAAATCTTGTCCTTTCCATTCGAAGCATACTTGGCATACGGACGAGCACCGGTAGATTGTACCATTTGATAAGGTCCCCATTCCACCTTCACATCATCATTGGCATCGGGCAAAGTGATTTTGGCGATGGTAGGATGCCATCTCACGCCACGCCAGCAAAGATAAAAGTGAGTAGGATCATCGGAGAGGATGAATGGAGAAGGATAAGTAGTATTGTCCTTCGTCTTGATAACTTTCTCCTCACCGAGAGTGGTGATGTCGCCCGGTTTGCGGCTCACACGATAGTAGAAACATGGCTCGTCGGTATGGCGAGAGTAGAACACCATGATTCGATTGTCGGGCAAGGCAAGGAAGGTTGGATTGTCGTGGTCATCGGGTTGGAAATAAGAACGAACCAACACTTCCGTCTGTTTCTTCTCCTTGAAATCGTATTGCATCGCCTTGATGTTGCCGTGTACATCAATATAGCCGATGTAACTTTTGTTGATGCTGCCGTCCTTGCTCTCGAAGTGCATGGCACGAGGGTCGGCAAACCAGCACCAAGCTCCCTCAGGAGTGATTTCTGTTCCGCTGTATGTATTTTCCACCGAAGTCTTGGAAGAGTTCGGATTCTTCTGATACACTCTCACGTAGTCGATGAGATACTTCATAGGCAAGGCTTCGTCTGCGATCTCACCACCATTGTCACCACCCAGGGCGAGATTGAGCAAGAGATACTGTGGTTTCTTGAAAGGTTGTTCGCCATTGCCCAACTTGCCGTTTACAGCCTCGTCTTGACGGATTTCATTCAGCAGTTCATCGTCGAGATAGAGTTTGATGCTCTGTTCGTCCCAATCCATGCGCCAGATATGAAACTTATCAGCCCACTGTGCGTCACGGTCGGTGAAATGGGAGAAAGGCACAGCCTTGCTGTTCCATTTGGCTGTCCACTGCTTATCAGTTCCCCAACAAGCATTGGCAAGGATATGCGGAACGCCTTGCTTGCGATAAAACTCCATCATGTCGATTTCGCCATTCGAAGGCCAGTCCATACCACGTCCCAAGAGCCAAATGGCAGGCCACGCACCACCGGCAGTAGGAATCTTCGCTCTCACCTCCACTCTTCCATAGAGAAATTCCTTCTTCTCCCGAGTGTTAACAGAGGCTGAGGTGTATTCGATTTTCTCTATATTGTTCGGCCATTGCTTGCTCGCCTTGTCAAAGCGAGGATTCTTGCGAAGTTTCTTCTCCTTGCGAGCCTCGATGACGAGGTTGCCATCCTTGCAATAGGCATTTGCCTTCTGATACCATTGCGCCTCATGGTTGCGCTTGAATCCCTCCTCGTAATTCCAGACTTTAGGATCGAGCTGACCATTGGTATTGAACTCGTCGTTCCAAACCAATTTCCAATCCTTTTCGTCTTGCACGGAATTGGCTGCCGAGCGGTTGGCATCCTGGCAGTTTCGGGCGAGACCAGACATCGGGCACAAGCTTGTCATCAACAAGCAAGCCCATCCGATACGATACTTTGCTTTCATATTTTCTTTGTATTGTAATGAATGTTATTTACGATAGTTACATTGTTAGTTGTCCTTTCCAAATGGGAGGATGGCGCAAAGTTATATAATAATAATGAAAGGAATGGTAATTTATCGTGAAAGATGGTAAATATAACGTTATTTTTGAGGCAAAGATGAGTTTTTGGGCTATCTTTTCTTGGTAATTCAAAAATTATCAAGTAACTTTGCATAGAATATATATTCATCTAAAAGCTAAACAATAACAATAAATATACCGTTATGAGGACAAAAATCTCATGGATTCTCTTGCTTTTGTCCATTCTTCTCTTAACAGAGACAAAGGCACAAATAATACGGGAAAAGCAGAGAGACATTTTCGGATCACCTGCAAAAG
>DBLF01000022.1 GCA_002297965.1 Candidatus Segatella papionis
TACGCAACAGAGTTGCGATTTTTTTGATTTTGTTCCCCACAGCAGTATCGCTCTGCACTGGTCGCCACTCGAATGGGGGATTAATCTTGGATGCCAAGATTTGGCTTATGACTAAACATCTCTATTGTTTCACCAAATTCTGTCAAGACCTTGCCTAGATTTGGATTGTCGTTCCTTATGATAACGGCTGCAACGTTATCGATACCATATTCATCAACCAATGTTGAAGTCACCATAGTAAAACGGTTGCGATACTCATAAGTATCGAACCAATTCTTAAACAGCCTACCTCGCATTAATTGCTTTCCATCACTTGTAGAGCATAAAAACAACATCGTTGCTTTATTTGCATTGAAAAATTCTTCAACAATAGCTATAACAGTCTCTTTAACTTTTCTATCACGAGGCGATTTTACTCCATTAAGATTACCGATAATAAACTCGTAGGATTCATCGGACTGTATCAAATCATCAGGCATAAAACCGATGGAGAATTCAGCACCTGAATCAGCAATAAAGGTGTATGCACCTTCTTGAGAGTCCTCCTTTACCTCATAAGGCGCACAATAATTAATTCTTTCTAAATCCAACTTCTCCATTATGATAAGATGCAAAAAGATTCAGCTTCTTTGCCCGTTCTGCGACGGTAGTCTTCTCTCATACGCATTTCCATCTTGGCAATATACTCTGCTTTACGCTCACGTGAAGCCTTGAAGCGTCGTATAAAATCTGCTTTTTTCTCTTCTATATTCATTGTTTTCATTGTTTTATCTCCTATTTAATACGTTCGCTGCAAATTTACGACTTTCTTTTGAAAACGCCAAAGGTTTTTATAGAAAACTTCGTTTATCAAGTAACTTTCTCATTAATCTTCAGCGAGGGCGGCTAGCCCTCGCTGTCCTCCCTTCTCCCTAGAGCTGCTGACGCATCCCTACTCCTTCACCACATGGTAGTTGCCAGCCAATAGGTTGACGGCTACGATGAAGTCTTCCTCGGTGAAGACGGAGCGCTCGCCTGTCGCCTCGCAGAAGGCGGTGCTGCGGGCTGCCAGCAACTCGAAGGCTACCTTGTTGCGCTCCTTCGGGGTCTTGGCTGCCTTCAGCAAGACATGCTCAATGATGGAGGCCTGGTCGAGGGTCAGGCTGGTTCCCTTCTCCATGTGGCGGATTGCCGACTCGGAGATACCCAACACGTGAATCATCTCATACTGGCTGTATTTGCGACCAGTCTGGGGATTCACCAACTTACTAACACGCTGCCATAGTACGTTACCATACTTGGCGGTCAATGCGTTTTTTTAATCATCATGTTAAATATTTAATTAATTTATATTAAACGACGTAGGATTCTACATCGTATCATTGCCATGTCCAAATTTCGATGTATCTTCGCTGCACAATAATCACCTAAAAATAAGAATAACGATGGAAGAATCAAATGAGAGATTTTACGTAGAGCGCTTCCGAGTTCCGAAGGAGAAGGAGGCAAGTTGTTTCATTACCGTCAATCAGGTAACTGGTATCTTGAACCAGGATTCCAACCTTCACTTCACCGACCAGGAGGTGATGAAGTCGATGACCAAGTTGGGGTTCACGCTCATGGTGCATTGCAGCAAGACGGTGGAAGAACTGGGCTTCTTCGTGGTGCCGCTGATGCAGGTGGCTGACAGACTTCACCTCCGCTGCATGGTACCGATTTAAGGCAAGTGGACTTCAATGGCACTTGAAGTGCAGTTCATCGGCTGATGATGTCCACTTCGTGGGGCGATGAAGTGGACATCATTTCTTCGCCCCTTTTTCTTACCCCAAACCATGTTTAACCCTATAATATAATAAGGTATATGAAAGCAATGCTAAAAAGTGAGCTGGCCGAACTGGCTGGCGTGTCGAACCGAACGTTCGGCAGATGGCTGTCGATGCATCGGGATGAGCTCTCCCGACTGGGTATCTCGCATGCGGCGAGGTTGATACCGCCCATAGGGGTGAAATTCATCTGCGACACTTTCGACATCGACCTCTCATGATGGAGCGAGAAAGTGACGGAACCAGACTTATTGCGACTTATCTCGACGAAAAAGGCGCAAACTGACGGAAAGCGACAGTGGCTTGACAGAATGTTGTAACTTTGCATCGTCATTCAGAGAGGATGACCTTGATGTTAAACCATTAAATCTAAATGCGTTATGATTAACTATTCTGTTTTTATGATGGCGAACCCTCAGAACAGGGATGCTGCCGACAAGGCTTATGCGAAGCCTCAGATTACCGAGTTGGTATCGTTTACCAAGTTTGTGCAACACATCGCCGACCACAATGGCGTGTTCTCTCGTGGCACGGTTAAGGGCGTGATAGCCGACATGTGCGAGTGCCTCGTGGAACAGCTCCTGGAGGGCAAGAAGGTGCAGCTCGGAGAGTTGGGCAACTTCTGGATCTCGCTCTCTAGCGAGGGAGCGGAGAGCACCGACAAGTTTACTGCCGACAAGATCAAGGTGGTGAACATCGTCTTCACTCCTGGTCCTGACTTCGAGAACTTGGTTGGCAAGGCTGAGTTCAACCTCGTGAGCAGTCGTGCCGCTCAGGCTGCTACCCTCAAGGCTGAGAAGGCTGGTGCCACTACCGTGGATCTCGCCGAGGCGAAGAAGAAGAACAATTCTGCCGACAAGGGCAGTGGCTCTACTACGGGTTCGGACACTGGCGGTGGCTCTAACACGGGTTCCGATAACACTGGCGGTGGCTCTGGCAGTGGTAGCACCGTAGATCCTGGCGACTCAGGCAACGGCGATGGAACCGTGGAATAAGGTGATTGGGGGGAGCTTTTGGGTTCCCCTCTCTCCCCTTTCCGCTGTGTCTTAACCTTTATTTTGTTGAACCCTTAAATCTTTATCGTACTATGGATGAAATGAATGGTAACGCCAAGAAATTTTCTTGGATCAATATCTTGAATGCGGTGGTGCAGGCTTTGATAGCCGCACTCACAGCATTGGGAGTCAGCTCGTGCGCGAATGCGATGTGAAAATGTTGAGTGTTGAATGTTAAATGTTGAATGATGAGAACCACACAACTTATGAGGGCGGAGGATGTGAAGTACTTGGTGCTGCATTGCTCCGCCACCCGATGCAACCAGGACTATCCTGTGGAGCATCTTCGCCGCGACCACAAGGCTCGTGGGTTCCGAGACATCGGCTATCACTTCTATATCCGCAAGGATGGCACGAAGACGCAGCATCGAATGCTGCTAGAGGTCGGTGCCCACGCCCGTCCCTATAACCGTTGCTCGATCGGCATCTGCTACGAGGGAGGGCTGGATGAGCAAGGCAACCCTTGCAATACCTTGACTCCTCAGCAATACGAGCGAATCAAGGACTTGCTTATCAACCTTCACAAGCTCTTCCCGAAGGCGAAGATCGTGGGGCATCGTGACTTGCCTGGCACTACACCCAAGGAGTGCCCGTGCCTGGATGCCCAGGCTGAGTTCGGATGGATAGAAGGACGTTAGTCCTTCAGACTATCCTGATACCAATCGAAGAGTTTCTTCACGCCATCCTCAATCTCGACCTTGTGGGTCCAGCCTAAGCGATGAAGCTTATCCACGGAGATGAGTTTGCGAGGTGTGCCGTCTGGCTTGCTGGCATCAAACTCGATTTCGCCCTCGAAGCCTACAGCCTTACGAACTAGCTCTGAGAGTTCACGGATGGTCAACTCCTTGCCTGTACCGACGTTGATATGGCAGTTGCGAATTTCGCCGAGGGATGGGATGGCTCCGCCTCTGCCCTCGGAGTTGTTTCTATCCACGGCTCCATCTACCTTCGCTCCATAGAATACGGAAGAATATTTCTCGATGCCGATGATGTCCTTGAAGTCCACATTCAAGAGCACGTGGACGCTGGCATCTGCCATATCCTCGCTCCAAAGGAACTCACGGAGTGGCTTGCCTGTGCCCCAGAGCACCACCTTATTATTATAGATGCCGTAGAATTCCAAGGCTTTCAGGATGCGCTCGTGGTCGTTGTGACCATCCACGTTACCCTCGCCGATGATGGCACGGAGCTTGTCGGTCGGGTTGATAGGACGCTTGTTCATATCCACCTCGATGCTGTGCCAGTCGCCATCGTGGATGAGCTTGGCAAGATAAATCTTGCGCATCATGGCTGGCATCACATGGCTGTTCTCCAAGTGGAAGTTGTCGTTTGGACCATAAAGATTGGTTGGCATCACTGCGATGTAGTTAGTGCCGTACTGGAGATTGTAGCTCTCGCACATCTTCAAACCTGCGATCTTGGCAATGGCGTATTCCTCGTTGGTATATTCCAGAGGGGATGTCAGGAGGACATCCTCACTCATAGGCTGAGGTGCATCCTTTGGATAAATACAAGTGCTGCCCAAGAAGAGGAGCTTCTTCACGCCATGAGAGTAGGCGTTGCTAATGACGTTGCACTGCATCTTCATGTTTTGCATGATGAAGTCAGCACGGTAGAGGCTGTTCGCCATGATTCCGCCGACGAAAGCTGCTGCCAAGACTACTGCGTCGGGACGTTCTTCGTCGAAGAACTTCTCTACGGCGTATTGGTCGGTGAGGTCTAGTTCTTTGTGAGTACGACCTACCAAGTTATTGTAACCTCTTGACTTGAGGTTGTTCCATATAGCGGAACCGACCAAGCCGTGATGGCCGGCTACGTAAATCTTGCTTTCTTTTGATAAAGACATAATTTCTTTATAATATTTTTTCGACTCCCCTGTCCCCCTCTTGCGAAGAGGGGGTCCTTAATCCCTAACCAAGCCTTCCCCTTTTCCAAAAAGGGGAAGGATGTAGCTGGCGACGCTATAGCTCTGCCAGAGTTTTGGTATCGACAGCGGAGCCTTTGCCCTAAAGGGCTGTCGATGATTTCCTACGCAATAGAATTGCGATTATCTTACGCAACAAAGTTGCGATTGTTTGTGCGGTGTAAACCGCCTTGGTTGTTTACTTTACAATACCTTTTTCTAGGTATTCGGCGAGGTTGCATCTTACTTTCTGACTGGCATCCTCAGCGGCTACCTTTGCCATATCGCTATCTACCATGATCTTCACCAAGTCCTCGAAGGATGTAGTGTTTGGGTTCCAGCCGAGCTTTGCTTTCGCCTTGGTTGGGTCGCCCCAAAGGTTTACTACGTCGGTTGGACGATAGAAGTCTGGAGAGACCTCTACGAGGGTCTTGCCGATCAAGTTCTCTGGACCCTCTACGCAGATGCCCTTCTCGTTCTCGTCCTTGCCTTCCCATTTCAGTTCGATGCCTACGTAGTGGAAGGCCAACTGGGCGAACTCACGAACGGAGTGCTGCTTGCCTGTGGCGATGACGAAGTCCTCTGGCTTCTCTGCCTGAAGGATAAGCCACATGCACTCTACGTAGTCCTTGGCATAGCCCCAGTCACGGAGGGAGTCGAGGTTACCGAGGTAGAGCTTGTCTTGCTTGCCTTGTTTGATGCGAGCAGCTGCAAGAGTAATCTTGCGGGTTACGAAGGTCTCGCCACGACGCTCAGACTCGTGGTTGAAAAGGATACCGGAGCAGCAGAACATATTGTATGCCTCACGATACTCCTTCACAATCCAGAAGCCATACTGCTTGGCTACGGCGTATGGTGAATATGGGTGGAATGGGGTGTTCTCATTCTGAGGAACCTCCTCCACCTTGCCATAAAGCTCGGAGGTAGATGCCTGGTACATGCGGCAGGTCTCTGTCAGACCGCACTGACGGATAGCCTCCAAGATACGGAGCACACCTGTGGCATCGACATCGGCTGTGAACTCTGGGGAGTCGAAGCTTACCTGTACGTGGCTCTGTGCTGCGAGGTTATAAACTTCCGTTGGCTTCACCTTGTTCATCACCTGAATGAGACTCATTGAGTCGCCGAGGTCGGCATAGTGAAGGTGAAAGTGTGGCTTGCCTTCCAAGTGAGCGATGCGCTCACGGAAGTCGGTGGATGAACGGCGGATGGTGCCGTGTACGTCATAACCTTTTTCCAACAACAACTCAGCCAAGTACGAACCGTCCTGGCCTGTAATGCCCGTAATGAGGGCTACTTTTCTTTTTTCCATTTGTATATCATATTTTTATTTTGTTTTTCAAAAGTAATTTAATTTTTTCTCATGGTTTTCAGTTTCAGCAAGGGCTCTCGCCCTTGCCTATCCTCCTTCCTTCGTAAGTATTCGGCCAACGC
>DBLF01000040.1 GCA_002297965.1 Candidatus Segatella papionis
GGTCGTAGGTGCCATGTCCTAAGTCCACTCGCACACTGCTGCCCGCCATGTCTCGGTCGTTGAGCCAAGAGCCACCGGCTGTGAAGTAGTCCATGTGATAGGTCTCGGGCTGGGTGTAGCCTATCTCACCTTGGGTGGTTTCGTTCCAATCCACATTCCATTTCTCTTGCCAGTCGGCTTGCCACATGGTCTCGATCTTCACCGATTGCTCCACCTCGGGCTTCACCTCCACCTTGCCGGCGGTATGGAGCAGCGGGTCGTGCATGTCGGTGCAGGAGACGAATGCTAGTAGCAGGAATAGACCTAGCAGCTTGCTCGCCCCTTGCCAGCGGATTGCAAATCCGCTGGAACGCCTAACGGATATATATTTATTCATTATTAATTCTTAATTATTGATTCTTAATTCTCAAAAGAGGTCGTAACTGATGGAGAAGCCGAGTCGGGTGACACCCCAATAATTGAGGTGGTTCTTGTAACGATGGTAGTCGGCTGGATTCTCATGCCAGTTGAAATAGGTGTTGCCTGGCTCCGCCCAGCTTTCGGCATCGTGGTACTTATCGTAGTCGCTGTGGAGGAAACCCAGGGCGGCGTTTACTTCCCACTTCCATCGGGACTCTGAGGTGAAGCGCTTCACGTAGCCCCAACCGAGACCGAAGCCGTAGGTCTTGCCCCACTTGTCGGCGAGATACGCCTTGGTGGAGTTGAACTGGAGGTCATAAGTACCGAGGTTGGTGTATGCGGCAATATAGTGACCGGTGAAGGCATCACCTATTATATAATAGCGACCTTCGAGCAGGAAGTTATGGATAATCCATGTCTTCGAGCGGTTGTCGTTGCGCCATGGCGACCAAGTTAGCTCTAGCACTGGGGTGATGTGGCCAGACTTCGGGAGATACTCTATCGCCAAGTTTGGAGTTGGGGCGTAGCCGAACTGTGGGACAAACAGGGCGAGGTCGTAGAGGACATTGGTCTTGATGTTCAAGCTGGGGTGAGCAGAAGGACGTGCTTCTACCTGCAAGCTATCTTGCCCCGTAGGGGGAGCTGCGGATTTGCAATCCGCAGTATCCACGCTGGATACCAATGTTGTGTCCATGGTTGCTTGCTCGTTGGTTACAGCTTGCTTGCCGGCGGATTGCAAATCCGCCGGAACCTTCGTTCCCCCTGCAATATCCGCCGGAACGCCTAACGGGATGCTACCCTTCTTGCTTACGAACAGCACGAGGCGGCTGGCTCTTAGCTCAGGGAAGTAATCACGGAGCAGGAGGCGCCATGTCTTGCCACCATTCAAGCGTTGCAGGGCTTGCTTGGCTTGGGCATCTTGGTCTTTGTACTTCTTTAAGATGGAGAGCACCTGCTGGCTGTAAGCCGTAGGCTTCTCTTCCATCAAGCGGCGAAGACCTGCGTAATCCTCATTGATATACCTTTCCTCTACGAGAGAATCGGGAAGAGGAATATATTTTGACAAAACCTTCACCAATGCCTTCGCTCGCTGATGTGCCAAACGGGTATTATTCTTGACTCCACCTTCGGGCGAGGCACTGCCTCGAATCACCAGGAGACAACAAACCTCATAGCCATCCTTCAATTTTTCCACCTCTTTCACTACATTGCGGAAGCCCGGGTCAGAATAAGGTATATAGGCACTGCCCACTGGAAATCTTACCACGGCAGACTTCTCCCACAGTTCGCTGTCGGAAAGAGACATCCTTGCGGAATCGGCAGGAAGGGTGATGATGAAGTTGGAACCAGGGTGTTCGTCAGACCTCATCATCCTCGCTTGTACCCCAAGCGAATATACAGAAACTAGGCTCAGCAAAATGAGCTTAAGACTTTTCTTATTTGTCATGCTTACTTGATTTTGCCTACAAATATAAGAAATTTTAAGTTAAGGGGGGGTAATAATTGTTATTTTTGCTTAATATCTGGTGTCTTATATGAAATTAGGGTTTAATTATATAATCTGTATATGGCAAAATATCAAAATTTCCACCTCCCCAAACACCTAAGTCTCGCTTTTTGCCTTCATCTGCCAAGGGGAAAGAGAGCAATCTTAGCCTTTTTGTCCCTCTTATGGATACTCCAACTGCCGTTGTGCAGCCTGAATATTACTCTATGCTTCCAATGTCGTTTGGGAGTTATGAGGGGCGATGCTGAATCGTAGTTGACGGCAAAAGCAGACCAAAGCCATCGAGCTTAATAGCTCAGAGATGGAGGTCGGGATGAATGTGTGGCATTGCGGACAGGTAAGTCCTGCCATCTGTCGTTGTGGGGAGGTGTTTTCCTTCGTATGGTTCATACGCTTCATAGGGTTCGCCTCGAATTCTTTCTTTTTCATTGTGTTCATTTTCTTCTTTGCTTTATAGTTACTATTTATGTTGCTCCTTCTTATCGAGGAATCAGCGTTTTGGAAGTTGTTAAAGCTAGGAGTATGTGATGTGTAAAATATTGGACAAATATTCACTAGGCGACATTGCGCTTGATACTGCTCCCAAGTTGATGTTGGATGTAAAATTAATAAAGGTGGAGAAAATGAGCAAATTTATTATTTGAAAGGTGGAAATAAGTACGTGAATGAAAAGTCTTTTCAGTATTTTGAGAAGTCGCTATCTGACAGCGAGTTTTACTGAAGGAACTTTTTGGGGGGCTTTGAAGGATAGGATACAAGGTTACTACCAAGTTTTGGGTCTCGTTTATGGGGCGGATTGCAAATCCACAAAATAAATAGGTCGAACCTTTTTTTGACGACGGATTGCAAATCCGTCGGAACGCCTAGCGGGGCAAAAAAGTTCCTTCAGTATAACTTGTCGTCAATCAATGAATTGAACGAAATGCTGAAGGAACTTTTTAATTTATCTTTGTTTTTATACTTCTCGGATTGTCATGTAAATTACATCTGTGAGAATGGTTGGCGATACTGGCAGCCTGCCTTCCAGTTGCTACATCCGTATGCCGTCTTGCCCTTGATGATGACGCCCTTGCCACAGAGAGGGCATGTTTTTCCTACCATTGGGTCGGTTTCCGACTTCGGATTTTCGGTTGCTTTTGCGGAGGCATCCTTCGAAGTGGTAGCAGTTGGCTTCTTGGTCGAAGTTTTCTTCGTTGCAGCCTTTTTGCTTGGAGCTTTCTTCTTGAGGTCTTCCTCCGTCATGATGGTCACCCTTCGGCTGCTGTTATCCGACAAGACATCTATTACAATCTTGTTGATTTGCTCCTTCAGTCCATTGATGAAGTCGGCTGGGTCGTAGGTCTTGTGCTCGATGTCACGGAGTTTCTTCTCCCAGATACCGGTCAACTCGCAACTCTTCAGGAGTTCCTCGTGAATGGTATCTATCAGCTCGATGCCCGTGGGGGTAGCCATCAGGTTCTTGCGTTGGCGGCGGATGTAGTGACGCTTGAAGAGGGTCTCGATGATGCCCGCTCTCGATGAAGGACGACCGATGCCGTTTTCCTTCAGGGCAGCTCGCAACTCCTCGTCTTCCACAAACTTACCTGCCGTCTCCATCGCTCTCAAGAGCGTAGCCTCGGTATAATACTTAGGTGGCGTGGTCCACTTCTCTGTGAGGGTAGGCTGGTGCTCGCCACTTTCGCCTTTTACGAAAGATGGGAGGGTTCTTTCCTCTATCACTTCCTTTTTGGCTCCGTTGGCGTTGCCATCGGAAGAGCCACCATCAGAAGAGCCGTTTCCGTTGCCATCGTCTGAATCTTCATCGGCATTCTTCACGTCCTTGGCATATACGTTTCTCCATCCTGGGTCGAGAATCTCCTTGCCGCTCACCTTGAACTCTATCTTCTGTGGCTTCTCGCCGTCCTCGTTGATAACCTCGCCGAGTACGGTGGTGGTGGAGAACTTGCAGTCGGGATAGAACACGCTGATGAATCGCTTGGCGATGAGGTCATAGACGTTTGCCTCCATGTCGGTGAGTCCCGTAGGTGGAACGCCTGTCGGGATGATGGCATGGTGGTCGGTCACCTTGCTGTTGTCGAACACCTTCTTGCTCTTTGGCAGTTTCTTTCCTGTGGCGGCAAGTTGCTGGATGAGCGGCAGGTATTTCTGCTGACTGGCTATCTTGGCTTGGCTCACACCATTGAGTATCTGCGGACACTTCGGATAAATATCATCGGTCAAGAACTGAGTATCCACACGAGGATAAGTGGTATATTTCTTCTCGTAGAGACTCTGGATAAGCTTGAGCGTGATGTCTGCGGAATAAGCGAACTTCTTGTTGCAATCCACCTGCAGCGAAGTCAAGTCGTAGAGATGAGGAGGTGCCTCGTTGCCCTTCTTCTTGGTTACGTCGGTTACGGTGAACGGCTTGCCGGCGATGGTAGAGAAAGCCTTCTCGCCTTCCTCCTTGCTCGTGAATTTTCCCGATGTGGCGGTAAACTGGGTGTTGCGGTAGATGGTGGCGAGCACCCAGTAAGGCTCGGAAACAAAATTGTCGATTTCCTTCTGTCGGTTTACGATGAGGGCGAGGGTTGGGGTCTGCACTCTGCCGATGCTCAGCACCTGTCGGTTCTGGCCATATTTTAAAGTATAGAGACGAGTGGCGTTCATGCCGAGAATCCAGTCGCCGATGGCACGGGAGAGTCCGGCAAGGTAGAGCGACTGATATTCCTTCTGGTCTTTCAGCTCCTGGAAACCCTGCTTGATGGCCTCGTCGGTCATCGACGAAATCCACAATCGCTTGACGGGGCATTTGGCCTGCGCCTTCTGCATCACCCATCGCTGGATGAGCTCACCCTCCTGTCCGGCGTCACCACAGTTGATGATGCTGTCGGCAGCCTGCATCAGTTTCTCGATGGTGGCAAACTGCTTCTTGATTCCCTCGTCGTTGATGAGCTTGATGCCGAAACGCTGTGGAATCATCGGCAACGCCGAAAGGCTCCAATGCTTCCACATCGGAGTATAATCGTCGGGCTCTTTCAGCTCGCACAGGTGGCCGAAAGTCCATGTCACTTGGTATCCATTACCTTCCATATAACCATCGCGAGCCGTTGTGGCGCCGATGATTCGGGCGATGTCCTTGGCAACGCTAGGTTTCTCTGCTATACAAACTATCATGCTTTGTTTTTCTTTTATGGATGCAAAGTTATAAAAAAAATATGAGAAAGCCATCAAAAGACGGCAAAAAACATTTTATCTTCCTTTTTGTAATATGTACTTTGCAATGTTTCGCCTTTGTCCGTTAAATAATTAAAATCTCATTTTTTTGTCTTTGGGGATTTCCTCTTTTTGCTATATTTTTGTTACTTTTGCAGTGTCTATACATATATAACAACCGGGAATATCTATAAGGTATAAAAAGAATTATATATAATAGTAGAAAAGAAAGAAACAATACAATAGCTAACAAGAATTATACAATAAACAACAATGAAAGTCGGATTATTCGTCCCTTGTTATGTCGATGCCCTCTATCCTGAGGCTGGTGTCGCTACATACAAGTTGCTCAAGCATTATGGATTGGAAGTAGGCTATCCTGAGAAGCAAACCTGTTGTGGCCAGCCAATGGCGAACGCAGGTTTCCAAGATAAGTCGGAGCACGTCATCGAGACCTTCGACGAGCTTTTCAAGGATTACGACTACATCGTAGCTCCTTCTGCATCCTGCGCTGCTTACGTAAGAGTGTATTACCCTCAGATCTTGAAGGGTAAGCACGAGTGTGTCTCTTCCAAGAAGATTATGGACATCGTGGAGTTCCTGCACGATGTGCTCAAGGTGAAGGAAGTGCCAGGCAAGTTCCCTCATGTGGTGAGTGTGCACAACAGTTGCCACGGTGTGAGAGAGCTGGGCTTGTCTTCTCCATCTGAGCGACATATCCAGCCATTCAATAAGATTATCGACCTCTTGCAGATGGTGGATGGCATCGAAATCCACGAGCCTGAGCGCAAGGATGAGTGCTGCGGATTCGGCGGTATGTTCTCCATCGAGGAACCTGCCGTTTCTACTCGAATGGGCGAGGACAAGATCAAGAGACACATGGCTACGGGTGCCGAGTATGTGACGGGACCTGACTCTTCTTGCCTCATGCACATGGCGGGTATCGCCAAGAAGGAGAATATGCCTATCAAGTTTATTCATGTTGTTCAAATTTTAGCTGCGGGACTATAGGACTATGAGTACAGAACATTCCAAGAGAGCTGCGAAGTTTACGCAGAACGTAGAGAAGACCACTTGGCACGACGCCACCTTCTGGTCTGTACGTCAGAAACGAGATAAGATGGCGCAGGA
>DBLF01000039.1:0-4026 GCA_002297965.1 Candidatus Segatella papionis
GGGTAGAAACCTTGGTTCATCTTCACGTAGGTGGAGAGCGAAACGTTTGGCAACTCAAACTCCTCGGGCACCATGAATATCTCCTTGAGCATGTCGGCTTTGCGCTCTTGTGCCGAGATGCCATCCACGAGGATGGTTCCGTTCTGCTGGCGGAGCAATCCGCTGATAAGATAGAGCAGGGTGCTCTTGCCTGTACCGTTCTTACCGAGCAAGCCATAGATGTTGTTCTCCTTGAGTTCCAAGGAGAAATCTCTGAACACGAGGTGCTTGCTGCCAGGGTATCTGAAATCGATGTCTTTAATCTGTATCATAATCTTTAATGTTTTAGTGTACTACTTCAATAGAACACTGCAAAGGTATGCTTTTTCTGGATAAGTACCAAACTTTTCTGCGATTATTTTTAGGGTTTAACGTAATGTTAACATTTCCACATTATTATAAAGAGCCAACGGTATACAGATTTATGCTAGGCTTCTTCAAAATTCTGCCTGGCGTAGTTCCAATTTTTGCCCAGCCAGGGCAATATATTGCCCTGGCTGAGGCAATATGTTGCTCTGGCTGGGGCAGAAATGGAGCAAGGTGATGTATGGGGAGAAGTATTGTGTAGATGCATAGTTTCTCTTTTCTACTTCACACTACACCAAACTGTTGTTAAATGCCTGTGTGTTAACTTGTTGCCGCGGTGTAGTGTGTGACTTACCACTACACCCACACTACACCACACTACACCCCTTTTAGGACAGAGCAGATAGGCAGAACCTTTCTTGGTCGAGGAAGCAAAAAATTGATAATTATGTTGGCTGACTTTTTCGAAGTTCAGCAGAGGGTGAAGTGTGGTGTAGTGTGGGTGTAGTGGCATTACTGATATTGCACCTTGTAACATACAGTAAATCATTATCTTACATTGCAATGGTGTAGTGTGAAGTACTTTTTTAAAAATGCCCATTAGCGCAAATTGCCTGCAAAATTACAACGAAAATGCAATGTCAATGGCCATATAATTGTTAGATTATTGTTATTCTTTTATACTGAAGATGCATTTCTTGGATTATTTGATAGCCAAAATCATGCTCATCGTCTGCGGCAGTGCCACGTCTTGGATGATTACGAATCTGATAGATAACCATGGGGGACTGCATAACCGCATCACCCACGAGATGTATCTGGCTCCTTTATCAGCTGATGGACCTTTATACCTTATTCTATATGCAGTTCTGCCATCCTGCTTCCACTGATACGGCTTATTGGACTCATCAGATGGGCAAACCGCGTCAGAACACATGGTATGGATTGGCCTTCGAGCGTATTTGTATGCTCCATATCCCGCAAATCAAGCATCGGCTCGGCATCGACCAGATTTATACAGAGTATTATTCTTGGCGCAGCAAGCAATCGGTGCCAGCTGCCCAGATAGACTTGTTGATAGAGCGGGCGGACAATTTGGTGAATCTCTGCGAGATAAAATATTCGCAGATGCCTTATACCATAACAAAAGAAGAGGATATGCGTATTCGTAATCGCATCGCCGATTTTGTGGCAGAGACAGGTATTCGTCATGGTATCCTCGCTACGCTCATCACAACGTTTGGACTTCGCCAAAGCCCTTACTCTTCGGTAGCGCAAGTAGAGTTGACGATGGACGACTTGTTTGCTTGAAGCAGCAATTATACTTATGTTGCTCTCATAATAAATAGAAAAAAGATTATGGCTGAAATGACAGATTTAGATACGAGCGTAGCTTTCAGCTATGAGGTCTTCGACCGCCAGCTCAACAACTTCCTTTAGATGTCGGAGGTGCTGGCGGACGGATGGGAAGAAGCGTTTATCACGGCATGATGACAAACAAGAGATTATTGCTGAAGATAGGAATGTGGGGCAAGCGTTTTGCTGAAGCTAAGAAATGCCGTAATAGGATTATTTGGGCAATGCAATCGAGAACTCCGTCCACTTTCCCTTCTCACTCTTCACGCTAATCTTGCCACCATGGGCTTTGGTTACCTGGAGCACGTAGTTCAGACCGATGCCAAAACCGCCACGGGTCTTCTGTGGATTTTTCTCGTGCTCGGCAGCACGCTCATAGCGATTGAAGATGTTCTTTAGTTCGCTCTTGGCGATACCGATACCCTCGTCATATACCTTAATATATACATGCTTGCTGTCTTCAAGGGTCGAAATCTGGATTTTGATTTCTTCCTTGGAGTATTTCGTGGCATTATCCACCAGATTGCTTACGGCTTCCTTCAGATATTCCTCGTCGGCTTGGGCGGTGGGGGCAGCGATATGGGTGGTGATGTGGATAGGCTTGGCAGATTTTGCCTTGTATTTCTCCGTCACATCGTATATCATCGGCTCTAGGTCAACCTCTTGCTTGCGAATGTTCAGCTTGCCGTGCTCCAACTTCGAGATGGTGAGCAGACGGTTGATGAGGGCGAGAAGGTGCTGCGCCTCGTCCTCCACGATGGTAAAGTATTTCTCCTTGATTTCTGGCTTCTTCTCCAATACGCCGCTATGCAGATATCGGGTACCCATGATGATGGAGGTGAGGGGCGACTTCATATCGTGGACCATTGCGTATGAGAAATCCTCGCGCAAGAGCTTGGTGCGTTCCTGCTCATCGATGTAGTTGATTTGGTCGATGAGGCTGAGCACGATGACGATGGTGAGTAGGAGAGAGGTGAAGAGCAAGATCCAGTTTTGGCTGATGATATAGACATTACCATTGATGATGGTCATCTGGAACCCTACGCTTTTGTCTATTCTCACAGGGATGATGCTCGTCTTCACGTCTTCCAGGAAGGGAGCGAAGGAGTTATAGTGCTTTTTGCCTTCCAAAATTTCTCCCGTCTTGATGTTTACCTTGTTGATAACAATCTTGTATAGGTGCTTTTCTGCTTTGACGATGGAGTCGGCAATGGTGGTGAGGCTGTCTATGTTGGCATCTTTGTGGCCTCTCTTATAGATGGCGTCATAAAGCGCTAATTGTGGATCAACATCATCAGGGGTTCGAATGGTATCTCCCTTGTGGAATAGTTGGTTAAGCCTACCCTCCTCTTCTTTTTCGATTGCTTTTTCCAGTATCTTGTCACAGTCTTTTCCTAGGCGCTGGGCATTGATGTTGTAGGTGTTCCACATCCAAAACAGCTGGACGCAGAGCAAGGCTATCAATGCCGTGGTACTGAGGGCTTTGGTTCTGTTAGCTTTCATATTTCCTCCTCTTTGATGAATGTTGGTAAGTTCTTGCGCAATGCCACAAAGCCATAGATGGTCAGGAGAACTCCGACAATTATTAGTCCTAAGGACAAGGCAGGAGACTCTATCTTGTAAGGCACGAGATTGGAGCAGAAGTAGAGCACGAAGAGTATGATGCTGCTTCGGGTTTTGCCGTATATCCAAAAACTATAGCAAGTAGAGATGATTCCCAACAGGGTAAGGTTTAGGCTGATGTCGCCATTGGTGGTAACTGCGATGAGCGAGGATGGTAACATCATGAGGATGAGTGTAAGCAACTGCACCCACTTCTTCTTGCCACACCGAATGAGCTCTTCCTGGATGGCTCCATAAAACACGTATGCGGAGATAAACGACCCCATTAAGGCAAAGGGCAGGAAACTCAAGTATCCCATGTTTGTCATTTCCTTAGGCAGGAAGTTGAGGTGGAAGTAGTTCATTGCTGAATAGCTGACAAGGGTGATGCCAAGGATAGGCAAGGTGGTATATAGCATCGCCTTCCACTTTTGGGCGGGTACCACCTTGCCCAATGAGAACTTGGAGAACTTGTAAAAGCTGAAAGTGCCCCAGATGATGAGTATCATCAGCAGCATGACGGCGATGACGAAAGGAGTCATGTTGTTCATGAATGTTTCCTGGTTCTCACAGGTCTCCTTATTGGCACCTAACGCCATGTAAAGTCCTGCCAGGAATCCGCCAAAGAATATTGTGATGACGAACTCGGCAATGAGTAATATATAGTATAATATTGCTTTCAGCATAATTTCTATCAGCTTGATGTTTTCTTTTTCTCGTTTT
>DBLF01000039.1:4050-13728 GCA_002297965.1 Candidatus Segatella papionis
TTTTACTCCACTACGAGTTTGAAGCCAATGCCGCGGATGGTCTTCAGTTCCACTTTTGGTTCGTCCTCGATGGCGGTGCGAATTTTCTTGATGAATACATCGAGGCTTCGGGAGGCAAAATAGTCCTTGTCTTCCACGCCCCAAAAGCGGCTCAGTATAGCCTCTCGGCGCACCACCTCATTTTTGTTGACGGCGAGCAGCTCCAGAATCTTGGCCTCTCGGGCTGTGAGCATTTTTTCTGTACCGTCCTCTTGGTTCTTGATGGTGGCGTGGGCGGCATCCAGAATCAGTTTACCTAATATTACCAAGCCGCTTGAGTCTTTACTTCGCTTTCCTGCCTTCAGCTGGATGAGGCTATGTATATGAGCATCAAGTTCTTCAGGTATGAATGGCTTCTTCACATAGTTGTTGGCACCAGCTGCGTAACCCGCCTTGAGGTCTTTTGGAGAGGTCAATCCTGTGGTAAACAGAATGATGGTCTCTCCATCCACCTCACGGATTTTCTTTACCATTTCGATGCCGTCCATGATAGGCATGTCGATGTCGGATACGATGACATCGGGCTGAAAGTCTTGCCAAACCTTCAGTCCTTCCTTGCCGTTTACGGCGGTCTTCACCTCATATCCTCCGATGATGTCTTCGAAGCAGCTTTTCTCCATGTAGGCGAGGTTTTCGTCGTCTTCCACCAAGAGTAACTTTGTATCTGCCATAATTCTTCCTATTTATGATGATTTTCCAAGAGAGATGCCTTTTTGGCATCATAATTACAAATGCAAAGATACTGCTTTTTTATGAAAGAGCAATGCTTGGTTTGGGAGATTAACTTAAAGATAACATTATGTCTAGCTCTTGTTCTCTTCTTGATGGTGTAAAAGACAAAAAATAAGGTCAAGCTTAGGCTGAAAAGTCCAAGCTTGACCTTATTTTTATCAATCTATGAAATAAACTATCTATATTATAGATTTACGATATAGATTCTTTACTTCTTCCTATCTCCATCGATGAGGGCGAGCAGATGCTCCACCGCCACTTCCTGAGGAATGTTCTTCTCGATGCAAACCTGCTTGCGATAGAGGCTTACCTTGTTAGGACCGGCTCCTACGTAGCCATAGTCGGCATCCGCCATCTCGCCTGGACCATTCACGATGCAGCCCATGATACCTATCTTCAAGCCCTTGAGGTGCTTGGTGGCTTGGCGAATCTTGGCAATGGTCTCGCGAAGGTCGTAGAGCGTTCTACCGCAACCAGGGCAACTGATGTACTCGGTCTTCGAGGTACGCAAGCGGGCTGCCTGGAGGATTCCGAAGGCGGTCTCGTCGATAGTCTCGGCAGGGATGTCGCCGTTGTTCATCAACCAGATACCATCGGTCAAGCCATCTATCATCAAGGCTCCCATGTCGGCGGCAGCCTCCAGCTGGAAGTCGCTCTTCTCCTCCTTGCTATGCTGATACATCTCGGCGAAGACAACAGGGTTCTTCACGCCGGCGTTCATCATCTCGTGAACTAACGCACGCTGGTCGCCCAAGCGGTTCTGATGGTTGCTCACGCAAACCACAACTATCTCTGGGTGCATCTTCAGACAAGTGAGGTATTCCTCGGCAGGAGTACCAAACTGAAGCGTCAAGAACTTGATGTCGGCCTTGATGCTGGCGATGAGCGGCATTGCCATGGCTGGGAAGATAGGGTAGAGCTTGCAACCTGTGGTCTCTGGCTTGCTGTTCAAGGTCTCATACACATTGTAATCGACGATGTAGCTCTGACCTGGCACAAACTGCTTAGGCATCTTGCCACCTATATAGATATAGTCTGGCTTGGCATCCTCGTTGCTGCAAACGGTGCTCTCGCCATTGATGCGGTTGCTGATAACTACAGGTACGTTGTCGCCACCGATATTGCCTACGGCTACGGTCTCTCTGCGGGTAGGGCGCAACCAGTCGAACGAAGGACAAGCCTCGCCTGGAATCATCAACTGACCTTGTTTCTTTCCGATATAATCCACCAAGTGGCGAGCCACAGGAATCTCTGCGGCTGGCTCCTCGCTGAGGCTCACACGCACGGTATCGCCGATACCGTCGGCAAGCAGAGCACCGATACCTACGGCACTCTTGATTCTACCGTCTTCGCCTTCGCCAGCCTCGGTAACGCCGAGGTGTAGCGGATAGTTCATACCCTCCTTCTCCATCTCGCTCACCAAGAGGCGCATGGAGCGAACCATCACCACCGTATTGGAAGACTTGATGGAGATTACCACGTCGTGGAAGTTCTCCTTCTTGCAGATGCGAAGGAACTCCATGCAACTCTCCACGATGCCCTCAGGAGTATCGCCATAGCGGTTGCGGATGCGGTCGGAGAGCGAACCATGGTTCACGCCGATGCGAATGGCTGTATGGTTCTCCTTGCAGATATTGAGGAAAGGCACGAAGCGATCCTCTATCTTCTGCAGCTCGTGGGCATACTCCTCGTCGGTGTATTCCTGCTTGATGAACTTGCGGGCAGGATCCACATAGTTACCTGGGTTGATGCGCACCTTCTCGCAATAGAGGGCAGCCACATCAGCCACGTTTGGATTGAAGTGGACATCAGCCACGAGCGGTGTGTCGTAGCCATCGGCACGAATGCCTGCGTTGATGTTCTTCATGTTCTCAGCCTCGCGAGAGCCCTGGGTGGTGAAGCGCACCAACTCGCCACCAGCCTTGATGATTTCCTCAGCCTGACGAACACAAGCCTCGGTATCATTGGTATTGGTAGTGGTCATCGATTGGATGCGAATAGGGTTGTCGCCACCCAAGTCGAGTGCTCCGACGTGGGTCACTGACGACTCACGTCGGGTATAATTGAATAAATCCATTTAGTTACACTTATAATCGTATTTCACCTCAGCCAAGTCCTTGTTGGCTTTCTCTATCTTGGCACCGAGACCAGCTTTCCAGGCATCCACCTTCTTGGCTACCTCCTCATCGGCGAGCGCAATCATCTCAGCTGCAAGGATGGCAGCGTTCTGTGCAGCGTTGACACCAACAGTAGCCACAGGAATCCCAGGAGGCATCTGGATGATGCTGAGCATCGCATCAAGACCGTCGAGCATACCCTTGATAGGCACACCGATGACAGGCAGCGGAGTAGAAGCTGCGATAACACCAGGAAGGGCGGCAGCCATACCGGCAGCGGCGATGATAACCTTCACGCCACGCTCCTTAGCTCCCTTTGCGAATGTCTCAACGGCATCAGGAGTGCGATGCGCGGAGAGGGCATTTACCTCAAAAGGAATCTGGTTGTCGTTCAACCACTTACATGCTTTTTCCATAACAGGCAGGTCGCTGGTACTGCCCATGATAATGCTTACTAATGGTTTCATTTCTTTATGTATTTTATTATCAATATTCTTTTTGCTGGATGAGGAAGCGCTAGGGTTGTTCCTTTTTCTCATTATATCACTAAGATGGCACAGGTGACTCCCACCAAGAATCCCGTAACCACTTGTGATAGTGAGTGCTGGCGCAATATCATACGGGCTGTTCCTACGATGCCTGCCAGTATCAAGACGAAGCAGAGCCACCACAGCGGGTTGAAGGCGAAAGCAATGGAATAGGAGACCAAGGCTCCTGCCACACCTCCGATGGCGGCTGTGTGGGTGGATATTTTCCACCACACATTGATGAAGGCGCATATCATCTGTATGGCAAGTGCCACTACCACGATGATGCTGATGACACGGGGTGTGTTGCGGTATTCCATCCAGAAGAAGCAACCGAAGTAGCACACGATGGAGATGATGTAAGGCACGAGGCGTCGCTCTTTCTTGCCCAGTTCGCGGGATGTCCATCCCTGGCAAAGTCTGTAGAGGTGGATGAGCAACGAAGGTGTCACCACGGTGAGCAAATAAACCATGGCGAGCATCACCAGTTTGTATGTCATCGGCAACAGCGACATGTAGCTGAAGATGAACAAGGCTATCAATCCCACTATCGGTAGATAGAACGGGGTGAAGACCATGCTCATGATTCGCGCAGTCAATATGATATTCTTCTCTTTCATAACTCTAACGTAAATATGTATTCATTGTACTCTTTAGACGTACTTTTGGGGGCATCATTTCCTGAGTCGTGCCACAGGGATGCCAAACTGCTCACGATACTTTGCCACGGTACGTCGAGCGATAGGGAATCCCTTTTCTTTCAGAGCTTTGGCAAGAGCGTCATCGCTCAAAGGTTTCTTCTTGTCCTCTTGCTCGATGAGCTCTTGCAAGGCAATCTTAATTTTGCGGGTTGACATCTCCTCGCCGTTCTCGGTGGTGTAACCATCAGTGAAGAAGAATTTCAGCGGGAACATTCCCCACTTGGTTTGTGCATACTTCACGTTGCTCACACGGGATATGGTGCTGATGTCCAGTCCGGTGCGGTCGGCCACGTCTTTGAGTATCATAGGCTTCAAGTCGGCTTCGTCTCCATCTAGGAAGAACTGTCGCTGAATGTCGATGATGGCCTTCATCGTTACGATGAGGGTATGTCGGCGCTGCTTGATAGCCTCGATGAATCCCTGTGCCTTGTCCACCTTCTCCTTGGCATAGAGCAAGGCTTCCTTGTCGCTGCGGCTCATCTTGTCCTTATGCTTCTTGTAGGTGTCTATCATGTCGGTGAACGAAGGCGACACAGTAAGTTCTGGCACGTTGCCACGGTTGAGGCTGAAAGTGATGGTGCCGTCGTCGTTGGTGTCCACAATGAAGTCGGGGGTAATCTGCTGCATGTTCCTGCCTTCTGTCTCGCCCATCGATGCGCCCGGCTTAGGGTTCAGCTTCTTGATTTCTTCTTGCAGAGTGGCCAGTTGGGTGTCGTTGAGGTCCAATCCTGCTTGTATTTTTTCCCAGTGCTTCTTGGTAAACTCCTCAAAGTAGTCGGTGAACACTTCTTCCATGGTCTTGCGGAGTACGCCCCTTGGCAGGCGTTTTACCTGTAGCAGGAGGCATTCCTGCAGACTTCTTCCGCCAACTCCTGCAGGGTCGAAAGTTTGCAGGATGTGAAGCACGTGTTCCACCTCTTTCTCCGTAACGTCTATATTGTGATAGATGGCAAGCTCGTCGCAGATGCTGTCTAGGTCTTTGCGCAGCAAGCCATCGTCGTCGAGCGATCCGATGAGGTATTCCATCACTTCTTTCTCCGTGTCGCTGAGCGTTTGCATGTCCATCTGCTCCTTTAGCTTGTCATAAAAGGAAGTGGTGTCTCCATACACCATCTCTTCGTAGTCGGCATTGTCTTGGTTGTTGCTCCTGGAGGTGTCGTAATCGGGCATCTGGTCGTCTTTCCCGATGCTTTCCAGGGCTTGGTCGAGCTCGTCTTTTCTTTCTTCTTTTTCCGATTGCTCTTCATAGGCATCGTCATCTCCGTTGTCGTCATTGCCGCTGTCTGAGTCGTTGTCCAGCGGCGTGTCTCCATCATAGCTTTCGTTGAGCATGTCGTCTGGATTCTCGCTTTCCAGCGCTGGGTTGTCGTCCAGTTCGGCATTGATGCTTTCTTCCAGTTCGGTGAGGGGCATCTCCAAGAGCTTCACCTGCAGCATTTGCTGGGCGGAGAGTTTTTGTAGCTGCTGTAGCTTCTGTGCCTGTGTCTGAATGAGTTTCTGAGCCATATCTTTCGTTCTCTTGAGTTACTTGTTTTTTGCTTATTCTTATTTCTTTTCTTTTTTCTCTTTTGTTTCTTGTTTTTTGTTTTGCTTGTTCGGTGCTTTCTTTACCTTGGTCTTGCCTTGTTGTGGTTCTTCTTTGAAGTATTCTTGAAGATTGATGGCAAGTTGGTTCAGCTTGTCTGGGTTTCCGTTTCCATATCTGTGCCAGATGTTCTTACAAGCTTCCAGCAAGTGGCTGGATGGCTCTTTTTGTCTGTTGAGATACGGGTCGCAATACAAGAAAATGTCCATTGCTTCGACGATAAGTGTAGGTGAAACCTTGAGCAGCTTCCCCAAGTCTATGATTTCTGGTGTCTCTGCCACCATGGTGATGGGAGTGAGTTGGAAATAGAGGTCGAGGATGATGATGAGCTTCACCGGTGTGATGGATGGCTCTTCTGGCAGTGGTTCCCAGTCTTTCTCGAACGACTCTTTTACTTCTACGCCTGCGAAGAAATCTTTGGCATTTCCGCACCCGTTGAGTTGACGTAGCAGGGCAATGTCGTGGGAAAGGGCGGTAGGGTTATCGGCATATTTGTCCCAAAGCCGCTTGATGCGGGGCGTGACACGTTGCAGCTTGAACATCTGCTCATGCAGGTATTCAGGCTTGATGTGCAGCTCCAAGCTCAAATCGACTATACCTTTAGAATACAGGGGTTTTACTCCCATTGGCTTCTTTTGGTACAGTTGCAGAAGCAGGAGCCAATAATTGTCGTTCCAAAGTGGATGTTTTGCCATATTACCTTGTTATTTATTATCTTTCATTAAGTTTTGCCATTGGACATTTTGAAAGCGGGCTCTCGGATGTCTCTGAAGCAACTTATTTTCTGCAAAATTACAACTTTTAGTTGGTAATACAAAATTATTTAGTGTATATTATCATAAAAGTGAGGTGATATGAGCGTAAAATGCTACTGTGTGCGCTAAAAAAGAAATGCGCAACTTCGATTCTCTCGAAATTGCGCACTTTTAATGCTATATTCCCAAATTTTTCATAACTCAAAGGAGATCGTCACTTTCTCAAGCTCCTCTCCATTGCGAAGCCCGAAGCAGTCATATTCCTGCTCAGGCGTCATCTTTTTGTTATCCGATACATGTCTTTTCTTTTACCTTAAGTTACGCTTAACCTACTGACATTATCCTGTTCTCACTGAATAAACAATCTTTTTTTCTTACCTTGTAACTAATAACCTAAAAAACTAAACAACTAACAATCTTAAACCTAAAAACCTAATAACCTAAACAAAATTTCTTTTTCGTCGTCCTTGAATAAACAATCTTTTTTTACCTTTTAACTAATAACCTATAAACAACTAACAATCTTAACCTAAAAACCTAATAACCTTTTGTCTTATTGACGCTGCAAAGGTACGACGATTTTGGCAACCCACCAAATCTTTTGAGGGAAAAATGCGAAAAATACCTGCTTTTTTGATGTATGTCAACTATGTGTGTGCGCACACAAGTGCTATTAAGCAGATATTTGACATACATCAAGCACTTTCGCTACTAGTGCTTCCTTGGTTCCTTTTGGCAGCTTAAATCCTCTTTCTGCGGCTTCAATTCCTTGGCTTCTATCCTTCTATACCTTATTATATATAAAATGCTTCATTATATATAGAATGCTTCTTCATTATATATATTAAGATGCTCCTTCGCAATATATAGTATATTTCTTATGGAAGTTGTCTTCCGTTGTATAGAAAGGCAGTTTCGCTCATAACGACTGCGATTGTTTTGAGGCGAAGATAATCTTCCGATAGATAGATGCGCCCTTGGTTTCCCCATCCTTTGCCCCAAGAGTTACGGCAAACATAATAACGTTGTTTGCCTCGCATGAATGTGCCGATGATTTCCATTACGTGGTCATCGGTGGTACGAAGCTGTTCGAATTCCTTTTGTCTGGAACTTGTTGTTACAGGGAGTTCTTTTTGAGGAAGGTCAACATAGTTGTCCTCGCAGTTAGTGAACTCTTTTTCCGTGATGTCGCCTTCCCAGCATACGGGGTGTCCATGCTCCACGGCTTTCTCTATGTGAAGCATCAGCTCGTCGAGCGGTAGGTTGAGAAATGCGTCGTGCATCTTGTTGTCTGGGACTTCTAGGGAGAAGTACTCGCGGTAAGGATGGTGGGTGAAACTAGTAAGCGATACGTATTCCTCCGGGTAACATACACTATGGGCAAATTCCAGGGGAGTGTATTCAGCCCCTAGCATGTGGACTTGCTTGGCAGGCATATAGCCAATTTCTTGGTCGAATAGATTGTCTAGTTCTTCCCTTAGTCTGTCTAAACCAGCCTTCCGTGCGATGGCTTCGTCGCAAACCTTCTCCACTTTACGGCAGAGCACTCGGTAGTTGATGTTCTTGGGGTCTTCGTAGCTATCGTATGGCTGTGCTCCATACTTGTCTATATAATGTATGAGCATGGGAGCCATTCCCTTCATGTCGATGCTCTTCTTGCCGTTTGATGGATATTGTCCTTGTGCGAGATAATACTCTATGGCTTTCTCTTGCAGCATCGTTCGGGCGATGTAGGCAATCGAAAGGTTTACGGAGTCGCCCTTCATAATGTGTTCGCTCTCGATGGTGGCGAGCATGGCGTAAGCCCAACAGAGGTCGCTCTCGCCTTGATCTTTGACAGGGGTAGTGGCGATGAGTCGTACGTTTCGGGGCAGATTGTCCTTGCCACCTGCTTGCTTGGATGATGCTGGTTCTCTCTTATAGCCGCAGCTGGCTAATAGGAATGTTGAGAGAATGATGAGGATAATGTTTCTTTTCATACCTTATTATATAAATGGGAATAGAGAATTACAAAATGATATAGAAGTAAGAGAATTGTAAAAGTAGTTAAGCTTATATAGCAAAAAAGTTTCGTTCCAAGCTTTGGAACGTATATTCCGTGACACGGAACGGCCGTTCCAAAGCACGGAATATACGTTCCGTGTCACGGAACGAAACTTTTTCGTTATCTATTATTCTTTTTCTGCCATTATGCAGCGTTATTTTGCAAGGCTTTCGCTCTCTTTCCGCTGGTGGCGATGCTCCATATACCGGCGATGATGAGCGGGATGCTCAGTATCTGTCCCATGTCCATAGGCAGACCTGCCTCGAAAGCTACCTGTATCTCCTTCGTATATTCGATGAAGAAACGGAAGCTGAAGATAAGGGTGAGGCAAAGTCCGAAGTAGAAACCAGTTCCCACCGTCTTGGGACCTCTCTTCTTGTAGATGAAGAGAATGATGAGGAAAAAGCAGAAATATGCCAATGCCTCGTAGAGTTGACCTGGATGGCGTGGATATTGGTCTTCGCGAACGAAAATGAATGCCCAAGGCACATCGGTCACCTTGCCGATAATTTCGGAGTTCATCAGGTTGCCTAGTCGGATGAATGTGGCAGTGATGCCCGAGCAGATACCCATGTTGTCGAGTACAACCCAGCCGCTCACCTTGGTGTTGCGGCAGTAGAGCCAGATGCCGATAAACATGCCGATGACACCGCCGTGACTTGCCAGTCCCTCATAGCCTGTGAACTTCCAGCTGCCATCGGGCATGTGGTGCATAGGGATGAGCATCTCGACGAAGTGGTCCCACTGTGTGAGGAAGTACTCTGGCTGATAAAAGATGCAATGCCCCAATCGACCACCTATCAATACACCGAAGAAGATATAGAGGAACAGAGGTTCGAACTTTGCTTCAGGAATCTGCTGCTGTTTGTAGAGTTTGCTCATGAGCAAGTAGCCTAAGAGCAGACCAAGCATCCAGCAGGTGGCGTAATATCTTATGGCGATAGGACCCAGTTGCACCAAGATAGGGCTTGGGTCCCAAACGATATAGTTGAGCAGATTTGCTATCATGATAGTAAGAGTTATAGAGCTTGTCGGAAGTTATCGCTCTTTCCGAGCTTCTTTAACTTCCGAGCATCTCATTATACATTGAAGCGGAAGTGCATGATGTCGCCATCCTGTACCACATAGTCCTTGCCCTCGATGCCGAGCTTACCAGCCTCGCGGACAGCGGCCTCTGA